>JAFKJJ010000442.1 GCA_017306025.1 Planctomycetota bacterium
GACGCCGAGGACGCCTTTCAGGCGACGTTCATCGCGCTCGCGCGGAAGGCCGGCGAGGTCCGGCCGGAGTCCGTCGCCGGCTGGCTCCAAAAGGTGTCCTGCGAGGTGGCCCTGAACGCCCGAAAGGCCGCCCAGCGCCGGGACGCGGCCCAGCGCCGGCTGGTCGAGCGCGCGGCGGCCGGCACGGGCGATCCGCAACCCGACGAGGAGCTGCGGGCGGCGGTCGCCGAAGAGGTGGCCGCCCTGCCCGAGCGGCTCCGCGTGCCGCTCACGCTCTACTACCTGGAAGGAAAGACGCAGGCCGAGATCGGGCGCATCCTCGGGGTCACCGACCGCGCGGCGGCACACCGGCTGAAACAGGCTCTGAAGCTCCTGCGCGACCGCCTCTCGCGCCGCGGGGTCGCGGTCACGGCGGGCGTGCTGGCGGCGGTGCTCGGGAACGTTCCGGTCACGGCGGCGGCCCCGAGCGGCCTGTTCGCCCACACCACCGCCCTCGCCCTCGCCGTCGCCGCGGGCGGGCCGTCCGATACCGTGGCGGCACAACTCGCCCTGGAGGTGACGCGGGCGTCCGGCTGGGTGCGGTTGAAGCTGTGTTCGCTCGTGCTGGTCCCGGCCCTGTGCGCGATCGTCGGGAGCGCGCTCCTGGCCCAGCGACCGGCCGCGGTTCCCCCTGATGCTCCCGCGCCGCGCGCCGCGACCGCCTCCCCTTCCGTCGGGGACGGTCCGCCTGCCGACCGGTTCGGCGACCCGCTGCCCGCGGGGGCGGTCACACGGCTCGGTACGCTCCGCTTCCGCACCGGCAACCCCGGCGGGTTGTCGAGCGTGGCCTTCGGCCCCGGTGGAAAGGCCCTGGTGTCGGCTCACGGCGGCGACACGATCCATTTCTGGGAGCCGGACACGGGACGCGAGGTCCGCAAGCTCGACGCGCCCTCTTCGTGCTGGGCCGTAAGTGCCACACCCGACGGGAAGCGGCTCGTCGCCGTCGGGGCCAGCGAAGTGTGGGCCTTCGACCTGTCGGCGGCCCTGCCGAAGGTCCTGTGGAAAGCCCCGGCCAAGCTCGCCGGCCCCGGAACGGTCGAGCTGTCTCCCGACGGCCGGCTGATCGCCTGCGGCGGCGACGTGGGACGGGAGATCCGTCTGCTCGACGCGGACAAGGGCACCGTCGTTCGCACCCTGCCCGACCGCGGGTGCCGGTTCACCTTCTCGGCCGACTCGAAGTCGCTCGCCTCGTGGACGTGGTCGCGGTCGACGGACGTATGCGTCTGGGACGTTGCGACCGGGACCAAGCGGCACGCGCTGGTCGCCGGGACGGAGCGCGAAGCCGTCAGTTCCGTGGCCTTCTCGCCGGACGGAAAGCTGCTCGCCACCGTCGGCCAGGATCGGCGGCTGCGCGTCTGGGATACAGACAAGGGGACCGAGCGGCATCGACTCGCGGAAGACGCCGATCCGCACGCGTTCGCCGGCTTCGCGCCGGACGGCACGCTGGTCGAGGTCAGTGGCGGACGGGTGCGGCACTGGGACGCGGCCGCCGGTCGCGCGAAGTCCGCAGTGAAGTCGGTCGAGAGCGCGTGGTCCACCGCCTACCGGCTCTCGGCCGACGGCACCCGCGTGGCGGCCGCGTGGCCGTTCGGGGTCGGCGTCTGGGACCTCGCGACGGGCCGGGAGCTGGGCGCGGCGGCCGGGATGCCGGACGGATTCATTCACCCCGTCTGCTTCAACCGCGACGGAACCGCCCTGGTCACGGCTTCTTTCAGCGAGGCCGCGGGAGCAAGGGTGCAGTTGTGGGACGCGGCCGACGGGCGCCCCCGGCGCCGGTTCGAGGTGCCGCCGCGCCAACTCGTGTGGAGCTTCGACTTCGCTCCCGATGGGGCGCTGTCCGCCGCGCTCGGAGCGTTGACCGAACTCCCGCCGAAGCCGCCGGAACGCATCGCCCAGTGGACTGTTGATACTGGTACGGCGAGGCCGGAACTGCGACTGCCCGCCGAAACGCGGGCCGTCGCGCTCGCACCGGACGGCAAGCACTTCGCCGTCGCTTCCGCCGACGCCGTCAGCCTGTGCGACCGCGAGACCGGTCGCGAGGTGAAGAAATTTTCCGGCCGGTGTTCCGCAGACAGCCTAGCGTTTTCGGCCGTCGAGGGCTCGCTCGCCGCGCTCGACACGGCCGCCGGGCGGGTGACCGTCTGGTCGCTCGCGGACGGGCGCGAGTGGACGTGGCCGCCCGCCTCCGCGGGTCAGAAGAAGCGAGCTCCGCTCCGGCCGCCGGTCGCGCTGTCGCCGGACGGGCGCCTTCTCGCCGTGGGGTCCGCGGAGCCGAAGGCCGGAATCCGGCTCGTGGACGTCACGACCGGAACCGAGTTGTTGCCGCTGGACGGACAGTCGCACGGGTGGGCGTTTCAGGAATTCGCGTTCGCACCCGACGGGCGCACCATCGCTTCGGCCGGAGCGGACGGGGTCGTGCGGGTGTGGGAAGTCGCCGGCGCGCGGGAGCGGTACCGGTTCGCCGGGCACCGCAGCGCCGTCCTGGCGGTCGCGTTCAGCCCGGACGGGCGGCGGCTCGCCTCGTCGAGCATGGACAGCACGGCGCTGGTGTGGGACGTCTCCACGCCGCAGAAACCGGCGCCGGCCGACCGCCCCACGGCGGCCCAACTCTGGGCGGCCCTGACCGGTCCGGACGCGGCCGCAGCCCACCGGGCGATCGTCACCCTCGCTGCGACCCCGAACACCGCGGTACCGCTTTTGAAAGAGCGCCTGGCCCTGCCGCCGGCGTCGGCCGAGCAGGTGCGACGGTGGCTGGACGACCTGGGGTCGGACCAGTTCGCCGTCCGCGAGGCCGCGACCGAGGAGCTGGCTCGACGGGGCGACCTGCTCGGCCCGGAGA
>JAFKJJ010000443.1 GCA_017306025.1 Planctomycetota bacterium
GACGCTCGGCGGGTTGGTACTGCGGAGGTCGTCCACGGGATCGACCACGCCGCGGCCGAGGAGGTGGAACCAGATGCGGTTGGCCGCGGCCCGGGCGAAGTACGGGTTGTTAGGCGCGGTGAGCCAGTCCGCGAACGCCGCCCGCGCGTCCGCGTTCGGCAGGACCTCGGCGGCCGCCCCGCCCGGGAACTTCGGCTTCACCGCCAGCCCCGTCCGCGGGTGCGCGAGGCTCCCGTCCCGCTTCGCCAGGACGGTTTCCTCCTTGTCGTAGATCCCGACGAAGAACGGGCCGTCGCGGTACTGGACGCGGGCGAAGAACGCGGCGACGCCGTAGTAGTCGTCCTGGGTCCAGTTCTCGCCGGGGTGGTTGTGGCACTTCGCGCACTGCACCCGCGCCCCCATGAACAGTTGCGCGATCTCCTCGGCCCGCAACTCCGGGCTGCGGAGGCGGCGGTAGAACCCGGCCGGCGGGTTCGAGTAGTTGGCCCCGGCCGCGGTGAGGATCGTTCGGGCGAACTGGTCTTCGGGCACGTTCGCGGCCATCGCCCCGCGCACCCACTGGTGATACTTCACCGCCCCGATCTTCCCGACGAACCGCTGGTTCACCCCCAGCCGGTCGGACCACTTGAGCGCCCACCAGTCGGCAAATTCCGGACGTTCCAGCAGCGCGTCGATGAGCTTTTCGCGCTTCTTCTGGTTTTTGTCGGCGAGGAACGCCCGGACCTCGTCGGGGGTGGGCAGACGGCCGACCGCGTCGAGGTGCGCGCGGCGAACGAACTCTTCGTCGGTGCAGAGAGGAGCAGGCTCGATCTGTAGCACCTTCAGTTTCGCGAAGACGTGCTCGTCGACGTAGTTCCGCACCACCGGATCGGGCCAGCGGAAGTTGGGGTTCGGGTCGCGGAACAGAATCACCGCGGGCGCCATGAGCCCCATATATTCGGCGGTCACGACGACCTCGCCGGGTTGCGACCGGGTGACCGTGCCATCAGCCCCGACGCGGGCGGCGAGTTCGTCGTTGACCGTGAACCGCGTCAAGCGCGTGACGTCGCGCTTCGATCCGTCGGGGAAGGCGGCGACGACCTTCAGCGCCACGGAAGAAGCCGGCGCGTCGAGGATCGTCTGCGCCGGCGTGACGGCGAGGGCGGTCGGCCGCGGGGAACGGTCGCGGTCGTCGGGCGCTCCCTGTGCGATCCAGTCGCGGAGGAGGCGGTAGAGGTCGCCGTCGGGGTCGAGCCGTCGACCGCCCTCGTGCGCGGCGATGGCCGTCCCCTTCTGGAGAATCAGGCTGAGGTCCGGGGCGATGCGGTCGATCCGCCGTCCGCCCGCCTCCCGCGTGAGCGTGTGGATATCGAGGGCGGTGTCGTACCCGCGCAGACTGAGCCGGAAGCCGTTCTTCCCCGTCGGGGTGCCGTGGCACGTTCCCGAGTTGCACCCCAACTTCGTGAGGATCGGGACGACCTCCCGCGTGAGGCTGACAGGTTCCGCAGCGGTGGCGGGTGTGGCGAAACCGAGCGCCAGGAGCGCGGTGGGGACGAGGCGGGTGAGCATGGATGCTTCGTGCGGGTGGGGCGGGCGGCGGGTAGCTCCGATTCTGACCGATCGGTCAGCCGCTGGCAACCCTCTTTGGTTTGGCGCTCACCCGATGCTGTTGCGTCCCGGACGGGACCGATCCCCGCGTAACCAGCTCGGCCCGAGGAATCCCAGACGAGGCCCAAAGATAACGACTCACGGCGAATCCAACACCGGGTGAACTCCAGACGATTTTCCACCTTGCCGCCGTTGCACGGGTGAGCTAGGTTGCGACGTACCGATGCGGTTCTCCATTCCGCTCGGCATGTCGTCCGTCGTGGACGTTGCATTTTCTCTCCCTCTCTCTCCCGAAAGGCTCGAATGCCCGTTTCGCAGCCCCGTGTCGATCGGCGTGGGTTCACGCTGATCGAGTTGCTCGTCGTGATCGCGATCATCGCCATCTTGATCGGACTCTTGTTGCCCGCGGTCCAGAAGGTCCGCGAGGCCGCCGCCCGGATGAAGTGCCAGAACCAGATGAAGCAGTTGGGCATCGCCGTCCACAACTACGCGAGCGCCAACTCGGACAAGCTCATCCCCCTGTACTCCCAGCGGGTGACGACCGGTACGCCGCTCTCGGCGTACGGCGGCTGGTGGCACTTCAGCGCCCTGCCCTTCATCGAGCAGGACGCCGTGTACAAGGCCGGGATCGATTACTGCACCGCCAACTCCGTGAATGACAGTTACAAGGCGACGGTCGCGTCCGGGACGATCCAGAACATGAACATGACCGGGTTCGTCTGCCCGTCCGACGTGACCATCACCAACGGCGTGTCGAGCGTGAACACCGGCTGGGCCGCCACCAGCTACGGGGCGAACGCCGCCGTTTTCGGCAACATGACCCAGAACAGCCAGAAGCTCTCGACGTATAAAATCGGGACGATTACGGACGGGACGTCGAACACCATCGCCCTGGCCGAGCAGTGGGGCGGGTGCAACGGGGCGTCGAACACCAGCCCGGCGGTGGTCAGCTCGAACGCTTCCCGCCACTGGACGGTGACCTGGCTCGACCAGAACTGGAACCCGCAGGTCGGGCTGACCACCGGCGATCCGAACTGGAACCTGCCGCCGCAGTTCAACCTGAGGCTGGCGGACAAGCTGTGCGACCGCTCGCGGTCCCAGGCCATCCACTCCGGCGTCGTGAACATTCTGCTGATGGACGGGAGCGTCCGCGTGCTGTCCTCCGGGGTCACCCAGGCCACCTGGCAGAACGCCCTGACCCCGGCCGACGGTAACGTGCTCGGCACCGACTGGTAAGACGGCAAACGCCGCCCGCGCGTCCGGGGTCGTACCCGGCG
>JAFKJJ010000045.1 GCA_017306025.1 Planctomycetota bacterium
AACGCCGTCGAACGGTGTCACAACTTCTTCGCCCAGTTCGGTCGGGTTGGGCGACGACTCGACCGCAACGCCCGATACTACCTCGGGTGGTGCCAGCTCGCGGCCTGCGTCATCTTCATCCGATCCGGTTTTGTCCGGTAGTCCTTAGCCCCTCTCCCCTTGGGGGAGGGGTTGGGGTGGGGTCTTGGCGATCGGCTCCACTTCCACGTCCCACCCCTTCGAAGTCGGCATGCCGGTTCCGTCGGTGTCGCCGCCCATCAGTTGACACGTCGGCGGACCGTAGGGCACGAACAGCAGTCCGCGCGGTACTTTTGCCTCGACACAGACGAACTCGGCTTCGCCCACTTCGGTCTTCACGCGCACCGCGCCGCCGCTCGGGACGCCCAGAGCCTTCATGTCGTCCGGGTGCGCCTGCATTGTGTTGACGATCGCGTTGTACTCGTCGCCGTCCTTGCCGACGTTGATCTGCACTCCCTGCTTGTTCGAGCGAATCGGCATCAGGAGAAAACGCATGGCCGGCACGGGGCCTCTTCAAAGTAGTAGGCACACTCCGTGTGCCGTTGCGATTGAGAGTAGCAACGGCACACGGAGTGTGCCTACTACTTTGGGCGGAGCCGCCATCTTAACGGTTGCGGCGGGCGCGCCAATCGAATACACGATTCTTTATTCTCCCCGCGGAGCCGCTCACCTTGCTGACCCTCAACTCCGTCGAAGTCGAAGAAACGTTCGCCGAAGCGTTCCCCATGACGGCCGCTCGCGTGCTGGTCACGGCCGAAACGCCTTACTGGGCTCGGACCGCGGGGCAGAGCGCCACCGGTTACGCCGCGAGCGTGATCGGGTGCGATGCCGAAGCCGCGATCGAGCGCGAGCTCTCACCGGATGAGACGCCCGACGGCCGGCCCGGCATCTCGCTGCTATTCTTCGGCTTCAGCCGCGACGCGCTCCAGAAGGCCATCAGCAACCGTGTGGCGAACTGCGTGCTGACGTGCGCGACGACCGCGTGCTTCAACGGCCTCGCGGGCGATCCGGGGAAGACGATCCGCGTCGGCGGGCTGCTCCGCTACTTCGGCGACGGCTGGCAGATCAGCAAGCTGCTCGACGGCAAACGCTACTGGCGCATGCCCACGATGGACGGCGAGTTCCTGTGCGAAGACGTGTTCGGGACGGTAAAGGGAGTGGGCGGCGGGAACTTCCTTATCCTCGGCGAAACGCAGGCCCAGACGCTCGCGGCAGCCGAGACCGCGGTGAACGCGATCAAACAGGTTCCGGGCGTCATCATGCCATTTCCCGGCGGCGTGGTGCGCAGCGGGAGCAAGGTCGGCAGCAAGTACAAGGGGCTAAAGGCCAGCACCAACGACGCGTACTGCCCGACGCTCCGCGGGGTAGTCAACTCGGCGCTGCCGGAGGGTGTGAACGCGGTGTACGAGATCGTGATAGACGGCCTCGACCTTGCGGCGGTCGAAAAGGCCACGTTCGACGGGATGCTGGCCGCGACCCGCTGCCCCGGCGTGAAGCGCATTACCGCGGGCAACTACGGCGGCAAACTCGGCCCGTATCACATCCACCTCGCAAAACTCATCGGCGCGAGCGGGTGATTCGCGGTCTCGAACCCCTCGTTTGAAGGTCCGTGTTCCACCGCGGAGAAGTTGCGCCCCTGCCTCAAGTCGATCCCGAATTCCGGCTGGTCTTCAACATTTCCGTCCGTTGTCCGGCGCAAGCAAACGGTCTTGTGATCTACGGTCATTTCACTCCGCCTTCTCGCCTCGCCTCAGTCTGCGAACTCCACGCGACCTGCCGAGGTTCACTCGATGTCACGGCCGGGCCGTTGCCCGGAGAAGAGCATGCTTCAGAACACCGTCCGCCGTCCCCGTCTCGTTCTCGAATCGCTGGAGGCCCGCGAGAACCCGTCCGGCTACGTCTCGCCGTACGCCATCACCGGTCTCGATCCAACCCTTGTCAGTAACATCGGCACCTCAACCGGGACCGGTCAGTTGCACGACGCGCTGACCTCCACCGCGCCCGCGTACGACCCGAGCGGCAGCCCGAACCCGTGGTACGACACCCAGTACGCCGCCAACGCCTACGGGCCGTTCCTCAACCAGCAGCCCCGGGTCGCGCTGCCCGCGGGGGTGTCGCCGGGCACGGTCGCGGCGACCGAGTTCTACATGCAGCGCATCATGGGGGCCGCGAGCGCGCTCATCGGCACCGCATACCAGCACCACCACGACCCGCTCTGGAACCCCTACACCAACGGGTTCAGCGACGACCCGACCGCGAACAACTACTGGCAGTGGGCCACGGTCAGCGACAACGCGAACAGCCCCATTTACGGGGTCGTCCCGGACAACGACGCGCCGGGCGGCTACTCGATCACGACGCTCGCCAACCCGGCCAACCCGTACCAGGCGGTGTACGGGACGGGGGCCGCGGGGATCGACTGCAGCGACTTCCTCTCGCTGGTCTACAACGTGGGCGCCGGGTTCTACATGAACACCGCCGTCGGCGAGCAGGGACTGGCCGGGGCGGACGACAATTACATCGGGCCGTCGAGCCTCGGCTGGTTCACCGGTGACGGCCCGCTGCCGGTGGACTACACTCAGAAAACCCCGGGCACGGTCCAGGAGGTGGCGCCACAGTTCCTCTTTGGCCCGCACTCCGCGTTCCACCAGACGGGGGACACCTACACCACCGGCCCGGACGCCGGCGATCCGATCAGCAAGACGCAGCAAAACACCCGCTACATCACGCAACTGAACTCGCCGAACGACGCGGCGGCGATGGACGCGATCATCGACCAGTTGCAACCGGGCGACCTGCTGTACATCACCGGGGGGGCGAGCGAGTACTCCCAGGTAACACACGTGGTGATGTGGCTCGGCCAGTACGGCACCAACGCCGACGGCTCCCCGTCGGACGTCCCGCTGGTCATCAGCAGCCACGACAACACCCCGCCGGTGCTCGACCTCGGGCACGCCCTGACGCAGTCGGAGGCCCAGTCGCTCGACATCGCCGATCACATGCCGCCGCCGGGCGTGCAGGTCCTGCCGTTCACCCCGGACACCTGGTTCTACCAGAACTTCAGCCACGCGATGCGCGTGCTGCCGACACTGACGACGGTGTCCGTGGCGTCATCGGACCTGTCGTCGGAAGTCGGGCAGTCGGTGACGTTCACCGCGACGGTCGACTCGAAGTCCGGCGCGCCGGGCGGCACGGTTAATTTCGTCATCGACGGCGGTGATCCGGTGTCGGCGCCGCTGGTGAACGGGGTGGCGACGTATACACCGTCGTCGCTGGACGTCGGCTCGCACAGCGTCGCGGCGACGTTCGTGGGCAGCAGTACGTTCGCGGGGGAGACCGCGGGCCTGACCCAGACCGTCGCGCCGGTATCGCCCCTGCCGCCGTCCGGTTCGCCGCCGTCGACGCCAGAGCTGACTTCGCGGCCGGCCGCGGCCGCGGCGGACATCCCGGCCGCGATCTCGCTCGTGCGGGTGTACAACGAGGACGGGTCGGTCCGGTTCGTGCTCAACCCGTACCCCGGCTACACCGGGCCGGTGGCGGTGGCGGTCGGGGACATGACCCGTGACGGGGTGCCCGACGTGGTCACCGCGGCCGGGTTCGGCGGGGTGCCGGTGGTGGTGGTGTTCGATGGGATCACCGGGCAGCCGGTCCGGGCGTTCCTGGCCGACGCCCCGCAGTTCCGCGGCGGGGAGTCGGTGGCGGTGACCGACGCGACCGGCGACGGCATCCCCGACATCGTCACCGCGGCCGGCCCCGGCGGCGGGTCGTTCGTGTCCGTCTTCGACGGCGCCACCGGACAGTTAGTGCGTGCGTTCCTGGCGTTCGGGCCGCAGCACCGGGGCGGGGTGGCGATGATGGCGGCCGACGTGACCGGCGACGGCGCGACCGACATCGTGACCGGCACGGCGGTCGGTGGCCACCTGGTCGTGGCCGTGTACGACACGAACGGGCACCCGCTCCGGGCGTTCGTCGATCCGCACCTGGAGGGCGGCATCCTCGTCGGCTGACACCCGGGCGAAGGTGGGATGAGCGACCACAGGCGCCGCGTAAATATCCTGTCTCCCGGCGCCTCCGGTGCGTACAGAAAGGGCGTGGCCTCCTCCCTTCGTGGGGCAGGCCGCCGGGCCTGCCATCGCTTTGGCAGGCCCGGCGGCCTGCCCCACGATGAGCCCGCGACCTCTCCTCTGGTCACCCCACTTTCGAGGTCGTCCATGCACCCGTTCGCGCGCACGCTCGCGCTCGCTACCCTTCTGCTTTTCACCGGCACCGGCCTTCGGGGCCAGGAACCGAAGTTCGACCGGACCGAGGCGATGGTCCCGATGCGTGACGGCGCGAAGCTGTTCACCACGCTCCACGTGCCGAAGGACGCGAAGAACCCCGCGATCATCCTCCTCCGCACGCCCTACGGCATCGACGGCCGCACCGAGAAGCTCCTCCAGGGCTACTTCAAGGAACTGGCCGCCGACGGCTACGCGTTCGCGCTGCAGGACATCCGCGGGCGGTTCAAGTCGGAAGGGACGTTCGTGATGACGCGGCCGGCGCGCGATCCCAACGACCCGAAGGCGATCGACGAGGCGTCCGACACGTACGACACGATCGAGTGGCTCCTGAAGAACGTGAAGGGCAACAACGGCCGCGTCGGGATGCTCGGCGTCAGCTACCCCGGCTGGCTCACCGCGGTCGCGATGCTCGACCCGCACCCGGCGCTCAAGGCGGTCTCGCCGCAGGCGTCGCCGGCGGACATGTTCCTCGGCGACGACTTCCACCACAACGGCGCGTTCCGGCTCAGCTACGGTTTCGAGTACGTCGCGATGATGGAGACGGACAAGAGCAACTTCAGCTTCAAGTTCGACAAGCACGACACCTACGACTGGTACCTGAAGCTCGGCGCGCTGTCGAACGTGAACAAGAAGCACTTCAAGGGCAAGCTCCCCACCTGGAACGACTTCGTCGCGCACCCGAATTACGACGCGTTCTGGAAAACGCTGTCGCTCGAACCGCGGCTCACGAAGGTCACCGTGCCGACGCTCAACGTGGCCGGGTGGTACGACCAGGAGGACTTTCGCGGCCCCTTGCGCATCTACGAGTTGCTGGAAAAGCACGACGCGAAGAATCAAAACTTCCTGGTGGTCGGTCCGTGGAACCACGGGCAGTGGGCCGGAAAGGCCGATCGGCTCGACCGCGTTACGTGGGGTTCGGAGACCGGCACGTATTTCCGCAAGGAGGTGCAGGCGCCGTTCTTCGCGAAGTATCTGAAGGGCAAGGGGGACGCGCCGCCGGAAGCACGTGTGTTCCAGACGGGCGCCAACAAGTGGGAAACGTATGATTCGTGGCCGCCGAAGGGTGCGGCCGCGCGCAGGCTGTATCTCCATCCGAAGGGGAAGCTCGGCTTCGATCCTCCGAAGGACGCGGACGGCGCCGACGAGTACATTTCCGACCCCGCGAATCCGGTCCCGTACCGCCCGCGGCCGGTGCGCCCGACCTACCCCGGTCCCGAGTGGCCGGTGTGGATGGTTCAGGATCAGCGATTCACCCACGGCCGCCCCGACGTGCTCAGCTACGAGACCGAGCCCCTTACCGAAGACGTCACGGTGGCCGGGTCGATGAAAGTGAAGCTGTTCGCATCCACATCGGGTACGGATTGCGACTGGATCGTGCGGCTGATCGACGTGTACCCTGAGGACCTTACCAAGCCCGCGGACATGGCCGGTTATCAGCTTCTCGTCGCGGGCGAGCCGGTGCGGGCGCGGTTCCGCAAGAGTCTGGAGAAGCCCGAACCGGTGAAGCCGGGAGCGGTAGAAGAATACGCGATCGATCTGAACTGGGGGCACCACCGGTTCCGGAAGGGCCACCGGATCATGGTGCAGGTGAGCAGCACGTGGTTCCCGGTGATCGACCGCAACCCGCAGAAGTACGTGCCGAACATCTTCGAGGCGGAAGACAGCGACTTCCAGAAGGCGACCCAGCGCGTCCACCGCGGGGCGAAGACGGCGTCGCACGTCGTGTTGGACGTGCTGCCAAAATAAGCAGAAGAGTAGCCACGGATGAACACAGATAGACACGGATCAAACCAAAAAGAGGACGAATTGAACTCTTTTTGGTTTGATCCGTGTCTATCTGTGTTCATCCTTTTGGTTTGATCCGTGTCTATCTGTGTTCATCCGTGGCTACTCTTCTGCCTTTGCCTTCATCAGTTCCGCGACCGCAATCTCGTCCGCGCCGCCGCTCGCCCGCAGCGCACGGGCCACCTTCTCTTGGCGCTCGGCCGGGTGGTTCTGGTTCAGCTTCATCTTCCCTTCGATCTTCTCGATCACGAGCCGGAACCCGACGATCTGATCTAACAGCCGGTCCGCGAACACGCTGTCCGCGTCGAACGCCCACGGCTGCGGCATCGGCGATTCGTAGTGCGAAACGGTTCGCGCCACGACGTCCCGCGCCGCGCCCTTTTCGAGCAGCGTCACCGAGCCGTAGGCGTGGACCGCGGTGTAGTTCCAGGTGGGAACGACGTTCGCGGACTCGTACCACGTCGGCGAGATGTACGCGTGCGGCCCACTGAACACCGCGAGCACCGGCTGACCGGCCAGTTCCGTCCAGTGCGGGTTCGCCCGCGCCATGTGGCCGATCAGCGCGCCGTGCGGGCCGCTCGCGCGTTCCAGAAGGAACGGCAGGTGTGTTGCAAACGGCGTCCCGGCGAGTTGCGAGACGAGCAGTCCGAAACTGTGCCGCTCGATGAAGTCGTGGAGCTTGCCGAGGTCGGTTTCGGCGAAGTGCGGCGGGACGTACATCGCGGTGGCTCGCGGGGTGAAAGAAGCGCGAAGCGGACACCCGCGGCGCCGCAGAGGTTCGGACGCGGGAGCCCGCCAGTGGCGCCACTTCACGTTACTTCACGCAGCGGAAGCCGGTGTGGTTCGCGCTGCTGTCGGTCGGGTTCTTGTCACGCGCCGACGGCACGTACCGGTGGCAATAGCTGTCGTCACACAGGAACGAGCCGCCGCGCCGGACCTTTTGCGGCTGGAACTCCCCCTCGACCGGCGGCCCGCTCTCCGGCCCCTTCGGGTTGTCCTTCGGGGACACCGCGTAATACTTCGGGTCGTACCAGTCCGAGCACCACTCCCAGGCGTTGCCGCTCATGTCGTACAGCCCGTACCCGTTCGGCGGGAAGCTCTTCACCGGGGCCAGCCCGATGAACCCGTCCGCGCCGGTGTCCTCGGCCGGGAACTTCCCCTGGTAGGCGTTCGCGTACCACTTCCCGCCCTCGCCCGGTTTCGCGTCGCCCCAACAGTAGGGCTTGCGGTCCAGACCGCCGCGGGCCGCCCACTCCCATTCCGCTTCGGTGGGCAGTCGCTTGCCGGCCCACTGTGCGTAGGCGCCGGCGTCCTCCCACGCGATCTGCACCGCGGGGTAGTTCTTCTTCCCCTTCACGCTGCTCTGCGGCCCTTCGGGGCGCCGCCAGTTCGCGCCGGGGACGTACCGCCACCACGGCGGCGTCGGCGTGTCCCACGGGCCGTGAACCGGCACGTCCATCGGCACGAACACCGCCGAACCCGGCTTGCGGAACTCCAGGGGGGCGTTCGGGTACTTGCGCTCGTCGAACGGGCGCTCCGCCACCGTCACGTAGCCGGTCGCCTTGACGAACGCCGCGAACTGGCCCACCGTCACCTCGGTGGCGTCCATTTGAAACGGCCCGACGGTTACTTCATGCACCGGGCTCTCGTCGGCCGGACCGTTCTCGCGTCCCATCCAGAACGTGCCGCCGGGAACGAGCACCATCTCCGGCGCGGTGGCGTCGGCCTCGCGCAGTGCGTCGTCTTCCCGCTGCCAGCCGACCGCGAGCACCGCGGCAACCAGGCCGATCACGAGCAGCACGGGAACGAGAAACCAGAACGAAAATCGACGCGACGGAGCGGCCGGCACCGCGGGAGAGGTCGGTCGATTGGCCTTTTTCGCCATCAGAGGCTCTTTCCGGGCCGTAATTGTGACAAAGTAAATCACCGAACTTGCCGAATCGTCGAAATTCGGCAAAACGAGCAACGATGGCACAGGCGAACGCGCGAGTCCTACCCGGCTACCGGCTGAGCATCAGCTTCACGCTGTTCTACCTGAGCGTGTTGGTGATTATACCGCTCGGCGCGTGTGTGGTGACCGCGACACAACTGAGCTGGGAGCAGTTCCGGGCCGCGGTGTGGACCGAGCGCGCGCGGGCCGCGTACGCGCTCACGTTCGGCGCGGCGCTGGTCGCGGCGACGATCAGCGGCGTGGTGGGGCTGCTCATCGCGTGGGTGCTGGTCCGGTACGAGTTCCCCGGCAAGCGGATCGTGGATTCGCTCGTCGATCTGCCGTTCGCGTTACCCACCGCGGTTGCGGGGCTGGTGTTTTCGAACCTGTACGTTGCGAACGGGTGGCTCGGTCGGTTCCTCGTGCCGCTCGGCATCGAGGGCGCGTACTCGCGGTTCGCGATCGTGCTCGTGCTGACGTTCATCGGCTTCCCGTTCGTCGTCCGGACGCTTCAGCCGGTGCTGGAGGCGCTCGACACCGAAGCGGAGGAGGCCGCGGCGCTGCTCGGCGCGTCGCGGTGGCAGACGTTCCGCCGGATCACGCTCCCGGCGCTCCTGCCGGGCCTGCTCACCGGTTTCGCGCTCGCGTTTGCGCGGGGTTTGGGCGAATACGGTAGTGTCGTGTTCGTCTCGGGAAACATGCCGTTCAAAACGGAGATCGCTGCGTTTCTGATCGTGAGCCGGCTCGAAGAGGGCCGGCCGAACTCCTACCGCGAGGCGACCGCGATCGCCACCGTGTTGTTGTGCGCGTCGTTCCTGATGCTGGTCGTGATTAACAGACTGGAAGCGCTGTCGCGACGCGCCTGAGCGCGGCGCGCGGAATGCGGAGCGCGGAATTGAAGACCGAAGACAGCGAGTTACCGACCGGAAACGGCACGAACAGTTCGTCTGTTCCGCGCCTCGCGTTCCGCGGTCCGCGCTCCCAAGATCCCGCCTGGGTCCGGTTCGGGCTCACCGCGCTCGCGCTCGTCGCGATGACGGTTCTGGTCGTGATTCCCGTAATCAGCGTGTTCTACGAGGCGCTCGCGGAGGGCTTGGGCACCTACTGGACCAACCTCACCGGCGATCCCGACACGCGACACTCCGTTCTGCTGACGCTCGCGGTCGCGCCGCTGGCAGTGATTTGCAACGTCGTGTTCGGGATCGCCGCGGCGTGGGCGATCGCGCGGTTCAATTTTCGCGGGCGCACGCTGCTCGTCACGCTCATCGACGTGCCGTTCAGCGTCTCGCCGGTCGTCGCCGGGTTGATGTTCGTGTTGCTCTTCGGGCTGCAAGGGGCGCTCGGGCCGTGGCTCCGCGCGAACGGCTTTCAGGTGCTGTTCACCGTACCGGGGTTGGTACTCGCCACAACTTTCGTGACGCTCCCCTTCGTGGCCCGCGAGTTGATCCCCGTGATGGAAGCGATCGGCCCCGACGAGGAACTCGCGGCGCTCAGTCTCGGCGCCAACGGCCGCCAAATCTTTTGGCGGATCACGCTGCCGAACATCAAGTGGGGATTGCTGTACGGCGTGATCCTGTGCAACGCCCGCGCGATGGGGGAGTTCGGCGCCGTGTACGTCGTGTCGGGCCGCATCGCGGGCGAAACGTGTACGATGCCGCTCCAGGTGGAAGTGCTGTTCCAGGACTTCAACTCGCCGGCCGCGTTCGCGCTGGCGTCGGTGCTGACGATGCTCGCCGTCGTCACGCTGTTGCTCAAAGTGTGGGTCGAGGGGCGCGTCAGAGGGCAGCGGGCAGAAAAGAGCCACGGATGAACACAGAGAACACCGATCAAACCAAAAGAGAGTTTGAATCCGAATCTGTTTCTCGCCTTTAATCCGTGTTCTCTGTGTTCATCCGTGGCTCTTTTCTTCTTCGGTTTCCGCTTATGTCCATTACTGCCCAAAACGTGACCAAGCGGTTCGGCGACTTCGTGGCGCTGGACAACGTCACCGTGGAGTGCCCCGCGGGGGCGCTCGTCGCGCTGCTGGGGCCGTCCGGCGGCGGCAAAACCACGCTGCTGCGCATCATCGCGGGTCTGGAAGTGCCCGACTCGGGAACGGTGCTCTTCCGCGACGACGACATCTCCAAGCGGTCGGCGCGTGACCGTAACGTCGGGTTCGTGTTCCAGCACTATGCGCTGTTCCGGCACATGACCGTGTTCGAGAACGTCGCGTTCGGTCTGCGCGTGCGGAAGTGGCCCGAACAGAAGGTCCGCGACCGCGTGAAGGAGTTGCTCCACCTCGTCCGGCTTGAGGAAAAGGCGGCGCAGTATCCCGCGAACCTCTCGGGCGGTCAGAAGCAGCGCATCGCGCTGGTCCGCGCGCTCGCGCCCGAACCGAAGGTGCTGCTCCTCGACGAGCCGTTCGGCGCGCTCGACGCGAAGGTCCGCGCCGAACTGCGCGACTGGCTCCGCCGGTTCCACGACGAACTGCACGTCACCAGCATCTTCGTGACGCACGACCAGGAGGAGGCGTTCGAGGTCGCGGACCGCGTCGTCGTGCTGAACAAGGGGCGGATCGAGCAACAGGGGATGCCGATCGAGGTGTTCGAGCACCCGGCCAACGAGTTCGTGATGGACTTCCTGGGCAACGTGAACAAGTTGCCGGTGCGCGTCGAGGGCGGCCGCGCCCTGTTGGGCGAAACGGGCACAGTCGAGTTGCCCGCGAAGCTGTTCGGGAACGGCGCGAGTGGCCGTACCGACGCGTACATCCGCCCACACGAACTCGACATCTCGCGCACGGCCGATGGCGGCAACTGCATGCTCGGCCGCATCGTTCACATCAACCCGGCCGGGTCGGTGGTGAAGGTCCGACTGCTCGCGGAAGACTTCGGGCTGATGATTAACGTGGACGTCACGCCCGATCGCTATAAGGCCCTCGCGCTCAAACCGAACGAGACCGTCTACGTCACTCCGAAGAGCGCAAAGATCTTCGAGTCGGATTACTCGATTTGAGCGGTGATGATTCACCGCTTCCACCATCTCTTGCCGCATATCGCGGCCCAAATCACACGCGCAAAGTCTTTTCACAGCAATTGTTCCGCAAACTGCGGATGAATCACGACATTTCCCACTTGTTTAGTGCTGAATCTGCCGATACACTTTCGACACGACAATGCTACTCAGCAAAGTCGTGATTAGGAGTTTCCCAATGACCGAAGGCCTCTTCGACCGCTATTTCCGGCTGCTCGCCGGACAGTTGCCGGCGGCGGAGTACGGCGTGATTGCCGAACCCGCTGACGAGCCCCTCCCCGCGATCTTCGCGGCGCCGGAGTCGCTGTCCGCGGAGTGCCTTTGTTGACGCTCGTCCCGTCGAACGGACCGACCAACCCAACCAACCTTCCCCGCACCTGACACGGAGTCTGCTCGTGGCCCACCCCGCCTCTCACGCACGTCGCGCGTTCACGCTGATCGAGTTGCTGGTGGTGATCGCGATCATCGCGATCCTCATCGGGCTCCTCCTGCCCGCCGTTCAAAAAGTGCGTGAGGCGGCCTCGCGTATGAAGTGCTCCAACAACCTCAAGCAACTCGGCCTGGCGCTGCACAACCACGAGAGCACTTACGGCTATCTGCCCAGCAGTATCCGGCCGAACGGCAGCACGAGCCTGCCGCGGGTGAGCTGGCTCATCCCCACGCTGGCGTTCATCGAACAGGACAACCTGCGGAAGAACTACGACACCACCCAGACGTGGGGGGCGGCCGCCAACCTGCCGATCACGTCGCAGAAGATCAACATCCTGCTGTGCCCGTCGGCCCCGAACCCGGACCGCAAGGACGGCGACCCGCAGACGAGCACCTGGAACACCGTCGCGGTCACCGACTACGCGGCTTCCACGGGCGTCTCGGCACTGGCGACCAACGTGAACACCACCGGCACGGCGCGGCCGGGCATCCTGGAGAAGAACAAGAGCCCCGGCAACCGCCTCGCGGACGTGACCGACGGGCTGTCGAACACGATCGCGATCACCGAGTCGGCCGGGCGCCCGCAGATCTACCAGTCGGGCAAACCCGTCGGCACGCCCACGGGCAACGGCACGCAGGTCAACGGCGGCGGGTGGGCACGGCCCGCGTCCGACCTCGACTTCTACACCTCGACGGCCGACGGTACCTCCTACCCCGGTCCGTGCGCCGTCAACTGCACCAACGGCTTCCTGTACAGCGCGTACCCCGACCCGAAGTTCGGCACGGAGGGCAGCAGCGCCCCGTACTCGTTCCACTCGGGCGGGGTGAACACACTGCTCGGCGACGGCTCGGTCCGGTTCGTTCGCTCGTCCGTCACGGTCCAGACGTTCGCCGCGTTCGTTACCAAGAACGCGGGCGAAGTCATCACCGACGACAACTGAGCCCTCGTGAAGCGCGCCCCGACGCGGACGGCCCCGGCCGTCCGCGTTCCGTTCGTGCCACCCTTCCCGCGCGTCGGCCCGCGCCCTATCCTGATAAGTCTTAGAATTCCCGAGACACCGCCGACGGAGTTGAATCATGGCCGAACGCATGTCGACCCGAATCCGCTACGACCGGATTCGCGATAACGGCGCCCTTTCCCGGACCACGAACGGGCACAAGAAGCGCAAGGAACGTGCCAGCCGCGACGCCCGCATGAAGAAGCTCATCAGTGGCGGTGCGTACCCGTACATCCCGGCCGTGCAGAGCTGGCTGAGCGTGCAACTCGGTATCCCGTTCACGCAGATCACCGAAGAGCAGGCCAAGGCCGCCGCGAAGTAATCCGGCCCTTCACACCGCGAGCCGCTCCGACGCGGCCCGCGCCGTCTTTTCGCTCGATCCGGTCAGCGCGTAAAGGTCCGCCGGCAGGAAGCCCGGCGGAACCGGTTCGCCGCGGTGAAACGCCTCCGCCTTCGTGTGGCAGTCCGCGCACAGTGCGATGCCGTTCTCTGCGACGTAGCCGCCGTTGGGCATTTCGTTACGATCGGTGATGTGGTGGGCGTCGAGTTCGTCTTCGGCCCGTTCGGGTGTGGACGCGAACCCGCACACGCGACAGGCGAACGAGTCGCGGGCGAATACCGCATCGCGAAACTTCTTTCGGATCTGCTTTTTCCGCTGAGACATGCAACACCGAGGGCGCGAAAGGGCGACGCCCTCAAGACCCCTCGTCCGACGAAGGGTTCGCGTCGGCATTCGGATCGTTCCACTTCACGCGCTTCTGGTCGGCGTGGAAGGCGCAGTAGGCGAACCGCGTCGGGAACACCGGGACGAGCCCGAACACGCGGTGCCAGCGGAGCGCCCGCACCACTGCCGGTCGGCTGCAAAAGTTGCACCGCATGGCGGTTCCGTCCGGGAGTATGATGGCCGCTGCGCGGTGCCTGGCGTCGTGTGCGGCGATCTCCTCGCGGGTGATTCCGCGGCGGTCGAGTTCCCCTTCCATCAGGTCGAGAGCTGCGGGCTCCATGCCCTCGCGGTAGACCGTAACGCGGTCGAGTAACTCTTCCGTATCCGCCCCGCGGATGTACTCGGCCACGCGCCTCAGATTGAACTCCATTCGTGAAACTCCGTCGGAACGTTCGGCGGTCGGCGGGGTTCTTGAGTGGGAGGACAGAGATCAGAAACGGGAGAGGGAAGACAGAACATCGTAACCGTGTTCCTCTGTCCTCTGATCTCTGGCTTCTGACCTGGTTTGGGAACTCCGCGGGTGGCCGCCGCTTCTGACTCAAGGACCGCCCCCGTGCCCGAACCGGAAATCGGTGGACCGGCGCGTCCGCACTGGTCTACACTACAAGAACTTTCGACCCGCTCACAGCCCGCCGCCCGTCCCGCCGCGGGCGATCGAATCTGACGCCCCGACGGACCTTTGAGGGAAACCCGGATGATCCGCCACTTGCTCGTCGCCGGTCTCTCGGCCGGCCTCCTGTGGGCGGCCGCCCAGCCGACGGCCGCGGCCGACGAACCGAAGAAGGTCGACCCCGCGCCGATGGGCGGCATCTCGCCCCAGACGCAGAAGATCAACGAGCTGATCGCCAAGGGGTGGGAGTCGGCCGGGATCAGGAGGCCGGCCGAGAAGGCCAACGATCACGAGTTCATGCGCCGCGTGTTCCTCGACCTGCAGGGCCGCATCCCGACCGTCGAGGAGATCCGCGACTTCGAAGTGGACCGCGGCCCGAACAAGCGGGTCCGGCTCGTCCACCGGCTGCTCTACGAGAAGTACACCCCCAAGTCGCCGAGCGGCAAGCCGTACACCGAGATCCCCGGGCTGAAGAAGGTGCCGATCGACTACTCCGCGCAGTACGCGAACAACTTCGCGGAACTGTGGGGCGTCTGGCTGCTCAGCCGCAGCGGCGTCGACGACGTGTACCGCGAACAGTTCCTCATGTGGCTGGAGGAGAACCTCGACAAGAACACGTCGTACCGCGAGTTCGTGACGGCGCTCATCACGGCCACCGGCAAGAGCAACGAGAACGGCGCGGTCCACTTCGTGTTCCGCCACCTGGGCGACCCGCTCCGGGCCGAGGACAAGGGCGCGAAGGTCGATTTCGAGCGGGACGGCAAGTTCGACAACGTGCCGATCACCTCGCGCGTCACCCGCATGTTCCTCGGCATCCAGACGCAGTGCACGCAGTGCCACGACCACCCGCAGGCGAAGGAGTGGAAGCAGCGCGACTTCTGGGGCGTCAACGCGTTCTTCCGCCAGACGGACAAGCGCGGCCAGCAGACCGCGATGGGCAAGAAGGGCGCCGCGGGCGTCGGCAACGCGGTCGAGTTGACCGACGTGCCGGGCTGGAACCGCGAGACGTCCGTGTTCTACGACCAGCGCGACGGGCAGCGCAAGGCCGTGTTCGCCACCATGCTCAAGGACGTCGCGCAGGCCGAGGCCGACCAGCGGTCCACCAAGACGCTCGCGACCGTCAGCGGGGCCTCCGGCAAGACGCGCCGGCAGATCCTGGCGGACTGGGTGACCCAGCACGACAACTTCGAGAAGGCGTACGTCAACCGGATGTGGGGCCACCTGTTCGGCCGCGGGCTGCACAAGGAGCCGACCGTCGACGACTTCAAGAGCGACAACGAGATCGTCCACCCCGAACTGCTCGCCTACCTCGCGGAACAGTTCAAGCTGTACAACTACGACTCCAAGCGGCTCCTCGAATGGATCTGCACGAGCGACGTGTACCAGCTCAGCCACGTGGCCGGCAAGGAGAAGGTAAAGGTCGGGGACAAGTTGAAGGCGCTGACCGAGGTGGAGTTCGAGCCGTATTTCGCCCGGATGCCGCTGAAGGCGCAATCGCCGGAGGTGCTGTTCGAGTCGCTGGCGATCGCGACCCGCGCCCGCGCCCGGATGACCGACGAGGCGTACAAGAACCTGAAGCGCACCTGGAGCGCCCGGCTGGTCCGCAACTTCGGCGACGACGAGGGGAACGAGGCCAACTTCAACGGCACCATCGTGCAGGCCCTCCTGATGATGAACGGCAAGGACCTGAACGACCAGATCCGGTCCGACAAGAAGGGCGGCGTGGTGACCGACGTGATCGCCAAGAAGAGTTCGCCCGCGGCCGTGTACGGCGAACTGTTCCTGATGACGGTGAGCCGGCACCCGACGCAGGCGGAACTGGCGCGGCTGGAAGAGATCCGGGCGGGGAAGGGGCGGATCAACCTCGGCGGCGGGACCGGCAGTAAGGGTCCCGGTACGCCGGTGCCCGGCGCCGCGCCCAACGACATCAGCTTCTTCGAGGACGTGTTCTGGGCGCTGCTGAACACCAACGAGTTCATGCTCAACCACTGACCGCCGGCGAAGGCAAAAGGGCGGCGCGGCCACGTGGCCGCGCCGCCCTTTTGCCTTCGTGGCCGCCGTCACTTCATCGTGACGGCCACGAAGGCGATCAACTCTGTTGCTGTGTCCCCGGTCCGACGGCGAGCGACTTCTGCCGCTCGCGGATGCGTTCCAGGAGGTTGTCCCAGGTGACAACCGGTTGCTTCGGCGGAGGCGTGGGCATGTCGATGGCCGTCCCCTTCGGCGGGACCGGCGGGGGCGAAAAGATCCGCTCCTCGCCGACCTGGTCCCATATCTTCCGAGCGAACGGCGTGACCGCAACCGGCTCATCCGGCTCCCAGCGCCCGGTCTTCTTGGGGTAGACGAACTGCGCGGCGCGGAGCCGGCGGAGCGTCTTGTGCGCCTCGCCCTCGCGCCGGAACTCCGGGAACAGGCCCCGCACGGTCAGGGTCGCGCCCGCGTGAGACATGATCTTCCGCAGGAGGTCGCGCTCGTCGGGTCGGAGCACCTTCGCGACCGCCCGCATCTCCAGCAGGAGCCAGCCGAAGGTCGCCCGGAGGTCCTTGGCCGTGCAGGGGACCGTGAGGGTGTCGAATTCGAAATCCACGTGAGGTACTGTCATCCGGTTCTCCGTGCCGGTGCGTCCGTCCCCGTTCGTGGGGTGCGGTCGGGACAAAAATTGTGATCCGGGCGGTGGTACTCGAAGTGGGCGCGGCGACGAGAAGGGCGCGAGTGCCTCAGTTTAGATTCGGAAGTTCGGTGGATCAAACGGGGCAGCCCCCGAAAGTGTCGCGCTTCGGAAGCGAATTACGGGCGCGGCCGAAATCGGTGCGCGCTTCGCGCGGAAGTGAAACGCGTACCCGCCTCTGGGGCGTTGGCCGTGGTGGCGGACGGGAAGGCCGGGACCGAACACCCGGACGGCACGACTCCGGACCGGCGTCCGAACCTTACCAACTTCTACAGGGACACAGGGCCACCCTCGTTCTAAGTTCAGGTTGCACGCCCCGTCGGCCGGAGGTATTTCCTCAGCCGGGGCCGCGTGCACCGTCTTCAGCACTATTTGCGGCCGGTCGTGCGGCCTCTCCCGTTTGCACGCGCCCCGCGCGCCCCGTCCGACCCGTGCTCGCGGTTCACCGTCCGGACCGGACTCTGCCGCTCCGAACAATAGCCTTGAGGTCCGCTCCGCCTCTGACGCTTGCACCCGCGGGGGTATCACGATGGCCGTTTCGTTCCGCCGCGTCGGGAAATATGCCGCCCTGATCGCGCTCGCGGCCGGGGTGCTGACCGGCGCGGCCCGGATCGGTATCAGCCGGTTCCTGTCGTCGTCGCGCGGCAAGGCGATGGTCGCCGACCGGCTCGGGGCCGCCCTGGGCATGCCGGTCGAGGTGTCCGAAATCGACGTGGGCGATGCCAACTCGTCGTTCCGCTTTCGCGTGATGGACCCGGCCGATCCGAAGGCCGAAGTGCTGAACGTGCCGGCCGCATCGGCGGACGTCAGCGCCGCGGACCTCGTGACCGGCCGCGTCGCGCCGTCGGCGCTCAAACTGGCGAACCCGTCGTTGACTCTCCGCGTCGGTCGGCAGGGGCAGGTGCGGACGCCGCTGCCCTCTCTGCCCGCAACCACCGGTCCGATTCCGGCCGTCGTGATCGAAGGCGGCCAGATCCGGGTTCGGCAGGACGGGCGGCCGGACTTCGCGGTGAGCGGAATCAGCCTGAAACTCGAACCGGTGGGTCCGGCGGTCGTGCTTTCGGGCACGATCGACGATCCGAAGTGGGGCCGGTGGACCGCGCGCGGCGAGGTGCGGCGCGACGCCCGTGCCGGGTGGGTCGAGCTGACCAGCCCCGACGCTCCGCTCGACGCGGAACTGCTCGCGACGATCCCGTTCGTGCCCGCGAGCCTTTTCGACGACCTGCCCGACGGCGGTCGCGCCGCGGTGACGGTCCGGCTGGAGATCGGGCCGGACCGCGAAATCGTTCCGACCGTCGAGGTCCGCCAGACGCGTCGAATCTTCGGCATCCCGTCGGAAAGTACGATCCGCATCACCCCCGGCAGCGAGCATCCCAACTACGACCCCCTGCGCTGACCTGCGACCGCCTTCGACCGGGCTCCCCGCCTCTCCCGCGCCGCAAACACGTCGCGACCGGATCATTCAACCGGTCGCATCGGACTTGAACCATTCTTTACAAATTCGCGTAACGGCCCCGGTTCCGCACCCTTGAGGGCGGCCTGATTCGCCGGTAGGCTAAAATCCGTGTTCGTGTCGGCACCCGATTAACCTCTGCGATCGGCCCCGGAGCCCCTCATGCGCACCACGGTGGTTACGGCTGTATTCGGGCTGCTGCTCGTCACCACGTTCGCCATCGGCGGAAAAGAAGGACCCGAGCCCCTCTCGCCTTCCAATGCGACACCAAAGGGGGCGGAAGCCGCCGACGCCGCGATCAAGAAGATGATCGAGGATCTCGCTTCCGACGACTGGCGGACCCGCGAGAAGGCCGGGCTCGACCTCGCCACGAAGGGCGACAAGGCGCTGCCGCACATGCGCGCCGCGATGCTGGCCACCGACAGCCCCGAGGTGCAGCGCCGGCTGGCCGTCCTCGTCCGAAAGCTCGACCGCGACCGGCTCGTCGAGCCCCGGCGCGTCACCCTCAGCGCCAAGGACCAGACGCCCAAGCAGATCTTCGACGAGATCGCCAAACAGTCCGGCTACCGGATCGAGTTCGGGGGCGGCGGACCGGAGGGCAAATACTCCTTCGAGTTCGACAAGACCCCGTTCTGGCAGGCGGTCGATGCGGTCGCCAACGCGGCGGGGTTCACCGTGTACGCGGAGTACGACGACGACACGATCCGCGTGTACGCGCAGGACACGATGAACCCGCACGTCGCCTACGCCGGCCCGTTCCGGTTCCTCGCGACCAACATCAACACCAGCCGCAGCCTGCAACTGTCGGGCATCAGCAAGCGCGAGGGAACACCCCGCGTCAACGAGTACATGAACCTGAGCTTTCAGGTGCAGTCCGAGCCCAAGAACCCGATGCTCGGAATGATGATGCCGGAACTGACCGAGGCCCGCGACGATCTGGGCGGCTCGCTCCTGCCCCCGCAAGAGCGGAACGGCTACCGATCGGGCTACTACAGCGGCGGGTACCGCGGGCACAACACCTACATGAGCGTGAACCTGGTTCGCGGCGACCGCGCCGCGACCACGCTCAAGTCGCTGAAGGGGAAGGTCTCGGTGGTCCTGCTGTCCGGCACGGTGCCGGACATCGTGGTCACCGACGCGCTGAAAGTGAAGAAGAAGTCGTTCGCCGGCCGAACGGTCGGGATCGACGTGGAGTCGATCGAGGAGGACGCCAACCAGAAGGGCGTGTACGTCGTGAGCCTGGTGGCGAAGCGCGTGACGCCGGTCGACCCGAACCGCGGCGAAGACTACGGGTGGAGCAACAACCTGTGGCAGCGGATGGAACTGACGGACGAGAAGGGGAACAAGTACTTCTGCTACGGCCCGTCGACGCACAACAACGACGGCGGGTCGGTGCGGTTGACCGTGCAATTCGGTTCGCAGGACCGGCGCACCGGTCGGCCCGGCCCGAGCCTCGGGGTGCCGACGAAACTCACCATCACCGAGTGGCAGACGATCACCCACGAAGTGAGCTTCGCGTTCAAGGATATCCCCCTGCCGTAGGACGATGTGGAGGAGGGGCCGACGTGGTTCCGAACGGTCAACTGCTCCGGTGAGCCGATCGGTGCCGTGTTGGTGGAACGCTCTTCCGATCCGCGGGCGCGTCCATCTTTCGGAGGACGCGCCAAAACGGGCCGGACCCGACGAGCAGGAGCCGGCCCTGTTGTACCGGGCGCGGCCGTCGGGACCGTTCGCCCTCGCTTTGATTACCCCGATCCGCGGCGAATCATACCAAATCCGGGTGACGAGTATCGGTCGGCGGCCTGCCCCACGATCAAGACACGCGACCGAACCGCGACCGTTACTCGTCACCCGGACTTGGTATCACGGGTTGAATACCCGCTCGATCCGGTCGCAAACCGGGCGAGCGGATGCTGATCGTAGTTGACGAGAGGGGCGCGGTCATCGCTCGCGAAGATCGGTAGCGCCCGCCGCCCCGGCGCGGAGCCCGCCGCCGGGTGAATCTCACCGCGGCGGGAGCGTCGCGGGGATGCGGGGCAGCTTCATGGGCGCGAGCGGGGTCGCGTCCGGCGGCATGACCACCGTCGGCAGGTCCGGTTGGAACGGCGGCAGCGTCGGAACGTAGTCCGGCTTCCGCGGCGCCGGCGGCAGTGGCGGAGCGACCGCCACCGTCGGTGGCGGGACCGGTTGAAACGGCGTCGGCGGCAACACGGGGGGCGCCGACGCGAGACGCCGCGCGACCGGCGGTTCGGGAGTTATGTTCAAAATCGGCGGCGGGCCGGGTGTCGGCACCGCACGGGGCGCGGGACGCAGACCGGGCATCAGATCGGTCAGGAACGACGGGCGGAAGAGGCGCGGGCCGAAGAGCGGCGCGGCCGGTTGAGGGGCCGGGGGCGTGACCGGAGGGAGGGCCGCGGTCGGGGCACGACTCGGCAGCGCCGGAATCAGCGGCGCGGTCGGCAGGGGAGGGGCCGGGACGAGTGCGACCACGGGCCGCGGCCCCGCGGGCGATGCGATCGGCGGCTCGTCCGTTTGCGCCGGCCCCCACTCCGTGCCCTTCGGACTGCGGTAGCCGTTGAGGTGGTACTCCCACAGCGTGCGCTTGGCCGCCAGGCGAACCACCGGCGAGGAATCGCCGCTCGCGGCCGCTTCGAGCGCCACGCCCGCCAGCGGGAACACCTGGTCCAACTGACCGAGCGACTCGGCCGCCTCCGCCCGCACCGCCGCGGACGGGTCCTTCTGGAGCGCGGCCGCGAGGGCAGTCGCCACTTCCGGGAGCTGTCGCGCGTCCGCGCCGCCGAGTTCGTCCGCGGCCGCCTTCCGCTTCCTATCGTCCGGGTCGTTCTTGAGCGTTTCGAGAAGCGTGCGGACCCGCGCCGGATCGGTTTTCGGTTTCGCCTTGAACGGCCCGGCGAGGGCGAGCGACGGCGGAACCGCGAGCACGGCGAACAGGACGAGCGAACGTCGGAGGCGCGACACGAGATGCTCCACTGAGGGCGTCTCGCTATTGATCGTCCCGCGAAAGTGTCCGTTGGGGAAGTTTCGGGCGAATGGGCGGGCGAAGGGACTTGCCGGACCGCTCCCGGCGCAACGCCGACCACAACCGCCGCGCCCGGCGCGCGGCACGACCCGCGCGACCGGGCGATCCGCTCCGGGCGTCAGAACCCGCCGAGTCCGTTGCCGATCGGCCCGCCGCCCTTGCCCCGGTTCATCAGCGTGTCCTGCTGCTTTTCCGGCGCCTTGCGGCGGTAGGTGGCGGTGTCCGGCAGGTTGTAGCGCGCCTCGTCCGGGGGCAGGTAGTACTCCTCCCGCTTGGGGCCGTTCACGTCGTACTTGTCGTGGTAGCAGCCGACCGCCGCGAGCGCGACGACCAGGGCGAGCAGCGCCCGCATGTCCGTTCCCCCGCGTCTCTGGTGTGACGGGGGGGGTATAGCGGGCGAAGTGGCGGACGCAAGGGGAACTGGTTCAGTGAGCGCCGGCGTCGGCCGCGGGGGCCGGGTCGGCCGGAGCGGGATAGGCGCCGTTGGTTCCGTTGGTCCCGTGCGCCGCGGGGACGTTGCGGAGCCAGCGCGTCGGAAGGCAACCGGTGCGGAAGATGTCCGAGAGCATCTGTCGCGCGGCGGGGTCGGGCGTGTACGCTTCCGTCGCCCGGACGGTCTCCTCCACCGGGTACTCGATGCGGTTGAGCCGCACCTCGTCGCCGTCGATGACCGCGTAGGCGGCGCGGGGGTCGTTGTCGCGGCTCAGTCCGACGCTGCCGGGGTTGATGACGAGCGTTCCGTTCACCCGAAGGGTGTACGGCTGGTGCGTGTGGCCCACGACGAGGTAATCGACCTTCAACCCGGCCAGGCGCGGCTTCCAGAACGCCGGGTCGGGCGGGGCGTACTCCTCCATCGGGTCGCGCGGGGTCGCGTGAACGAGCAGAAACCGCTTGCCGCCGATCGTGAACATGCGGGAGGTGGGCAGGTCGGCGAGGTAGCGGCGCTGGTCGGCCGTGACGGCAGCCACCGACAGCGGACGGGTAACGGCCGTCAGGAAGCGGAACCCGCCGGCGCCCTGGACCTCGACGTTCTGCGCGACGCCGTGGTCGTGGTTGCCGCGGACGCAGTACGCCGCGTTCTGCCGCACCCAGTCGACGCACGGTCCGGGCTCGGGACCGTAATCGACGAGGTCGCCGACGCACACGCACGCGTCGAACGGCTCGCGGATCGCATCGAGCGCCGCCCGGTTTCCGTGGATGTCGGCGATCACCAAGACGCGCATGCGCGGCCTCCTGCCGGGCAATTGTAGGACAGAACTGAGGTCAGAGGGCAGAGAACAGGGGTCGGAGGACCGACGAGACGGGCAAACCGCGCCGTCTCGTCGGTCCTCCGACCCCTGTTCTCTGCCCTCTCGGATTTACTTCACCAACTGCGGGTCCACCGCGACGCGGACCACGCCGGGCAGCTTGCGGAGTTCGGCGGCGAAGTCCCATGCGTCGGCCGGCTTCGCGCTCCAACCGCTCACGAACAGCCCGCCGTCCGGCTTCGACTCGGCCGTAAGCCGGGCGAACCGCGGGTCGCCCTTGCGGATCGCGGCGACGGCGGCCGGCACGTCGGTCGGCTTGGCGGGAACGGCCGAGCCGGTCAGCGCCCCGGGGGCGGTCGGCAGCGGGGCCGGTCCGGTCGTCGGCTGCGGCACCATCTTCACGGCGGCGCCCGAACCGCCGGGGGCCGTCGGCGCGCCGAGCACGCTCACCGCGGGGCCGCTCGGCAGCGACGGGCGCAACGCCTCGACCGGCTTGGGCGCACCCGCCAACAGGTCGCTCGGCGGCTGCGGCGGCACCGGCGGGAGGAACCCCTCCGGGGCCGCCGGCGGCAGCGCGACGCCCGGCAGGGCCGCGACACCGGTCGACTTCGCGTCGGGCTTCAGTCGCTCGGTCACCGCCCGCAGCAGCGGGTCCGGGTCGGGCTGCACGAAGCACACGTTCTTCACCGACTCGACGCCGGTTACTGCGCGAACCACCGCCTCCGCGCGCTTCTTGATCTCTTCGGTGGCCACCGGCCCGCCGATGACGGCGCCGCGGTCCACCACGCTGACGACCAGGTTCACGTCCTTGAGTACCGGGTCGGCGTCGATCGCGGCGAGCACGGCGCGGGCGAGCGCCACGTCGGAGATCGCCACCGGCTTCGCCGGCGGCATGGCGGCCGGAGAAGCTGGCGGGAGAAGATCACCGGCGAAGAGCGCGCCGGCGGTGCCGACGACGGCCAGGGCGGCGGTCCCGGCAAGCGTGCGAAGAGTTGCGAACCGCGACAGGTGCGAAAGCATGGTGGACCTCACCGGCCCGGGGAGTGCGTGACGCTCGTCACGACGTCGCCGGGCCGCGGGTGTGTGCCTCTATTGTTTGTCACGGTCAGTTGCGGCGGAATTGCGCGAGTGTCATTTTTACAAACACGGCGCGGGGAATCGTTCCGCGGGGACGATGTGGCGAAACGCATCCGGTCGGCGAAGGGGTTCCGGCTGGGCAATCTGTCCGGTCGCCGCGAACGAGCCCCGGGCGTTCGTAGCACGGCGCACCGGCGTACACAATCGGCGTGCTTTTCCGGGGCGGCACGCGGGACGGTGGTGACCTACTTGCGTTGTACGACGGGGTAGGCCAACCATTCGTTGAGTGACCAGACGTGGTCGGTCAGCCCCGCAGCCATCGCCGCCGTCCGCTTCTGCCACCGCCCGTCGGCCTTCACCCGGAGCGTGCGGACCGGCCAGCAGA
>JAFKJJ010000444.1 GCA_017306025.1 Planctomycetota bacterium
AGGTGCCGTCGGAGATCGTCCACACGAACCTCAAGCCGACGATCGACTTGACGATGGGCGTTTACGGGAGGGACCTGGGCCACGTCGCCGACGACGTGACCGCGCTGCTCGCGAAGTTCGGCAAGGAGCGCGCGGACAAGCTCGGCGGGTGGACCCCGTTCGACCCGGACGCCGCGGAGCAGAAGCCGATGGAGGGCGCGCGGGTGACGCTCTCGGGCGAGTACCAGAAGATGCAGACGACGTTCAAGTACCAGGCGATGGGGATGGCCGCCGCGGTGCTCCTGATCTACTTCCTCCTGGTCGCGCTGTTCCGCTCGTACGTCATCCCGCTGGTCGTGCTCTCCGCGGTGCCGGTCGGGGTGATCGGGGTGGTGCTCGTGCTGTTCTTCACGGGCACGGCCCTGAACGTCCAGTCGCTGTTGGGCGTGATCTTCATGGTCGGCATCGTGGTGTCCAACACGGTGCTCCTCACCGACTTCGCCATCAACTTGCAGAAGGGCGAGGGGCTCGACCCGACGGAGGCGATCCGGCGCGCGGGGGCCATTCGGGTGCGGCCGGTCGTGATGACCGCGATGGCGACGTTCTTCGCGCTCATCCCGATGTCCCTGGGACTGGCGAAGGGGAGCGAGGCGAACGTGCCGCTGGGCCGCGCCGTCCTGGGCGGGCTCGTCGCCGGGCTGCTCACCACGCTCTTCGTCGTGCCGTGCGTGTACTCGCTGCTCGTCCCGAAGAAGTTGGGTGACAGGCGGGAGCCGTTGCCGGGGGACCCCGGCCACGGGCCGACCGGGGTGATCGTTCACCCGCCCGCCGAGGAGGATCACTCGACACCGGCGTGAGGGGCGGGAAGCGGCCCCTCGCCCGAGCCGGCCCCGGTTCCCTTCGGGCCCGGGGCCGGCTCCCTTGAAACGAGGTTCCATTGAGCGGAGAAACGAACCCGCCCCGCCCGCGGTTCTCGGTCCCACACCGGATCGTCCGCTGCGGCGCGTGCGGGCGGTCGGTGGAATGCACGATCACGGACCTGCTCCGCTACACGCGGGAAGGGTGGCCGAAGTGCTGCGGCCAGGTGATGGCCTTCTTCACCGAGGCCGCACGGCCGGGGCCGAACGATCTCGGTGAAGAAGGGCGGGCGGAGGAGCCGACGTGACGACCGAGCACCGCAGGATGCGAATCCTGCTCGTCGGGAACGGCCGCGGGTCCGTCGAGGACCTCGCCGACCGTGTTCGGGCGATGGGTTACGAAGTGGGCGTCAGTCGTCGGGTTGCGGCTCTCATGGGGGCCCGGATCTTGGACCCGGATGTGGTGGTGCTCGATCTCGATGCGGGTACGGCGGAACTGCTCCGGGGCCTGCACGAGCAAGCGGGCCGAAGAAAGCCGCTGGTCGTGGCCCTTACCGAAACCGATGCCCACGCTACCGCGGGGCGGGCGGAGGCGTGCGGCCCCCACCTCGTCCTCAGCAAGCCGATCTGTCCGGCCGCTATCGCGGGTGCGTTCCGCCGGCTTCAACAGTTCCTCGCCGGCATAGGGGCGCTGGACCCGGCGGCGTGACGACGGGCGCCGCGCCCCGCTCCGGCGACCCGGTCACGGGGCGTTCCCCACCGCAACGAACAGCCGGAACTGCGCGACGTTGAACCCGACCACCGCCCGCAGTAACTCCTGACGGGATTCGACCAGTTGGCGGAAGCTGTCGAGCACCTCGATGGGCCGCCACCGCCCCTGTTTGATGCGTTCCATTTCCAGCGCGAACCCGTCCTCCGCGGCGGCCAGCGCGGTTTCGGCCGTCTTGATCTGGGTGGCCGCGGTCCGGGCCGCGGCGGCGGCTTCCGCCACCTCGCGCCGGACCTGGTTCGCGGCCAGGTCGTAGGCGGCGATCGCGGCGCCGACGTTGGCGTCCGCGGCCCGCACCCGCGCCCGGTTGCCCAGCCCGAGGTTCTGCACGGTCCACACCGCGGTCACGTCGAACTCGGACCGGCCCCCGAGCGAGCCGAAGTCGGAACTCGTCACGCTGCCGCCGAACCCGCCGGCGCTGTAACCGACCGACACGAGCGGCAGGAACGGCCGCACCCGCTCCTGCCGCGTGCGCGTTTGCGCCTCGGCGACGGCCGCGGACCGGGCGAGTAGCTCCGGCCGGGCGCCGAGCGCCTGCGCGATCAGCGCTTCGACGTCCGCGTCCTCGGGCACGAGCCGGAGGGGCCGCACGCCCCCGCCCGGCGTGCGGAGCCGCGTGGACGGGTCGAGGTTCAGCAGCCGGCACAGCCGCGCGGACGCGACCCCGACCTCCTCCTCGGCGCGGCGGAGGTCGTTGCGGAGCAGGTCGAGGTTGGCCCGGGCGCGGTTCTCGTCGGCCCGCCGCCCCTGTCCCACCCGCGCGTGCTCCGCGGTCAGCCGGACCACTTCCGCGAGGTCGGCCTCGGCCCGGAGCAGGACGGCGAGCCGGGCCTCCGCGCCGATCAGTTCGAGGTACCGCGCGGCCACGTCGAGCAGGACCGCGTTGTGGACCGCGCCGGCCTCGGACCGGCGGACGGTGACGCGCTGGCGGGCCGCGAGCGGCTCGTACGCCGCGTCGCCCAGGTGGGCGAACAGTCGCACGCCGGGGACGGCCGCGGTGCCGGTCCCGAGCACCCCGGCGCCGGCCCCGAGGTAGAGGCTGTCGAAGTCCGCCGTGCGGACGAAGCCCGGTGCGGCGAGCAGCGCCCCGGTGTGCCGGCGGTAGTTGCCGCCGACGTTCACGCTCGGCAGGAGCAGCGACCGGGCGCCGAGCTGTTCGGCGAGCGCCTCCCGCACCGCCTCGCGCGCGAGGTTGATGGTCGGGTTCTCGACCCCGGCCAGCCGCAGCGCGACTTCGAGGTCGAGC
>JAFKJJ010000046.1 GCA_017306025.1 Planctomycetota bacterium
CGATCGCCGCGAGCAGGTCGGCCCGCCAGTCGTGCTTGACGCCCTTCGCGTCGGTGAACGTGTCCTCGCCCAGCGCGTCCATGCACTTCGCGAACGTGTGGTAGTAGTAGAACAGCCCGCGCTGGCTGTTCGCCTCCGGCATGCCGGGGTTCGCGTCGAGCGTGTAGTTCTTGCCGATCCACTCCAGCGCCTTCTTCATCCGCGGGTCGTCCTTGCCCACGCCGCAGTAGATCATGCTCTTCACGCCCGCGTAGGTCATCGACCCGTACCCGCCCATGTCGGTCGTCCGGCCCTTGTCGTCGCGCCGGTTCTCGCCGCCGTTGGCCCCGGTATAGATGAAGCTGCCGTCGTTGTTCTTCTTCGCCCACGGGGCCTTGTTGTGCTCGCTCTCGAAGTTCTGGCACCGGCTCACGAACACGAGCGCCTTCTTGAACGCCGGGTCGTCCTTCGGCACGCCCGCGGTCTTCAGCGCCTCGAGGAAGAACGCGGTGTTGGACAGGTCCGGGCAGGACTTGTCGCCGGCGTACCCGGCCCCGCCTTAGAAGTCGCTGTCGTCCTTCTTCCCGCGGGCCTCGTCCCACTGGTACTCCTTCAGGTACTTCGCCGCGTTCCCGATCACCGCCTTATACTTGTCGCCCTTGTTGGCGGCGGTGAGCGCCATGACGTTGATGCTGGTCTTGTAGTTGGTCAGGGACGCGAAGTTCCCCTTGCCGGCGATGTGCCCGGCCTTCTCGTTCACCAGCCCCTCGATGAACGTGATCCCCTTGGCCGCGGGCGCGTCGTCGGGCGACGCCCCACACCGCAGGAGGCCGGTCACCACGATCCCGGTCGCGCCGGTCGCGTTCGGCCCCTTGGACCAGCCCCCGTCCTCGTTCTGCGACTTCTTCAGGTACGCGGCGGCCTTGTCCACCGCCGCCTTCCAGTCCTCCTTCGGCTCCGCGGACGGCGACCGCGGAGCCAGTGCGGCGAACGCGCCGAGCGCGAGCGCGGGGACGAGCAGACGCTTCATCATGACCGGCAGCTCCTCAACGGGGGAGCTTCGTGTCTCGAAACGTGAAACGCGGGCGCGGCCGATGGCCCGTCATTGCGAGCCCTCGAACCGCCGGGCCTACTCGACCGTGACCACGTGCGGGGTCTTCTCCACGTTGCCGCCCCGGTCGGTGGCGCCGGCGGTCACGGTCAGCTTGCCGGTCGGGGCGTCGAGCTCCACCTCCCAGGCCGTGAAGTTGTCCCGCGTCGCGCGGGCCTCCACGCCGTTCACCGTCACCTTCCGCACCGCCGAGGTGTCCGCCGTCGTGCCGCGGACGAGCACCTTGCTCCCGCTCCGCACGACGGACGTGACGACCGTGGTCGGCGGCAGGTTGTCGGTGAACCCGGGGATCCCGCGGAAGTACTCCTTGCCCGTCTCGTCGTCTTCCGCCGGCGCGCCGATGCTGAACGGCATGTGCAGGTCCTTGTTGCGGATCTCCTTGAACGAGACGTTCTTGTACGTGTGCCGGTCCATCACCGACCGCCAGATGCCGTACTCGGCCCGGAACACGTCCACCCCGTCCAGGAACACCCCGCTGGTGCCCGCGTGCACCGACCAGTTGCTCTCCCACACCCGGAAGTTCTTCACCCAGAACGGGCGCCGCGCGTCCGGGTGCGCGCCCGCCGCGTCCGCCTTTAGAACGTCGTTGAGGTCGTAGAAGGACTTCTGCGACCCGAACCCGTCCGGGCGGGTGATGCCCCGCAGGTTCAGCCCGAAGAACCGCATCGCATGGGCCTCGTTGTTCTCGAACCGCACGAACGGCAGGGTCCGCACGTCCTGCTTCTTCACGGTCCCGTCGGCCTGGCGGATCGGGAGCACCGGGTCGAAGTCCGCGGTCTTGCGGCACTCGAACTTGAACCCGTACTCGGCGCAGTCGGCGGCCACGTTGTTGGTGAACGTGTTCTGGCAGTTGGCCCACCAGAACGCCCCGCCCTTGTTCTGGTCGAACGGCAGCATCTGCTTGGGCAGCGGCTTGCCGGGCAGGACGACGGCCCCGAGGTTCCGGTCGAACACGTTGTGGACCTCGGTCCCGTCTTCGAGGAAGAAGCCGTGGCCCACGGTCTTATAGCCGACTACGTCGCGGACGATCAGGTACTGGGTGCCGTGGACCGTGAGCCACCGGTTGTGGCTGTCCCACACCGACACGCCTTGGACGTAGCTGCCCCGCATGGTGTCGCCGCACAGGTGGTAGTGCAGCGCGTACCGGCCGAGCACGTCCTTCTTGCCCAAGTGCCGGAACTCGGCGTAGGAGACGCTCCCCGCGCTGTGCCGGTGGTACATGGTGTGCCCGCGGGCGCCGTCCGGGTCGGCGCTCTCCACGACCACGTTGCGCGACAGGTTGGCGATCTCGCCGCAGTAGTTCCCCTCGGCGTAGTGCTCGAACTTCACCGCCGCGTCGAGGCGGGCGGCTCCCTTCGGGTCCTTGGCGTCCGCGACGTCGATCCCCGCAAGCACCCGCACCTCCGTCTGGGAGCCGTCCCCGCCGCCCCGCCCGAACCCGCCGGGCTGTTTGGTGCTGGTGAGGATCACCCGATCCCCGGCCCGCCACCCGGTCGGCACCTCCGCGAGCGGGGCGGACGTCGCGCCGGCGGGAACGGTCTTCGCCAGCTTGACCCAGGTGCGCGACAGCGGCGCCCCGTGGAACTCCATTCGCCCGCCGCAGCACACGACCGCCGGGCACGACTCCTTGTCCATGCCGGGGAGGTGGTGCAGCCGAACGAGCGCGGTGTACTTCTGCGGGATCGGGGCCTCGGGCGTGCCGACCAGCAGCGCGGGCCGAGCGACCCCAGGCTTCGGGGGCCCGGACACCGCGTGGCAGTCGAACCCCTCCTCCGACGGCTCCTCCCCGTATGTGACAGTGAGGAGGCCCACCTCGAGCCGGGTGTTGCGGTCGCGGGCGAACTCGAGCGTACCCGCCACCTGTACGAGCCGGATCACGTCCTTCGAGTCGGCGTCGTAGGCGACGGTGTGACCGGCGCGGACGACCACCCGGTCACCGGTCGCGGGGACGCGGCCGGCGTCCCACGTCTCCTTCGCGGACCACGGCCCGGACTGCTTCGACCGCAGCAGCGGGGCGTCGGCCGCCAGGGCACCGGGGCCGAACGCCAGCAGCGCCACGAGGGCGAGAGGGGCGCCGGCCGAGCGTAACCGCGCGATGCGACTCATGTGGGCTCCGATTCGAACAGGGTTACCGGGGACAGCTACTGCGTCCGCAGTTCGAGCACGGGCAGTTCCGTCTGCCCCTCTGTGACGACAACTTTTGCGGCCGGGTTCCGGACGTCGTTGTACCGCCCCTTCAGTCGGTCCGGGCCTTCGACCTCCTGGTCCCCACCCGGCGAGTAGATCGGCCAGATGACGGTGACGGCGTACTCGCCGGGCGGCAGGCCGTCGTCGGGCACCAGGGTGGAGACGCGGAACGTCCCGTCCGCCGCGGTCTCAGCGGACGGCAGGACCGTCTTCCCCGGGGCCGTGGGAGTGAAGAACACCTTGGCCCGGGCCGCCGGCTTGCCGTTCACCGTGACCTTGCCGGACAGCGGCACCGTCTTGAGCGGCTGCGGCCCGCACCCCGACAGAAGCGCGATCCAGCACCCGACCACTGCGGCCCGTGCGAACCCGCGGCACCTTCGTCGCATCACCTACCTCCTCAGGTACCAAGAGCGCACCGGGCAACGCGTCAATCCGGCGACGCGACCTCGCCGCCGTCGCGGCTGAACATCTGCGACAGGGTGAGGACCGGGACGCTGTTGGTGATGAACCGGACGCTCCCGTCGCACATGGAGAACACGGCCCCGCCCGAGTGGAACCCGCTCACCCCCTGGGAGTTATTGCAGTTGATCGAGCAGGCCGTGCCGGACGACGTGCCGTTGGCCGCGTACCCCTGGTACTTGATCGAGTTGTACGACGCCCACGGCCCCCACCAGGTCGGGTTCAGCAGGCCGGCGTTCGTCGCCTGCTTGACGCCCAGCACGTAGTAGTCCGGGCGGCCCGCCTGCTCGACGAACATGATCGTGTTGGACAGGCCGTCCGAGATGACGCCCACCTCGCGCTGGACCCCGAACGGGTCGAGGGCGCAGTTGGCGCTGCCGACCCCGGTGATCACGGTCACGTTCCACGCCGTCGCGTAGTCCCCGTACGCCATCGTCCCGGCCGCGTCCGACGGCCCCTGGCCGCTGTTGGCGGTGAAGCTTCCGGTCCGGTTCGGCGGGGCCGACGGGCACTGGTACATCGCGACCGGGGTGTTGACCACCGGCTGGTTGAGCGAGTGCGTCCAGCTCCCGCACGGCACCTCCGGGTCCAGCTTGAAGCGGCTGGCCAGGTCGTTGCGCTCGATGTACGCGAGCAGCTCGACGCCCCACCCGTGGCCGTTGTTGGCCGAGCTGGCACCCACGCCCAGCGTGTGCGGGGAGGCGATCTGGTTGTAGATGCTCCGGGCCGGGGGCAGCCCCTTGTTGGCGCTGGCGTAGTTGTGGGCCGCCAGGGCCATCTGCTTCAGGTTGTTCGAGCACTTCATGCGCGCCGCCGCCTCGCGCACCTTCTGCACGGCGGGCAGCAGCAGGCCGATGAGGATGGCGATGATGGCGATGACGACCAGCAGTTCGATCAGCGTGAAGCCGCGGCGGGCGGGACCAGGTCGCTTCATATTTACTCTCGGTGTCGTTCGGTGCGATTTCGGCCCACCCGACGGCGGGGAGGGCCGAGTTGTTCGGTCGCGCCACACAGCACGCGGCGTACCGAACCGGTCGCACCTGCTTGAGACAGTTCGCTGCCTGAATTAACTAAACTACGGGGAGTCGCGAAGCCGTCCGGCTCGGGCGCGGAATGATCACCGCTGGCTACCGCGTGACCGCCATCCAATTCGGTTCCCGCAAGGTGGCCAGAGGTATCCGGGTACGGTCCGCCGTATCGAAACGCGAATGGAACCTAAATATGGCACACGACTTGCGCCCCACTTGAGGGTTTTGCTCCGTGGTAAAGGAGTCATGGGCCGGGACGAGGTTTTGAGGTTCATCGCCACAACATTCGACCGGAGCACGGGCCGCCCCTTCGGATCTTGTGTATCGACGACAACAGGGACTTGGCGGACTCAGTAGTCGACCTGTTGGGTGCCGTGGGTTCGAAACCCGTGCGTGCTACAACGGGGCGACCGCACTTGCCGAGGCCGCGACCTTCCGACCTAGCGTGTGCCTCATCGACCTGAACATGCCCGGAATGGACGGAGACGAGATCGCGAGCCGGCTCCGCGTTCAGGCACACGGTGAGTCGCTCGTGCTGGTGGCAGTCACCGCAATGAGCGGCGACGCCGCCCGCCGGCGAATCAGGGACGGCGGGTTCGACATGCACTTCGTTAAGCCGGTGGACCCGAACCAACTGGTGATGCTCGTGGACACGCTCTGGCGGGCGTGGCTAAAGGATTACCGGCAATCGAAAGCGCATCCGGCATAGGCGCGACGGCTGGTAATAAAGCCGGAAGATGGAAACCCCGTTGCCATCTTGATGTGGCGAGCGGGCCACTCGGACGTGGTGGCCGAGGACTTCCCGGGATACGTGCCGGATCGGAACCCCGACGAGGGCGTCTAGGGTTGGACCACGTACGGCCGATTGGCGGCAAAGTGCGGCGTAGCTCAGCATCGGGAGTTCCCTCCGGCCGATATACTACACCGGGGCAACGGCTGGATCGTGCCGTTGCGTGAGGGGTCGGACCTGGCAGTACGGTCCCCTCACGCAGCGCTGGCAACACACCAACGACGCCGATCACGACCCAACCGCTTGCAGCGTAGCGCGTCCGGGCGTGTCGTCAACGCCCGGAGGCAGGTATGCCGACTCCGCCGCCCGATCCCAAGCGGTTTGTCGAAGCCATTTCGCAGATCGGTCTGAGCATTTACAGCACGATTCAGATCGGGGATCCGAAACTCTGGATTCCCGCGCCCGAACTTCAGATCCTCCTCAACGACGGTCTCAAGGGCGTTTCCCTCGCCGGCCTGCCGCTGAGAACGCGCTCGAAAATCATCAAGGAGAACGTCTGCAAGGCACTCGGCTACCCGGTGCCAAAGTCATTCCAGAAGACGCAGCCCCGCTTCCCGGGACAGAATTTCGACACGTACGGGCAGAAGTCGAACAACCTCCAAGTCTGGAATGAAGAACTGTCCCCGACGCGGCGGTACGTCCTCATCCGGATTTCGGAGAACGACGTCATCGACAAGGTAAAGGTGGTGACGGGCGACGTGCTCGCGCTCCTCGACACCACCGGCACGCTGACCCAGAAGTACCAGGCGCGGTGTGACGTGGGCACGACCGCGGCCGAGTTGGTCAGCAACACCGACACGGAACTTTTGCAGCCGTACGTGTCATCGACCGTAGATCTCGCGGCCGTTGCGACGCCGATCAGCTACCCCAAGGCGCACGAACTGCTCCCGATCGCCACGGTGTTCGAGCGGCTCAAGGAACTGGTGGGCAAGCGGTTCCCGAATCCCGGCTCCGTCCAGGAGCGGAACCGCGGCGAGCACCTGCACAAACTGGTCTGCAAGGCGCTCGGGTACAAGAGCTACCAGGACGACGGACAGTTCCCGGACGTGAAGCACCAACTGCTCGAGTGCAAGCTCCAAACCTCGCCGACGATCGACCTCGGGCTCGTCACCCCTTCGAGCACCGAGCCGCTCGACGTCCCGCACGTCGGCGGGAAGATCGTGCGCCACTGCGACACCCGCTACAGCATCGCCTACGGCCGCGTCGAAGGGGCGGACGTCGTCCTCACGCACGTCATCGTGACGACCGGGGAAGCGTTCTTCACGCGCTTCCCGCAATTTCAGGGAAAGGTTCTCAACCGGAAGCTCCAGATCCCGCTACCGGGCGATTTCTTCGACACCTAAGCCGAACGCCTCGTGGACGAGACGATTGATTTCCGCCTCGGTCTCTCCGGCCGCCGGCTGGTCGATCGTCTCGTACAGCTTCTTCGCCAACTCGACGATCTTCCTGCTCGTTTTGAGTGCCGGATCGGGGAGCGGAAACTTTTCGACGTACTGCGTGATGAAGCGTCGGCGGCCGGCGTAGAGCTTGTTGTTGAAGCGGTGGTCGTAGAACTTCTCGATGAACTTGGAGTTCGCCACGCTCGCGGCGAGCCAGAGCAAATCTTCGCCCGCCTTCCCCTCGCAGACCAGCCAGTAGCAATCGCCGTTCACGATCGTCCCGTCGCGGTCGATCCAGAAGCACGGCTCTTCGGATATGTCCCGGAAGACGAGCTTCGGCAGTGCCCAAGCCGCCGGGTCTTGGGGAACCCAGATTTCGTACCACTGCCGCCCGGCCTCGATGACGTAGCTCCGCGCTTCGAGCGTCTCGCGGTGACTTTCAAGGTACGCCTTCGTCTTGGGATAGTCGTCGATGCGGATCGCCCGCCGTTTTCCGCCCGGGGACTCGTGAGTGTAGACGATCTGCCGCTGACCCAGCGTTGGGTCGGCGCGGAATCGCCGGCCGATGTGGTGTGTGGTCAAGGGCCGCAGGTGTTCGGGACGTCTGCTCTCCGGGAGCGAGTGCCAGTCGTCGCGGATGTACACCTTGTCCGCACACGTCTTCACGCCCACGCGGACCTTGCCGATCTCCCGGAACGTGCCCCACGTGCGCTCGTCGATAGTGGCGAGCCAGGTGTCCGTTTCCCCGCTCGCGAGACGCCAGACGTCTTCTGCGCCCTTCGTCTCCTCGAGGGAACCGTGCTGCACGCGGAACCGTCGTCCGTCAGGTACGCCGACGACGCCGCTCTTGGTGAGCGTGGCGATGACAGAAGGTGCATGCCCGACAGGCTCATCCTGCGTCTCGTAAACTGTCGAGAATTTCGGCTGCGTCGACTGGTCGTTACCCTTGCCTTCGGCGACGAAGACGGCGGGCAGGACCGCCGCGCCGAAGAGTTTGGTATCCCCCAAGTCCCAGATGTGCCGCAGGCGGAATCGTTCGCGGATTGCCTCCCGCACGCTCGCCCCGCCCTTCGTGGTCATGAAGCGGTTCGACACGATGATGCCGGCGACCCCTGCCGGGCGAAGCACGCTCGCGATGGCGAGGACGAATGCATGGTACAGATCGACGCGGCCGGTGAGACCGAACCGCTCCGCGAGCGCCTGCGCGCTTTCGGCCCCGATGATCTGCGTCCGGACGTAGGGGGGATTCGCGATTGCGAGATCGAAGATCGGGGTCCTGCGCTCGTCGAACAGCCCGCCCGTGCCACCTTCAAACGCTTCCGCAAAGGCGAGGAAGTCTTGCGTCTCGAGACGCAGCGTTGCCAATTGGTGAAGACCGGAGAGGCGTTCGCGGCAGGTCCGCAAGGCGCGTTCGTCATTGTCGAACCCGTAGACCTCGACCGGACGATTTTTCGGCAAGCGGGGCAACAGGGATGCCAGCAGCTCGCCCTCGCCCACGGCGGGATCGAGTACGACGAGAGGGCGGCCGGAGGCATCGAGCCGAGCGATTTGGAGCATCTGATCGGCGAGGAAGTCTGCTAAGTCCTTCGGGGTGTACGTCGAACCCGTCGCCTTATCCTCGCTAACCTCCTTGTACCTCGCCGCCTTTAAAATCGAGTTGCGTTTCGTTTCGGGCAGACCCATTCCCGGTCACTCCTCGTTCTGCCAGGTCGATTCAATTGTAAGTGGCGCGATCGGTTTCTACGTCGGAAGCACCCCGCATCGGGGAATCGGCAGGGGTGCAGCTCAGCTTGAGTAAAAATCGGAAGACCGCGCCGGCTTCTCGTAGACGTTGCCGATGATGCTACTGCCCAACGATACCAAGGATTTGCAAGGCAAATACTACGGCACCCTCCGCCTGTACCTGGCGGGCGGCGCGGTCGTGGATTTTCAAGACGCCGATTAGACCTCATTCACGATAGTGGGGTGAGTGCTCCACCCCTTCCCCGTGTCCCGTTCAGGTAGCGGCTCGATAGTCGAGCATGCGGTTGACCAACCCGGCGATGGCCCGAACGCGCATCGCGTGCCCGTGGCGCTGGTGCCGGTTCACGTGCGCCACCGCCCGGAACCGCCTCAACCGCCCGATCGCGTGCTCCACCACGATCCGGCGCCGGCGGAACGCCCGGTTGTACTTCCGGTCCTCCGGCGGGCGCTCCTTCCCACGCGGCTTGCGACGCGGGCCCGGCTTCGAGATGCGGTGGAGCGGGTTCTCGTCAATCATCTTGCCCGTCACCGCCCAGTTGAAGGCCGCGACGACGCCCCGCACGAAGTTCCGCTGCGAGCCCGGCCCCCAGGCGGTCGGCTTCCGCCCCTTCTGCTCCTTCTTGCGGACCCGGGCGCGCGGCACCGTCTCCATGTGCTCGAGGAAGTCGTACACGTCCTGGTGCTTCAGCGACGCGACCTCGCGTTCTCCGAGCAGACCGCCTTTAACGGGGTGGTTGACGAACGGGGTGAACGAGCGGAGCCGGATCTCGACGGTGCCCGGCTCCTTCGTCTTGTTGACGTGTTTGAGGTATGCCTCCAGGACCTCGCGGATGGTCGGAGACGCGGTTCTCGGTGGCTCGGGCGTTCCCCCCTCCATCACCTTCTTGAACGCGTCCAGGGCCGCCAGATAGGTCGGGCCGCTCGGCTCGTCCTTCGGCCCCAGCGCGAGCTCGTGTTCCGTACCCCGGAACACGCAGAAATAGCCGCCGCCCTTGCGGTTCCAGTACCTCGGTCCGACTGCCTTCCGCCCCACGGGACACCTCCACGGCCAGAGATGCCCCGTTGTAATTCCACGCGCGAATTCCACGCAACGGCCGTTGCGTGGAATCTCGGAAACTGCTCAAAGGAGATATTTTTTAGGCATTTCGGCCCCCGCCACGCTGACGGACAACCGCGCCCACTTCATCGGTGCTCAAAGGAGATATTTTTTAGGCATTTCGGCCCCCGCTACGTACGCGAGCTTGGCGATCTTGCACGTCGTGTGCGTTTGAAAGTGACGCGACGCAAACCACACCTCTGCAATTATTTACGTCACGCCTCAAAAACAGCTCGATCCACGGATTCGGCCCGTTCCCCACCGTTTTGGAGGGATAGTGTGCAGAAGGCGTGCAGTCTGCGAACCTTTTTTGCTACGTCCGGAGGGCCTGAACCCCATATGATACCGGATCTCGATGCTCGCCCGTCGCCGCGAGCCTGAAGGTGCCACCGCGGGCTGCGCACCACGTCCCACGAACTTTCAACCTGACGAGTATATCCGGTCGCGAGCTGTCTGCCTGGAGTTCGGGAAGGTCTTCACCCCAAATGTTACGAGTGACGGGCGGTCTGGAGCACGCCACTAGAATTGTCACGGGTTGCGCCCGATGAGCCCAAACGCCGAAGCCCCCGTTCCATGTGCCCACCCGTCATCCCGGTTCCGACATGGGAAAGCGGCGGCGGTCGTGTTCTTCCACCTCACCGCGCTGGCCGCCCCGTTCGTCTGGAGTTGGTCTGGGCTGGTCGTCTGCCTGGTCCTCGCCGTCCTCACCGGCCAACTGGGCATCACCGCGGGATACCACCGACTGTTGGTCCACCGCAGTTTCGCGACCCCGGGTCCGGTCCGGTACTTCCTCGCCCTCTGCGGCGTGCTCGCGCTTCAGACCGGGCCGCTCGGCTGGTGCGCGCTTCACCGGCTGCACCACCAACACCCGGAGGGCGAGGCGGACCCGCACTCCCCGCACCGGGGGTTCTGGTGGGCGCACCTGCTGTGGTTCATGTACACTCACCCCGACCGGGTGGGCACCAAGTGGCGGCTGCGGTTCGTCCCGGACCTGGCGCGGGATCCCGGGCTGCGGTTCCTGGACCGGTTCTTCCTCCCGATCAACCTGCTGGTGTTCGCGGCGCTGCTCGGGATCGGGTACTGGGTCGGCGGGTGGCCGCTGGGGCTGTCGCTGCTGGTGTGGGGCGGCGCGGTGCGGGTGGTGCTCATCTGGCACGCCACGTTCCTGGTGAACTCGGCCACTCACCTGTGGGGTTACCGGAACTACACGACCGCGGACGACAGCCGGAACAACTGGTGTGTGGCCGCGGTCGCGTTCGGCGAGGGGTGGCACAACAACCACCACGCCGACCCGCGGGCGGCGCGGCACGGCCACCGGTGGTTCGAGCTGGACACCACCTGGATGTTCATCCGGTGCCTGGAGGCGGTGGGGCTGGCCTGGGACGTGGTCCGCCCGGACCGCCGGCGGACGGCTCACCTGACGCCCGTGCCGCCCGCCTGATCGGGCGGCGGCACGGGCGTCGCGGCACGCCCCTCGGGACCGCACGCCCACCGGCAGTGCTCCCAAATCTCCATCAGTTGCGACAGTCCCATCTGCCGGGCGTACTCCTCGATCTTGCGCGTGATCTCCGAGTCCGGGACGAGCATCACGGCGATGCCGGTTTTCGGCCGCCCGACCTCGTCGATCGCCCCGCCGTTGCGGAGGGCCGTCGCCAGGGCGTACATGTGGTGGACCGTGGTGATCGGGTTGTGGTCCTGCTCCAGCACGATGGTCTGGATTCGGAAGTACGCGGTCTGGACCGACGCCTGCTTCCGGTCCGGCCGGTACATGGCCCGGGCCAGCGGGGCGGCGTCCCCGGGGGCATGAGGGTCCGTCCACCCCTGCGGGCGCCACGGGCAGAGCATCCGCAGGGAGTCGGCCTCCTCTTCCAGGCCCAGACCGAGCCACGGTCCGGGCGGCTCGGGGCTATCGGGGTACAGCGCGCGGAGGGCCCGCAGGTTGCACCACGCCAGACTGCGCGTGACGGCGTTGGTCTCCCGCCGGTCGTGTCGGAGGTACTCGACCAGGACCGGGGCGAGGGCGCGGCGGATGTCGTCGGCCGACGGGTCCGGCGGCTCCCCGGCGTCCTCCCGACCCTGCGCCCGCAGACATCGGAACGTGAGCGTGTTGAGCATCGTGTGTCGGGCCAGTTCCTCGATTTCGAAGGTGCGATCGAGTAGCGCCTGCACGACGGCCCGGGGGAGCGGGGCGATCGAGTTCCCCAGCGTGCCGACGAAACACCCGGCGACGTACTGATTCGGGGGCTGGGTCGGTTTCCCGTCCTCACCGGGGCGACCGGCCGTCAGGTAGAGGACGGCCTTCAGGAGCGCGCCGTCCACCGCCACCCGGCCCGCGTGCCGCTCCGGGTCGTACCACTGCTCGCCGGCGTACTCGAACACGTTCTTGGTCAGGGACTGGGCGCCCGGGTCGTCAATCTTCCGCGCCCGGAGACAGGTCGCGATGAACCGGCCGACGAGAAACTCTTCCCATTCGCGGTGCATGAACCGGAAGGTGGTGCGGCCAGTCGGGAAGAACACCGTCCCGCGGAGCAACCGCGCGAAGTGGGCGTCGGTGCGAATGATCTCGAACCCCTGCTCGATGGTCCCGCGGTCCACGCCCGGGTGGAGGGCGAAGTGCTCCCGGAATTGCTCCTCGTGTTTGGCCACCTCTTCCCGGACCAGGCGCCGGGACATCTCCCCGCGGAACCCCTGATAGAACCGCCAGGCCACGAGCATCGCGGCGTCCAGCCAGGCGTCGATCAGGAACGGGCTGCCGTCCGCCCCCTTGCCGCGCGGGATGTCCCGCTTGTCGAAGATCGCCTTCAGCGCCTCCTCCATGATCCCCGAGCGGGTCCGCAGGCTGGCGGCCGGGATCTGGGCGATCTTGGGTCCGATCTCCGACAGGATCAGCGGGGTCAGGAGCAGGTGGTTGAGGCGATGGCTCTTGACCCCGCTGAGCACCGCGCCGGCTCCCGGGAAGAACCGCTCCGCCTGGGTCAGCGAGAGCCGAAGGATCTCGACGATGTCCCCGTGGTTGGGGACCAGATCGAGCAACCCGGGCTGGCTCGACCGGGCGCCCAGCAGCAGGGTGAGCCGGCGGTTCGTCCCGTGCTCGCGGGTCAAGTCGTCGAGCATCTGGATGAAGTGCGCCAGTTCGATCCGGGGGTGCTTGGTCAAGAAGTCGTCGATCCCGTCGAGGATCAGTACGGTCGGCCGGGCGAGTCGGGCGGCGAGCCAGTCCGCGCCGATGTCGGGGAAGATCCGCGCCGGCGCCTTGCCCCCCTCGTCCTCCGCCGGCGCGGTCCCCCCGGCGCCTTCCGGCGCCAGGTGGGCGGCGTGCTCGGCCGTGTACTGATTCGCCGCCCGGCTGATCGCCTCGCGGAGGACGCACCAGGGGCGCACCGGGAACGCGCGCTCCTGCGCGTCGTCGAGCGTGATCTGCTGCATCGGAACCAAGACCGCCAGGGGGTCTGCCTTGTCCGGTTCCGGCGCGAGGAACCGCAGGGCCAGTTCGCGCGCGAACCAGCGGACGGCGGACGACTTGCCGACCCCGGCGTCCCCGCTGACGAGGACCGTGCGGAGCGCCTGATCGCCCTGGACCACGATCTTGCGCATCCACTGGACCGCGCCCGCCTGGTCGGTCCCGCTCACCGGGATCGTCCGCCGCGGGTCCGCCCGGTCGGCCGCCCCGTCCGGCACCCGGTCCGGGTCGTCGAACAGTTGGGTGATCTTGTTCACCCGGTCGAAGTTGAACGTCCGGGCGACCGTGACTAGGGCGACGGCCGCCGCGGCCGGATCGCGTGCCCACCCGAGTTCGTCGGCGAGGATATCGACGATCAGGTTCACCCGCTCGCGGGCGGCCGACCCGATGCCGACCCAGCCGAGAAGCCGTCCGAGGAGCCCGCGGGGCTTGGTCCCGACCAGCTTGACGCTGCTGTGCTCGCCGCGGAGGACGTGGACCTTTGCCCGGAGGGATCGCCGGACGGCCCGGGCGTAGTCGGGCCCGTCGCTGTCCGGCTTGAGGACGTACCGCTTCGACCGGTCCGCACCCGGACCCGAGTCGGCGCGCTCGTCCGGCGGGGGAGCGGTCGGAAGGATATCGTCGTCCCGGCCGATGATCTCCACCGCCAGGGGCACCGGCAGCCGCCCCGCCCGGAGGTTCCGCACGGCCCGACGGTACGCCACCTCCAGCCGGAGCAGGTCCGGGTTCCCGTAGCGAAGTTGGCGGATGATCTTGTTCCGGCCCAACGGCCGTTCCCCGCGCTGCGGTTTACACCCGCCCAACGTCCGGAGTTGTTTCAGGCACCACACGCCCGGGTACACCGCCCGCGTGTAGAGCTGCCCGCCCAGCCAGGACTTCAAAGCGTCTCCGCCCCGGTGGGGAACCGCCACGTTCACCACCCGCCGGGTGCGCAGGGCGATCGACGCCGACTGTTCCAAATCCTTGTCACCGGCCTTCAGCTCCTTGAGCGTGGCCGCGATGTCGTCGGCCAGCATCTTCTTGACGACCAGCCCGCCGGTGCTGTGGGTGACGAACACCAGGTGCGGGTACGCCCGGTTCTCCCCGGAACTCAGGCGCTTCGCGAGGTCCGCGGCCGCCGTCCAGATCGACGCCTTGTGCCGGACCTTCGCTGGGAACTCGAAGGACAGCACGTCCACATCGATCCCAAGCTTCGCCAGCAGCGCCGCGGGCAGATCGTGCCACGTCCACCGGTCGGCCCGGACGCCGTGGACGAACACGAACAAGATCCCCGGTCTGTAAGTCTTTGTGTCCCGGTCCGCCTGGTGCCAGGCGCCGTAAGTGGACTCGGTCGGTTCGGTCCAGAAGGGGTCGGTGCGGCTCATGGGCGTTCTCGGCAGGGGTCAATCGACGGAGGGGTACCACCGGGCGCGGGTCAGGGGGAGCCCGCTACGCCCGCCGTCGGGCTTGACCAGCAGGGTCTGGTGTAGGTTGTTGCGGCCGTTGGCGAAGTCGTAGGCCGCGGCAGTCAGGTACAGCCGGAACACGCGCCAGACGGGCTCGCCCCAGGCCGCCTCGATCCGGCCGCGCGCGTCCTCCAGCCGCCGGCGCCACGCCCGCAGCGTCAGCGCGTAGTGCTCCCGCAGGCTCTCCACGTCTCGCACCTCGAACCCGACCGACTCGGCCGCGGTCAGCGTTTCCGACAGGGGCGCGAGGTGCCCATCTGGAAATACGTACGCCTTGAAGAAAGACGGCTGACGCGGGCGATTTTTGGTCGGTCGGAGGGTGATCCCGTGGTTGAGGAACCGGCCGCCCGGGCGCAGCAGCCGCCACGCCGCCGCGAAATACTCGCCCAGGCGGCCCGCCGGCACGTGCTCGATCGCGCCGACGCTCGCCATCTTGTCGAACCCGCCGCGCGGGTCGGCGTCCCGGTAGTCGAGCACCTCGACGCGGCACCGGTCGGCGACGCCCGCCGCTGCGATCCGCTGTCGCGCGACTTCCGCCTGCTTCGGACTGAGCGTGACCCCGGTCGCCTCGACACCGTAGTGCCGGGCGGCGTGAACGACCAGCGCCCCCCATCCGCACCCAAGGTCGAAGAACCGTTCCCCGGGCCGCAGGTCGAGCTTCCGGCACACGTAATCCAGCTTCCGCTCCTGCGCCGCGTCCAGCGCGTCATCGGGCGAGCCGAAGTAGGCGCAACTGTACACCACCTGGCGGTCGAGCCAGACGGCGAAGAATTCGGGCGGCAGTTCGTAGTGGTAGTTGACCGCGTCCCTCACCCGGTTCCTGTCCCCGGCCGCCGCGCGGCTCCCGGGGTGCGCCGCGCCGGCCTGGTCGGCGCGGCCCCGCGGGAGGGTCCGGACCCGCAGCAGGTAGCGGAGGCGACCGAACAGCCCCGGGCGGAGGGCGAACAGGTAGTCCGCCAGCGCACAGGCCGCTTCGAAGTCGCCCTCGACGTCGAACTCGCCCCGGACGAACGCCTCGCCGATCGACAGGCTGCTCGGGCGCGCGAACACGTTCCGGACGGCCCCGGGGTGCTCGAACCGGAGGGTGAACCGGACCGGGGCCGCCGGGTCCGGCTGCCACGTCGTCCCGTCCCACAGGCGGACGCGGAACTCCGGCGGGCGGTAGCCGGCGAGGAGGTCGCGCAGGAAGTTCAGGCAGACCCGCGCGTCCCGGTCCGCCGGCTCGTGAGGGACATCCATCCCAACCTCCTCCGACTCGCAGGGCCTTCCGGCCGCGCAGCAGGCGGCGCGGGCGTGCGACAGACGCATGGCCCGGTGTGCCCCGCACAACCCCGCGTCCGGCCGAGATTGCGCGAGCAGGCGCGGCGCGGGCGCCGCTTTCACCCGGACCCCATCATGGTTTCTTCGAATTCTGTTTGCAAGGAGATGCTCGCACCGTCAAGCTGACGACGCGCCGCTTCGTTCGGGCGTGTGGTGTGCTGTCGCGGGGCGCGAGCGCCCGACCGACCCCGCGGGCGCGGGCCGGGCGGCGACGGTCGCCCCGGCACTCGTCTCAGGCCGGTATGAGGAGTCTTCATGCGGCCCGAACGGAAGGTCCTGCTCGGCGTCGTCGCGACGGTCGCCTTCATCCTGGCGGTGTGCCTGGCGGCGTACTACTACGGTCCGGACTACGGGGGCGCACAGCCGGAGCAGCCGGGCGCCTCGGCGGAACGGCGGTCCGGGCTGCCGGACCAGTGGTTTCGCGAAGTCTTTCAGTTCGTCGAGCGGCTGTTCGCGCACCCGATCCTGCCGCTGCAGATCGTCGCGCTCGCCCTGGTCTCCTGGGCCGGCCTCGGGGGCGGGCTCGGGGTCAGCGCCCTGTTCTGGCCGCGGAATCGGTGGCACCAACTGCTCATCGGGCTGGCCGTCGGCTGGGTCTGCGGGCAGGTCCTGTTCACCGCCCTGATCCTCAATACCTATCAGCCCCCCAACGACACGGGGGACCCGCTCAAGGACGTCCGGCTGCCGGCGGTGTTCTCCGGCGGTCCGCCGGCCGACACCAGCCTGTACCCGGCCCGCGGGCACATCGATCCGGGGGTCACGACCCTCGGCCACTCGCTTCTCTGGACGTGGGTCGGGGCGCTGGTCCTGGTGCTCTTGCCGAAAGTCGTCTCGCCCCCGTTCCGAGCTGCTCCGAGTCGGCACCTCCCGCTCATGCTCGGGGCCGTCCTCGCCCCGGTCCTCGTCTGGGGTGTGTACCTGCTCCTCGCCGGGATCACGGTCACCACCCCGATCACCCGCACCGAGCACACGCTCTACGGGTTCGCCCGGGAATGGGTCCTGGACCGGGAGAACTCGTGGGCGATGTTGGTGTTCCTCCGCGTCATCTTCGCGCTGCTCGCCCTCGCCGTCCTCGTGGCGATCGGGCTGTACTTCCGGCGGACCGCCGGATCGGCCGTCGGGCGGTGGGCGGGCCTGGCGATCCCGGTCGCCGTCTGGGTGATCGTGACCGTCGGCATCACCCTGAACCGGGCGCACATGGAGTACTCGCACAACGGCTTCCTCCTGCGTGCCCCCAAGAACCCGCTCCCGTGGTTCGCGCTGGTCCAGTCCGTCCTCGCGATCCTCGGGATCAGCCTGGCGGTCGCGGTCGTGCTCTCGGTCCGGCGGTGGCGGCGGGTCGCCCAGTCCCCGGTCATCGTCCTGTGCGTGCTCCTGATCCTGTTCAACGGGGTGTACGGGTTCATCTGGTACACCCTGCTGCTCCCCACCGGGTACGGGCCGACGCTCGCACTCGCCCTCCTGATCGGGATCGTCCTGTGGGGGGTGAGTACGAACGCCAGCCCGTTCAAGTACAGCCTCCCGAACCTGGAGAAGTATTACGACGCGGCCAACGACTTCTACTACAAGCGGCGGCAGGAGGCGAAAAGGCGGATCGACGAGGTCAAGCGCGCCGCGAGCAGACCTCCCGCGGACGAACCGGGCGCCAAGGACGCGCGCGACCTCGCCGCGGCCGAGGGCGCGGGGCGGGCGCCGGCGCCGGCGCCCGCCCCGCCGCTCGCCGAGCCGCCCGAACCGCCCGACGAGTGGCTGGTTCGAATCGACTACGACGAGGAGAATACGGATCACCTGGAGAAGCTACTGGAGCGGACCGCCAGACCGAGAGACGAACAAAGCAGGCCGATCCAAAGCAAGGAGCCGCTGAAGGCGCTGTACGATCGGTGGCAGGGCGCGCACCCCGACCGGCCGCACTCCAAGCCGCGGCTCGTACTGGTGTGTTCGAGCGGCGGCGGCGTTCTGGCCGCGGTGTGGGCGGCTGTCGTCCTGGAGGGGCTGGAACGGGAACTGCCCGGCGACCCGCGCGACGGGCGCGGCGCGTTCCGCGACCACATCCGGCTCCTGACCGGGGCGAGCGGGGGAATGGTCGGGGCGGCGCTCTACGCCGCCGAGTTCAAGCACCGCCCGGCCGACGGGTTCAGGCGCGACGCGGCCACCGGGCTCAGTCACGTGAGCGGCACCCTGGCCGCGGACAGCCTCTCGCCGGTCATGCAGACGATGCTCTGGCACGACCTGCCGTCGATCTGGCTGCCGTTCCGGTTCGCGCACGACCGCGGGCGCCGACTCGAAGCGGCCTGGAACGAGTTCTACGACCGCGCCGAGGCGAAGAAGGGAAAAGGGTTCCGGACGACCTTCGGCGAACTGCGCAAGGACGAGGGCGAGGCCAGGTGCCCGTCGCTGGTGTTCTCGCCCATGCTCGTGGACGACGCCCGGCGGCTGATCGTCAGCAACCTGGACCTCGACGACCTGGCCACCGCCCACGCGCACCGGATCATGCCCGAGGGCACTCCGCAGCGCGAGCTGCTGTCGCGGTCCGCGATCGAGTTCTTCCGCCTGTTCCCGGAGGCGCGGAAAGCGTTCACCGTCGGGACGGCCGCGCGGATGAACGCGTCGTTCCCGTTCATCAGCCCGGCGGTGGCGCTGCCGACGTTCCCGCCGCGGCGCATAATCGACGCCGGGTTCTACGACAACTTCGGGGTCAGTATCGCCGCGCTGTGGCTGCTCCAACACGAGGGGTCGATCCGGAAGTACACCTCCGGGGTCGTGCTCGTCGAGTCCCGCGCGTTCCGATACGGGACGACCCGGCGGCACTTCCTCGACCCCGATGTGGAAGAGGAACTGCCCGAGGGGCTCCTCGACCGCAGTCAGGTCAAGCGGCGCTCGCGGGACCCGGCGGCCGCGGCCGCGTCGTGGGCCAGCGCCCCGCTGGAGGCGCTCCTGAACCTGCGCCAGCGCGGGGCGTTCTACCGCAACGACGAACTCCTCCAACTGCTCCACGAGCGACTCAACGCCGGGCCGGACGAGTCGTTCTTCACGACCGTCGGGTTCGAGTGCCCGGTGGACGCGGCGCTCAGTTGGGCCATGTCCCCCGACGACGGCAAGCGGGTCGGCCAGGGGTTCCACATGACCGTCCCGCGGTGCTTCCGCGGCCGGCCGGTGGACCCGAACGACCCGGAGACGTACCGGCACATCGACCCGACCGACCCGGAGGCGTACCGGTACGTCAACCCGAAGGACGAGGGGACGTATTACAGGGTCCTGAACCCGCGCGTGGTCCACCAGATGGAGCACCTCCGGGAGTGGTTCGGGGACGGCGGGAAGGACGTGCCGCCGGCGGACGGCGGGGGGACCGGATTACACCCAGCGGAGAACGGTCCAGACGGCCAGTAGTATCCCCCCGCATTCGAGGGCGGCCGGCCAGCCGGTCGCGCCGAGGAAGACCGGCAAGAGAACCAGGCCGACCGCCAGAGCGAGGATCAGGAACCAGATGACGAGGCGGAACTTCCCGGCCCAGACGACCCACCACTTCTGCCGGCCCTCCCGGAGGCCGGCTGGCGGAAGCGCAGTGTCGTCCCCGAGGGCGAACCGGGCCATCGCGGGGAAGTTCTCCGGCACCTTGCCCGCCCCGTGCCCGCCGCGGATGTAGCACACTTGATACCGCTGCCCCTCGTTGGTCGCGAACCCGTCGTGCCCGGCCCCGCCGAGGTCGGCCTCCGCCCCGCGGAGTTGGTAGAACACCGCCGGGAACACCGCCACGACCAGGTCGCCCGTCGCGACCAGGTTCTGGACCGCCTGGACCCGGCCGGCCAGGACCTCCGCATCCCAATCAAACTCGTCGTTCACGACGCTGCCGGCGAACACGACCCGGTCGAACCAGCACGCCCGGTAGCGCTTGAGGGCGGCGGCTAGGAGGTACGTCCCGTTGCTGTGCCCGATGAACGACAGCTTCGCGCTCGGGTATCGGGCCAGCGCCTCGGTGTACTCGTCCATGAACCACCGGACGTTCTTCTGCCGCTCCGGCTGGAGCAGGAACGCGATCATCGGGAAGTAGCCGTAACTGGACGTGACGACCTCGACCCGTTGGCCCAGAACCACGGCTTGGGCGCGCACGGCCTGGGCCAGCGCGCCGGTCCACTGGTGCCCCCGGTCCCGGATGCCGTGCATGACGAACACCACGCGCTTCACGTCCGAGTCGATCATGTTCGGCAGGACGACACTGCTGACGAGTTGGCCGGGCGAGGTCATCAGCGCCTGAAGGAACACCGCCCGGCGCTGTTGTCCGACCGGGCCGCTGAAGTCGATGGCGTTCACGTGCCCGGTGTCCCGCAACTGCAGGTACACAAACTGGCTTCCGGCCTGGAGGTCGATGTTGTCGCTCGCGGCCACCACGTCGTCGGTGTCGCCCAGAAGTTGAACGGTGGTCGGGGGCGGCGCCGAGCCGCGCACCAGATTGATCCACTGGATCCGGAGGTTGGCGACGAACGGGGTGCCCTGCCGCGTGCCGTTCACCAGCCCGCCGAGGCCGGTCCACCGGAAGAGCCAGGCCGCCAGGGCGTACCCTACCCACCGCCACCGCGACACCGCCTGCCCCCGGTGCCGCGGCTCCCACCCACGGTTGACGCCCGCGAGCAGGATGATCCGGCTCACGAGCGCCGCCCACGACCGCGGGGCCGGGGCCAGCGGGCCGGTGTGGTCCTGGTTCTGCCCGCGGGCGAACACGTACGCCTTGCGGACGAAGAGCGCCCCGAGGCTGTGGCCGATCAGGACGATGTCGTGGTACTCCGCGCCCCGCTCCTTCCGGTCCTTCACGGCCTTCGAGATGACCTCGACCAGTTCCTCGGCGATGCGGACCGGGTCCGCCCCGGACAACACGCGGGCGGGATAGTCGGGGACGAGGAGGTCCGCGTCCGGCCGCGCGCCTGCGACCGCCTGTCGGACGTCCCCCATGTCCGCGGACGAGCGCCGGAAGGCATGGACGATCACGACGAGGCTCGTGGACGCGCCTCTCGACTCTGGCTCGGTGTTGCGAAGGAGCATCGAAAGCCCGGATGAGATCAGCGGGAGCCGAAGCCCGTCACACGAGAGACCACCATACCGTGTGGCAAGACGGTCAACAACCGGTAGGTTCGTCGCGAGCAATAGACCTGCGGGACGAAGGCAGACCGACGACAAAATCCACCGTCGATCGTCGATTCGTTCGGGGGTATACCGCATTGTCGATCACGAACCAAGGGGTGCGCTTCGCTATGATCAGCTCACGTGACTGGTCGTTCGCGGAGTGTCCCGTCGCCGCGTAGGGACGGCAATCGGTTGCGGGATGTCGGGAGTCGAGTCTTGTCCGGGTCGGAGGTGTGTGGTCCAATCTCACGGGCGCGGTCGGCCACACCAAACCCAACCTCTCGCGCGACGCCTGCCCCAGGAGAGTGTTATGAGTCCCGAATCGCCGCACCTCCAGGAGGGGCAACCGACGTTCGTCGCCATCCACGGGGTCGGCCGGCAACTCGAACTCGCCACGATCCGCACACTGATCGAGGGGTCCCACCAGGCGGGCGCGACGGTCGGGCGGTACAGCCGAGCGCAGCTCGCCGACCTGCGCAAACAGTTCGCCCCACTCATCGTGGACGACGCCGGCCGGAAATTCGCCGAGGTCCGCTACTCCCAATTGATCGATGCACACTCCTCGTACTCCGAGCGGGATCTCAAACTCTGGCTCCGGACCTTTCTGTACTTTCCGCGAATTTATAGGCCGGCGGAGTGAGTTGCCGACGGGTGAGTAGACGAGTGCCGGTCCGTCCGGGACGATGGCGGTAACCACACCAGCCCACCGCCCCGGACAGACACGGCCATGCCATCATCGCACCCACTGCCCCGTCGTGCCACTGGTTTTCCCGGCTGGCGTCGGCCCTCGATCCGCGCGCGGCCCCGCGCCTGGCGTGGCTGCTCGTCGGGGCGGTTCTGGCCCGGGGCCGTCGGACCGTCACCCGTTGGATCCGGGCCGCCGGGTTGAGTGACGACTACCGCCCGTGTTACACGACCGTCGCGGCCGTCGGGAAGCGGACCGACCTCATGGCCGCTCACCTCGCCCACGAGGTCATGAAGCCTCGGGTCGCCGGTGCCGACCGGCTGACGTTCGCCCGGGACGACACTCCGACCGAGCGGTACGGGCCGCATGTCCAAGGGGCCGGGGTGCATCACAACCCAACGCCCGGGCCGGCCGGAGGGCCGTTCGTGTACGGGCACGTGTGGGTGGTCCTCGGGTTGCTCGCCCGGCACCCGGCCTGGGGCGTCGTGGCGCTGCCGCTGCTGGCCCGGCTTTACGTGCGACAGAAGGACCTGTCCGGCATCGCTCCGAAGTACCGGCCCGTGTTCCGGACCAAGCTCGAGATGGCCGTGGAGTTGGTGCGGTGGGCCGTGTCGTGGCTCGGGCACCTGAGCAAACCAGTGTGGGTGTTGGCCGATGGGGCGTACGCCAAGGCCTCGTTCCTCAAGCCCATGCGGACGCTGGCAGTGACCGTGGTGAGCCGGCTGCGGAAGGACTCGGCCCTGTGGACCGTGCCCGGACCGCGAGTGCCGCATCGGCGCGGGCCGAACCGGATCTACGGGGAGCAGCGGATCGACCTGGCCAAGCGGGCCGGGCAAACGCGCGGGTGGACGACCGGCACGTTCGACCTGTACGGGAAGCCGGCGGAGAAGACGTACAAGACGTTCGTGGCCACGTGGCGCCCGGCGGGTGGCGCGATTCGGGTGGTGCGGGTGGACGAACCCAAGGGGTGGGTCGCGTTCTTCTGCACCGACACCGCTGCAACCGTGGCCGACATCCTTGGGTGCGTGGCCGACCGCTTCTCTCTGGAGATCACGTTCCGCGACGTGAAAGAAGTGGTCGGCGCCGGCCAGCAGCAGGTGCGGTTCGTGCGGGCCAGCGTCGGGGCGTTCCACGTGTGCCTGTGGACCTTCGCCATGACGGAAGCGTGGGCCGGGAAGCGAGACGAGAAGGAACTGGCGGGGCACCGATCCGCATCCCCGTGGGACGATGAATCACGGCGGCCGAGTCATGCGGACAAGCGGCGGGCGTGGCGTCGGGAACTGCTGGGGAATGAAATTCGGGCCGTTCTACGCCCCGGGGTGACCGAGCATGAATTGCAAGCAGTCGCGGAACGCATGCTCAACTTGGCCGCATGACGTATAGGAAGTCGCGGAAAGAACAGGACCTTTAAGAACCGCCTCGAAACAATCCACCGCAGACGGGGGCGCGGCCCCGCACCCGATTTCTCGGGGATCGACTTGTCATCGACGACATCCTGCTGACCACGATGATCGCCAAGTTCCTCGCCGAGCGGCTCAAGGTGAGCACCCTGTCGTTCGAGTCGTCCGCCTCAGAGTTTCTTCAGCAACTCCAGTTGTTCGCGGACCTCTCGTCCTACCGAGACGCGTTGCTCGTGCACATCGACGAGAAGCTCACCGAAATCGCGGCCAAGGATCCGACGGGCAAGCTGGTCCTCGTGGCCCACAGCCTCGGCACGGTCGTGACGTTCATTGCCCTCCTCCGTGCCCAGGCCCGGAGCGACCCGCCGACCTGGCTCGGCCAGGTCGAGCGGTTCGTCACGTTCGGCAGCCCGTTAGACCTCGTCCTGGTCCTCTTCCCGGAGTACTTCCCGCCTCTGCCGGGCCCCTGCGCCCGTGGCATCGCCTGGACGAACTACACACTGTGGAACGACCCCATCGCTACGGACCTGCGGATCACGAGCGAGCGGTTTCTCCCGGCGCGGGCGCCCGGGCTGTTTTGAGAACAACGCCGTCTGGGAGGTGATGCTCGGGCCCGGCTCGCTCGCCACCGCGCACACCGACTACTGGCACGATCCGAAGATGCTCGGCGACATTTTCGAGCCCGTCCCGCCACCCGAGGGCACGGAGGTCGCTCCCTCGGACCTTCCGAAGGGAGCGGAGAAGGCCCCGCCACGACAGCCGGCGGCTCGGCCGCACGTAGACGGGCTCACGGTCTTCGCGCTGCTCGCGGTGCTCGCGATCCTGGCGTCGGCTTGGGTGGGGCTGGTCTGGTGGGAGGAGAACATCAAGGCGAACGATACCGAACGCGTCGTCATCCTTGACAGGGGCCACTTCCAATTCGTCCTGTGGCTGGCGCTGGCGGCGCTGATCGGCACGCACGCGCTCAGCTGGAGTGCCTCGACCCGCGTGCGGACCCTGTGTGTCGGAGGCGCCCTTATCCTTGCGGGGGTTCTCTATGCCGCTCTGCCCCCGTTGAGGTTTCTGGGCGAGCCCGCCGAATCCCTGTCGGTCAAGGGTGGAGCGGCTACGGACGAGGAGTTTCTCTTCTTCCCCGTATAGTGGACCCCGAAAACTGGACCGCCGGTTAAGCTACACCGGAGGCCCAGGAAAGGGGAACCGATGGCGGGCAAGCGGAAGAGTCACTCGGCGGCGTTCAAGGCCCAGGTCGCACTGGCGGCTCTGAAGGGCGACAAGACGGTCAACGAGGTGGCCGCTCAGTTCGGGGTCCACCCGACTCAGTTCGGGGTCCACCCGACCCTGATCCACGACTGGAAGAAGAAGCTCCTGGCCGGGGCCGAGGCGGTGTTCGCCTCCGGGGCCAAGGCCACCGGACCCCCGGAGGACAAGACCGCCGAACTCTACGAGCAGATCGGGCGACTCAAGGTCGAACTCGACTGGGTGAAAAAACCTAGGCCAGCAAACGTGACTGGCGTTTTGGTAGGTTGATCGGGTAGCCTTCGAGCCGGTCACGGAGGACGAACGGATGGGCAAGGTCGCCAAGGGTCTCGAACCGACCGTTACACACGACTTGGTTCCGCGTCGGACCAACTGCCCGCAGTGCGGTCGTCACATGCGGGCCGACTACACCAACCACCGCACCCTCACCACGCTCACCGGCGTCACCCGGCTCAACCTCACCATCCGGCGCTGCCGCAACGCCCAATGCGCGGCGCACGAGAAGCCCTTCCGGCCCGAGGCCGAGGGGCGATTCGCACGCCCACACCACGAGTTCGGGCTCGATGTCGTTGCACTCGTCGGGCGCCTCCGCTACGCCGAGCATCGCTCCGTTCCCGAGATCCGAACGCACCGGGTCGGGCGCGGGCTGTTGATTGCCGAGCGCACCGTCACCAACCTGTTGGACCGCTACGACGAGTTGCTCACGGTTGCCCTTACCGACGACCGTCGCCTGAAAGAGGTGCCGGCGGCGCAACGGTACGTTATTTTGGCCACCGACGGCTTACAACCCGATATGGGGCGCGAAGTGCTCTGGGCCATCCGCGATGTGCTCCGTGGCGAGATCCTCCTGGCCAAAAGCCTGCTCTCGGCGCGGCAGCAGGACTTGGCCGGGTTGCTGGGTCAGGTTCGCGACGCCTGCTCCGTTCCGGTCGTGGCCGTGGTTTCCGATGGTCAGCACTCCATTCGCAAGGCGGTGGCCGAAGTGTTTCCCGATACGCCCCATCAGCTCTGTCCGTTTCATTACCTGCGGGAAGCCTCGCGCCCGATTTACGAAGCCGACCGGCACGCCAAGAAGGAACTCAAGAAGGAGGTGCGGGGCGTGCGGGAAATCGAACGTCAAGTGGAAGGCGCGACGGATACCCAAGCGGAAGTGATTCGGGGTTATTGCTCGGCGGTTCGCAGCGCCCTGACCGGCGACGGGCGCCCGCCGTTGGAGGCCAGCGGATTGACGTTGCATCGGCGCTTGCGGGCCGTCGATGCGAGCCTGAAACGGGTTGCGGCCAAAGGGGGTTGCCCCGACCATTGCAACGACCCCAGGGAATGATCCGGCGAGGTCTCGCCGCAACGGAATCGCTGTGGCCGGCGATTGGTCGCGCGTTCGGCTGGGTTCACCAAGCGGCTCATATCTTGGGTCAGGTGAATTTGTTTCCTCGCCAGGTGCGACGGCCGTGGAGCGGTTTATTGGGTGCGATGAAGCACCACCGCGAGTCAGTGGGTGCGTTGGGTGATGCGGTGGATCACTTCCTGAAGGTGAGTCGCAGTTACTGGGGCGGCCTGTTTTTCAGCTACCGGATGCATGACGTGCCTCGGACGAACAACGACCCGGAGCCGGCGTTCGGGAGCCCTCGTTACCACGAGCGCCGGGCCAGCGGTCGAAAGACAGCGAGTCCGGCGTTGGTGCTGCGCGGGAGCGTGCGCCGGGTGGCCGCATTGACGACGCGGCAGCGCGAGGTGTCCGTCGCGGAGTTGTCGCGTGCGGACCGGAACACGTGGATGGAACTGCGGACCGAACTGGAGCAACGACGGCAACGGCGCGTCGAACGCAGCCGATTCCGACGCGATCCCGACCGCTATCTCAAGGCGCTGGAACACAAATTCCACCAGTCACGTTTGCTGGCCTAG
>JAFKJJ010000445.1 GCA_017306025.1 Planctomycetota bacterium
GTTGGGGGGCGGGAACGCCGGCCAGAACACGAACACCGCCTTGCCGAGCATCAGCCGGTCGGGGACCGTGCCCCACCGCCGGCTGTCGGAACTCTGGGCGCTGTTGTCGCCCAGGCACAGGTAGTGGCCGGGTTGCACGTAGTAGATGTCGGCCTCGGCCTGGTCGCCGCCGGAGCGGGTGTAGTAGACGTCGCGGAACAGCTTGACCCCGGCGACCTTCGCCACCGGACCCCTGGCCCCGATGCCCGCCGGCGCGTCGACGTCGTTGGCCCGCGTCCACCCCTCTTTTTCTTTGTCCTCCGGGTCGTAGGAGGTCGGCTCCACCGGACTGTAATCGCCGGCCGGGCCGAAGTCGATGCGCTTGTCGTCCACCCACACCCACAGCCGGCAGTCCACGTTGGCGAACCGGAGCCGGTAGGTGCCCTCGCGCACCTTGCACGGCTTCGTCGGGTTGCCGAACTCCGGCCCGCCCGGGCCGACCCGCGCCAGGGACACCTCGCCGTTGCCGAACTTCGCCTGGAACCGGTTCTGCCCCCGCGACAGCTCCAGCACCACCTCCGACCCGCCCGCCAGCTCCACCTCGCACTCCAGGAGCAGGTCGCCGACCCACCGGGCCGCGTCGGTGCTGTCGCGGTCGCGGGGCTGGGGCACGCCCTGGACGAGGTCGATGCCCGCGTTGTAGCCGAGCATGTTGTCGACCGGCCCGGCGACCGGCGGGCCGGCGTCCGCGAGCCCCCAGCGCCACGGCACCAGGCGGGGCTTCCTCCCGTCGCGCTTCTGGTCCTCGGTCAGCTTCTCGGGGACCCACGTCAGGTGCTGGTATCGGAGCCAGTCGAGGTCGCCGCCGGCGTGGGCGAACGCCCGCGGGGTCGCCGCGTTGTCGGCCTTCCAGCGGTCCCGGTTGCCGGCCGGGGTCCACCGCGGCCAGTGCCCGGCCGGGTCGGAGGGTTGTTGGTCGTTGTCCCACACGATCCGCCGGTCGGCGAGCACCTGCGCCTCCCCCTTGCGGACGATCTGGAACCCGCCGGGCACTTTGTCGGTGAACCCGGCGTCCCGCGACGCCCGGAACAGTGCCTCGGCCTGGGCGCTGTTGGGGTAGCGGTACTCCGGCTTCCACAGGTCGAGCGGGCTCTCGGGACGCGGGAACAGTTGGTTGCCCGCCGGGTCGAACTCCGGGTAGCTCAGCGCCGTGGTGAAGAACAGTTCGCCGCGGTGGATGGCGATCGTCTCGCCGCCGAACCCCATCGCCCGCTTGATGTAGTTGGCCGCGATGTGGTTCTCCTGCGGCTTCTCCGGATACTTGAACACCACGACGTCGCCGCGGTGCGGCGGGCGGATGTGGTAGAGCGGCTTGAGCACCAGGACGCGGTCGCCGGTGCGCGCCGGCGGGTTCGTGGGCAGGTCCTGGATGCGCCCGGTGAAGCGGCAGTTCGGGCAGCAGAACCCCCACACCGGGTGCCGCTGGCCCGTGTTCTGGTTGGGCTCGACCTCGTCGTGCGCGTTGACCGGGAACTCGTGGCCGCACTTCGGGCAGACGATGATCTTCTGGTAGCCGTAGAGGGTCTCGGCCATCGACCCGGTGGGGATGACGAACGCCTCGGTGACGAACAGCTTCAGGAGCAGCACCAGGACGACGACGAACACGACCGTCTCGACGACCTCGCGGGCCGGGTCGCGGGGGTGCTTCTTCTTCTCGTCGTGCGACCCGGCGGCGGTCGCGGGGGCTGTTGCGGCACTCATGCGGACCTCACTTCGGGCGGAACGCAGCGGTACTGAGTGTTCGTCCGCACCGGGTACAAATTCATCTCTGACCTCCCCCCTTGAGGGGGAGGTCAAAACCAAACCCGACCGTTAATGCACCCACCGCAGCCGCGACCAGTCGAGCGTCTGGAACGCCCGCTCCCGCCCGCCGACCGTGACCCGGCCCTGCCGCAGCGGCTGGTGAACCAGGAATGGTTTACCGATGAAGTCCGCTTCCGGCACGGCCGGCGACGGCCATTTCCGACTGTCCTGCGAGTTCCCGCTGTTGTCGCCCAGGACGTAATACTCCTTCGGCCCCAGCGTTAGCGGGCTCTCCGTTCCGTGGGTGCCGAACCGCGTGTAGTGGACGTCGCGGTACAGCTTCAGGTTGTGCAGCACCACGCGGCACCCGCGGGCGCCGAGCTGGAGCGGTCGCGAGACGCTCTTGCGGCCGGTCACTTGGGGGAGGTCGGCCGGGGCCACGACGAGCTTGCCGTCGATGGCGAGGTGCGCGCGGCGGTCCACGAAGGCGAACTCCAGCCGGTGCGTGCGGCCCGTCTGGAGCGCGGCGCCGGGCGCGGACGCCAGTCCGCCGTGCCCCTCGCGGGTCAGTTGTGCCCGGCCGGCCGCCTTCGGCCCGACCGACACCTCGGCCGTCACCGCGTCGGCGCCGTCGAGCAGCCGGGCCGCGAAGCACGCCTCCCCGGTGGCCGCGGCCGCCGCGGCCACTTCCACGTCGCAGGTGAGGACGAAGTCGTGCGCGGCGGGGAACCGCTCGCGGTTGGCCGGCCGGCCGTCGTAGGCGTTCCACACCCACACCGGGTGCTCGGCGTCCTCGGGCGCCCGGTCCAGGTTGAAGTGCCGGTACGTCACCGCGGCCATCGCCTGCGGCGATTCGGCCGCGTCGAGCACGAGCGCGTCGTTCTGGATGACCGGCGCCGCGCCCGCGGCCCGGTTGCCGGGCGTCCCGGCCGGCAGGCGCGGGTCGGGGTCGGTCGCGACGAGCCACCGCGCGCCCCACCCGCTTCCCTTCGGCGGACAGGTCATGTCGAACACCGGGAACATCATCTCGCGGATCTCGGCGAGCCCCT
>JAFKJJ010000446.1 GCA_017306025.1 Planctomycetota bacterium
TCACCCAGATGTCATCCGGGAGGCGTCGCGCGAGATCCATCAGTTCCATCGCAGGCTCCTGGCGGGCACCGTCAGGATAGCCGATACAATCGGTTTTGTCCGGTAGTCCTAAATCGCGTGAAGGCCGAAGCGTTCGCACACGGCTGCAACTGCGCCGGGTCGATGGGGGCCGGAATCGCGGTCGGGTTCAAGGAGCGCTATCCGGCGATGTTTGAGGAGTTCAAACGGAAATGCAAAGCCAAGCCCCCCGAATTCGCTCTCGGTGACGTGTTCCTGTGGCGCGAGGAGGGGAAGCCCGCGGTGTTCAACCTCGGCACGCAGCCGCGCCCCGGCCGCGGAGCCACGTATCCGGTTGTCGAAGCCGCGCTCCGGGCGCTGCGGGACGCGGCGGACGCCGTCGGCATCGGGTCGATCGCGATACCGCGGATCGCGGCCGGATACGGCGGCTTGAGCTGGAAGAAAGTGCGGGCACAGATCGAGGCCGTTTTCGCGGACTGGCCGGGCGGGTTATACGTTTACGAGGAGTTTCGCGAGGGCGAGTGAGTTCGTCCGCTTTTCCGCCTCCATCGGGCGCGCTAGAATGACTGCCATGTCCGCAACGCTTCCGCTCATCGATTCGACATCCGCCGCAGCCCCGGCGCGCACCAAAAGGGGCATCCTCGACGTGCCCACGGCCGAACTGCGTGCCTGGCTCGCCGAGCGCGGCCAGGCGCCCATGCGCGTGAACCAGATCCGGCGGCAAGTCCTCGCCAACCGAGCAGTTACGTTTGAAGAGATGTCCGACCTGCCGAAGCCGCTTCGCGCGGACCTCGCGGACAGCTTCGACGTATTCTCGACCCGTGTCGAGCGCCACCTGAGCGCTTCGGACGACACGCACAAGCTCGTTCTGCGCCTCGCGGACGGCGGCATGATCGAGTCGGTATTAATTCAAGATGAGGGCCGGGCGACCGCCTGCGTCAGTACGCAGATCGGGTGCGGGATGGGCTGCGTGTTCTGCGCGAGCGGGTTGAACGGAGTCGTTCGCAATCTAACGGCGGGCGAGATCGTCGAACAGCTAGTACGGCTGCGCAACCTGACCGATCCGAACAGCACCAACCCGGATCGGGCGTCACGACTGACGCACATCGTCGTGATGGGGATGGGCGAGCCGCTCGCGAACCTCGACAACCTGCTGGAAGCGCTCGCCGTGGCCGGCGACAAGAACGGCCTGGGCATTGGCGCCCGGCACATCACGATCTCGACCGTGGGGTTGCCGGCCAAGATGCACAAGCTCGCCGAAACCGGAAAGCAGTATCACCTCGCGGTGTCGCTACACGCCCCGACGGACGAGCTCCGCACCCGAATCGTGCCGACCAACGACAAGACCGGCCTCGACGCGATCCTCGCGGCGGCCGACGCGTTCTTCGAGAAGACCGGGCGGCAGGTGACCTACGAATACGTCGTACTCGGGGGACTCAACGATCACCCGGGGCACGCGAAGCAACTGGCCGGGCTGCTCGCGGGCCGTAAGGCGCACGTCAACCTGATCCCGTGGAACGACGTGGACGGCCTGCCGTACCGGCGCCCGCAGGACGGCGACATCCAGACGTTAATCGACACGCTCCGCAGGGCCGGAATCAGCGTGAAGGTGCGCAAGCGCAAGGGCTCCGAGATCGACGCCGCGTGCGGCCAGTTGCGCAGAAGAGCCGAAACGGAGACCAACCACAGAGACACAGAGGCACAGAGAAGACCCGAGAAAACCAGTTCTTGAACTCGATCTTCTACCCTGTCTTCTCTGTGCCTCTGTGGTTAGTCCTGGTTTCTGGGCCGGAGAACCCGTGTCGATTGGTCACACCAGTTCGCTGATGGCCCTCCGCGACCCGGACATCCGGCTCATGCTCCGGGTGCGCGACGCGGACGACACCGGCGCGTTCTCCGAACTGGTCGAGCGGTTCCAGCACCGCCTCGTCGCCGTCATGCACCACCTCGTCGGCAGCGCCGACGAGGCCGAGGACCTGGCGCAAGAGGTGTTCCTGCGCGTGTACCGCACGCGGAAGAAGTACACCCCCAAGGCGAAGTTCTCCACCTGGCTGTTCACGATCGCCAACAACCTGGCGCTCAACGCGCTGCGCGACCGGCAGCGGCGGCCCGTGCTCCCGCTGGAGGTGCGCGACAGCGGCCCGCTCGGCCCGCGGCCCGCCGAGGCGCTCGCGCCCACCCGCGACGACCCGCCCGCCCACAACCTCCAACAGCAGGAACTCGCCGACGTCATCCGCCGGGCGCTCGACGACCTCAACGAGCGCCAGCGGGTCGCGATCGTGCTGAACAAGTTCGAGGACATGAACTACGCGGACATCGCGGAGGTGATGGGGCTGACGACGAAGGCGGTCAAATCGCTCCTCAGCCGCGCGCGGTGCAAGCTGCGCGAGGCCCTTCAGGGTTACATCTACATGGACGGCGCGCCGCCCCCGCTCGACGACGGGCGGACGGTCGGCGACGCGAGCGGCGGCGACTGACCGGCACCGGAGCCACGCTTTTCGGGACGCGACGACATGGCGAGCGAACACACCGACCCCGACGGCCCCGCCCCCGACGCGTTCGAGGCCGAACTGGTCGCGTACCTCGACGGCGAACTCGACCCCGCCGCCGCCCGTCGCGTGGAAGCGCGGCTCGCCAAGGACCCCGCCGCCCGCGCGCGCGCCGCCGAGCTGAAGAGGTCGTTCGACCTGCTCGACTACCTCCCGCGCCCCGAGCCGTCGCCGACGTTCACCACCCGCACCCTCGACAAGCTCCCCGCGGTGAAGCCCTCCGCGGCGCGGCCGACCGGATCGGGGCCGGCGAACCCGCTCACCGCGGCCGGCCGCGCCTGCTCTGGGCCGCGGGGCTCTGTGGCGTCCTCGCGTTCGCCGCGCTCGGTTACTTCGCGGCCGCGGCGGCCCGCACCCACCTGTTCCCGCGCGACCGGGGGGCGGAAGAGGCGAAGGCCGAGGCCGCCCCCCGCGTTATCGAACACCTGCCGCTGTACGCGACCGCCGACGACATCGCGTTCGTCACCGAACTGGCCCGGTCCGAACTGTTCGGCGACGACCCGGCGGTCGTTTACGACACGACGCTAAAGGTCCCGAACGCGGACGTATCGGAGCGGCCGACCGGGAAGGACTTCGAGGCGCTGGCGAGGGCGTTCCGCGCGCTGCCGGCCGTGCGGCAGGCCGAAATCGTGAAACTCGATCACGACCTGTACGCGAAAGAACCGAAGGAGCGCGACCGGCTGTTCCGCGCGC
>JAFKJJ010000047.1 GCA_017306025.1 Planctomycetota bacterium
GAACGCCGTCGAGCCGCTCGACGCGGCCGTCAGCGATGCGCTCCGCGCCATCGACCAGCTCGCCGTGCTGTTCACGCAGATCCGTCAGGAGTGCGAGTTCGACCGCTAGCTTCCCGTCTTCCCATTCGCCCGCGGGTTCACCCATGTCCGACATGCTCTTCGACCGCCAGCGGGCCGCACTCGCCCGGCTCACGGAAGCCGCCGCGACCCGGGCCGCCGCCGACACGGAACTCTCCACCGCGTTCCAGACCGCGCGCGACAAGGCCGACCTCGACGTCGCCCGCGCGCGCAAGGCGCACGCCGCGGCGCTGGACCGCGACGTCGGGGCGCTCGACGCGCAGTTCGCCGCCGCCCAGGAGCGCATCGCGCGCGAGTTCACCGCCGAACAGATCGCCATCGAGCGCACCCGCGACGACCGCCGCAAGCAGACCGCCGAGCGGTTCAACGCGGCGCAGCAGCGCGCGCAGGCCGAGTACAAGGACAAGCAGTGGAGCCACGATTCGGTTCTGGAGGGCGGCGAGAAGACCGCGAAGGACCAACTCGATTCGCTCCACCGCAAGGCCGCGGCCGGCGCCGAACGCGCCGCCGAACTCGCGAACGAACTCGAACCGCTCCTGCGGCGCGGCCGCGTGGCACCCGAAGAGGTGAAGTTCGAGGGCGAGCTGCCGCCCCCGACTGACGATGACCCGATCAGCCGGATGAACAAGTGGCTTGAGACCGCCGAGAACGCGATCGTCCGGCTCCGCGCCGCGAAGTCGCCCTCGTGGGGGAGCCCGGTTCGGCTCGTCGTGCTGATCGCCCTGTTCGGGGGCCTCGGCGCTTCCACGTTCGCGTTCGTGAGTGACCCGGCCGTTGCGGGCGCGGTGGCCGGCACGCTCGGGTTGGTGTTCGGCCTCGGGCAGTGGCTCTTTCTTCGCTGGTTCGGGCGCCGACTGACCGTTCGCGAGGGGCGGGCGATCATGCAGCACCTCGCCGAAGCCGAGCGGTCGGTTCGACTGCTCAACGAGTACGCGGAGAGCGAGTTCGTCGCAGAAATCACGCGCCTGCGCGACCGACACGCCCGCAAGCGCCGCGAGACGGACGAGTACTATCGGCCGCTCCTGGAGTCGCAGAAGAAGCAGTACGACGCCGAGATGTTGCGGATCGAGTCGGAGTTCGCCACGGCGGCCGAAAACCTGCGCCGCAAGCGCGGCACCGAGACGCGCGTGTGGGAGGACAAGTACCGCACCAAGAAAGAGGAGATCGAGGGCCTCCTGGGCGCGGAGTTGCGGGCGGCCGAGGACACCCACGCTCAGCGGGTCGGGGCCGCGACCGCCGCTCGCACGGCCGCGTGGAAACAGATGGCCTCCGACTGGAGCGCCGCGACCGAAGCGATTGCGGCGGCCTTCACCGAACTCCGTACCGCAGGGACCGAAGCGTTCCCGTCGTGGGAGGAACTGGCGAACCGACCGCTCGCCAGCCGCGTGCCCGACGGTATCCGGTTCGGCGCTCTGAACGTGGATTTGAGCACGATCGAGGGGGCTGTTTCGACCGACACGCAGCTCACGCCGCCGCGGGAGGTGACCGGCGAACAGCCCGCGTTCCTGCCGTTCCCGGAACGCTGCTCGGTGCTGCTCCGCTGCCGCGACGACGGCCGCGCCGCGGGCGTCTCCGCGCTGCAAGCGATGATGCTCCGCTTCCTCACCGGCCTTCCCCCGGGCAAGGTCCGGTTCACCATCGTCGACCCGGTCGGGCTGGGCGACAACTTCGCGTCGTTCATGCACCTCGCCGACTTCGACGAGAAGCTCGTGAACTCGAAGATCTGGACCGACCCCCGCGACATCGAGCAGCGGCTCATCGACCTCACCGACCACACCGCGAGCGTGATCCAGAAGTACCTGCGGAACCAGTACAAGTCGATCGAGGAGTACAACCGGGCCGCGGGCGAGGTGGCCGAGCCGTACCGCGTGCTGGTGGTCGCCAACTTCCCCACGAACTTCACGCCCGAAGCTGCCAAACGCTTAGTGAGCCTCGCGAACAGCGGGCCGTCGTGCGGGGTGTGCGTGCTGGTCACCGCGGACACGAAGGCCGCGATGCCCCGCGACTTCAACATCGCCGACCTCGAAGCGGCCAGCTACACGCTCGCCTGGAAGGAGGGGCCGCGAGAAGCTCCGCTGACAGGCCCCGAGGGGAGCCGAGGGCGGTTCGTGCCCAAAGACCCCGCACTCGCGCCGTTCCCGCCGGCGATCGACCGGCCGCCCGAGCCGGCGACCGTGGCGCAGATCGTTCAGCGCGTCGGAAAGGGGAGCAAGGAAGCGGCCCGTGTAGAGGTGCCGTTCGAGTACATCGCGCCGAAGCCCGAGGACGTGTGGAAGGGGAGCTGCGCGAAGGGCTTCGAAGTGGCCGTGGGGCGCGCGGGCGCGACCCGGAAGCAGAACTTCGCGCTCGGCCGCGGCACGGCCCAGCACGCCGTGGTCGCGGGGAAGACCGGCTCCGGTAAGTCGACGCTGCTCCACGCGCTCATCACCAACCTCGCGCTCACGTACAGCCCGGACGAGGCCGAACTGTACCTGATCGACTTCAAGGAGGGCGTCGAGTTCCAGTGGTACGCGACTTACCGGCTCCCGCACGCGCGGGTCGTCGCGATCCAGAGCGAGCGCGAGTTCGGTTTGAGCGTGCTCCAGCGGCTCGACGGCATCCTGCGCGAGCGCGGCGAGAAGTTCCGCGATGTCGGTGTGAACGACCTGGCCGCGTACCGCGCCGCACGGCCGGACGAGAAGACCCCGCGCATCCTGCTCGTGATCGACGAGTTCCAGGCGTTCTTCACCGAGGACGACAAGCTCGCGCAAGAAGCGTCCCTTCTGCTCGACCGGCTCGTCCGGCAGGGGCGCGCGTTCGGGATGCACGTCCTGCTCGGTTCGCAGACGCTGGGCGGGGCGTACTCGCTGGCGCGGAGCACGATCGACCAGATGGCGGTGCGCGTGGCGCTGCAGTGCTCCGACGCGGACGCGCAGATGATTCTGAGCAAGGACAACACCGCGGCGCGGCTGCTCTCGCGGCCGGGCGAGGCGATCTACAACGACCAGAACGGTCTGACCGAGGGCAACGACCCGTTCCAGGTGGTGTGGCTCTCCGACGAGAAGCGCGAGCAGGTGCTCGAAGAACTTCACACACGCGCCGGCGACCGCTGGCCGGCGCCGCTGGTGTTCAGCGGCAACACGAGCGCCGACATCGCCAACAACCGCCCGCTGGCGAAGCAACTGGCGACCCATTCGCCCGTGAAGGCGCCGGCCGCGTGGCTCGGCGATCCGGTGGCGATCAAGGAACCGACCGCGGCCGTCTTCCGCGCGCAGGGCGGTGCGAACCTGCTGATGGTCGGGCAGAGCGAGGACGCGGCCCGTGCCCTCTTCGTCGCGTCGATGCTCAGCATCGCCGCACAGGTACCAGCGGCACGGTTTACGGTGCTCGACGGCACGCCCGACGACGCGGAGGAGGCCGAATACCTCACGAAATTCGCGGAGAAGTTGCCCGGCGCGGCCGCGCCGGGGCGGAGCGGCCTTGCGGCGGCACTGGCCGAACTCACCGCGGCCATCGAGCGCCGCCAGAAGGGCGAGGAGGAGCGGGCACCGCGGTTCCTGTTCGTGTTCGGCATTCACCGCTTCCGTGAACTTCGCAAATCGGACGACGATTTCAGCTTCGGCCGTCGCGGAGAGCGCGAGCCGCAACCGGCGGAGCGCCTCGCCACGATCATGCGCGACGGCCCGCTCGCGGGCGTCCACTTCGTGACGTGGTGCGACTCGCTGGTGAATCTGAATCGCTCGTTCGACCGCCCGCTGCTGCGCGAGTTCGCGATGCGCGTGCTGTTCCAGATGAGCGCGACCGACTCCAGCACGTTGATGGATTCGCCCACCGCGTCGAAACTCGGCCGCCACCGCGCGCTGTTCCTACAAGAAGAACAGGAGCGGCCGGAGAAGTTCCGCCCCTACGGGCTGCCGCCGGCCGCGTGGCTGACGGAGACGTGTGACGCGCTCCGCGGGCGGGTCGGGTTGAACCCGGAACCGGCCGCGGTGTAAGCTCTTCAGAGTGGTCCGCTCGCTCCGCGAGCGGTTGCGAGGCGAAGACCATTCTCGCGTTGTATTTTCGCGCGCGTCGCACCGCTCGCGGAGCGAGCGGACCACTCTGAAGACACGGAGGCAGGATGCCGAAGCCCCCCTCACAGCGCGTCGCGGTCATCGGCGCCGGCCCCGTCGGAATCGAGGCCGCGCTCTACGCGAAGGCGTGCGGGTTCTCGGTCGCGGTGTACGACCGCGGGCCGGTCGGCGAGCACGTGCGCCGATGGGGCCACGTCCGCATGTTCACGCCGTTCGGCATGAACAGCACGCCGCTCGGCCTCGCCGAAGTGCGCCGCGAAAAGGCCGGCCGCTCGCTCCCGGCCGACACCGACCTCATCACGGGCCGGCAGTTCGTCGAAGCGTATCTCCAACCGCTCGCCGAGTCCGACGCGCTCATCGACACGCTCAACCTCGAAGAGGCCGTGTTGCAGGTCGGCCGCGCCACGAGCTGGAAAAAGTCCGAAGCTGCGGAGCGGCTGCCGTTTCGGCTGCTCGTGCGCGACGCCGCCGGCAAGGAACGCATCGAAACTGCCGACGTGGTGCTCGACTGCACTGGCACGTTCAACACCCCGCACCGATTGGGCGACGGGAACATCCCCGCGGTGGGCGAACTGGCCGCGAAGCCGCACGTCGCGTGGAACCTCGAAGACATCGCGGGCGAACGGCGCGCACACTACGCGGGCAAGAGCATCATCCTCGTGGGCGACGGCTACTCCGCCGCGACCGCGATCTGCGCGCTGGCCGATCTCGCCGAAGAGGTGAACGACACCTGGGTGTTCTGGCTGACGCACGGGCCGCGCGGCGCCCCCCTGCCCCGCATCCCCAACGACCCGCTGAAGGAGCGCGACCGGCTCGCGGTGCGCGCCAACTCGCTCGCGACGCGCTGCGACGGCAACCTCGAATTCCACCCGCAGACCGTTATTGATGAGGTCGTCTGCCACGGCCCCGACAAGGGGTTCCGTGTTGCGGGGCGCAGCGCGGGCCAGCCGGTGTCGTGGGAGGTGGAACGGTTGATCGCGCACGTCGGCTACCGCGCGGACATGCGGATCTGCGACGGGCTCCGCGTGGGCGAGCTGAACGGTTCCCCGGAGACGGGCGAACCAGGGTACTTCATCCTGGGCGAGAAAAGTCGCGGGCACAAATCGAACTTCCTGCTCCGCGACGGCTTCGACCAGATCCGGCGCGCGTTCGCGCAACTCACCGGCAACGCCCGCCTCGACCTGTACGCGAAGAAGGCGGCATGAGCGGCGTCACGGTCGTTACCGGCGGGGCCGGGTTCGTGGGCTCGCACCTCGTGGCGCTACTGGTCGCGCGCGGCGCGCGCGTCCGCGTGATCGAACGGCCCGGCGCGCCCGTCAATCACCTCCCGCCGGCCGCGGACGTAACGTTCGCCGATATCCGCGACGAAGGCGCCGTGCGGTCGGCGCTCCGCGGGTGCGGGGCGGTGTACCACCTCGCGGCCAACCCGCAGTTGTGGACGCGGCGCCGTAGCGACTTCCACGCGGTGAACTACCTCGGCGCCGTTCACGTTCTGCGAGGCGCGCTCGAAGCCGGCGCTTCGCGCGTCCTCCACACCAGCACCGAGAGCATCCTCACGCGGGCGCGGCAGTCCGCGCCCATCGCCGAAGACCAGGACGTGCCCGCGCGCGACGTGATCGGGCCGTACTGCCGCTCGAAGTTCCGCGCCGAGCGGTTCGCGTTTCACCTCGCCCGCGCCGGGGCGCCCGTTGTGGTGGTGAACCCGACGCTGCCGGTCGGACCGGGCGACCGCGGCCGCTCGCCGCCGACCCAGATGGTGCTCGACTGCTGCCGCGGAAAGCGGTCGGCGTACCTCGACGGCGACCTGAACCTGATCGACGTGCGCGATGTAGCCGCGGGGATGGTCGCGGCGCTCGAACGCGGCCGGACCGGCGTGCGGTACCTGCTCGGGGCCGAGAACTGGTCGATCCGGCGCGTGTTCGAGCACGTCGCGAAACTGTCCGGTGCTGCGCCGCCGCGCTGGCGTGTCCCGTACCCGCTCGCGCTCGCCGCGGCGTACGTCGACGAGTTCGTCGCGGACGCGATCACCGGCCGTGTCCCGGCCGCCACCGTGACTGGCGTGAAACTCACACGCCGGCGCATGCACTTCGACGCGTCCCGTAGCCTCGCAGAACTCGGCATCACCCCGCGGCCGGTGAGCGAATCCGTCGCGGAAGCGGTTGCGTGGTTTCGTGCGGTCGGGTGGCTCTGATGTGGTCCGGTCACTCCGTGACCGGTCCTCGGAACCCGGTCACGGAGTGACCGGACCACATGAGTTGCCCTTGAATCCGCAGTTTCTCGTTCGATACACTCCACCGCCCATGTATCCGTCACGGCAGGAAAGGACTCCGCCCGTGGGTCACACGCTCTCGCGCACCGCGGCCGAACCCGTTTCCGAGCGCGACGCGGCCTGGTTCGAGGAACTCGCCGCGACCGTCGAGCGCGGCCGCACCGGCCTGCTCGCCCGTCAACAACCCGATGGGCACTGGATCGGCGAACTCGAAGGCGACACGATCCTCGAATCCGAGTTCGTCCTCCTGCTCGCGTTCCTCGGCAAGCTCGACGATCCGCGGATCAAACTCGCCGCGAACTACCTCCTGAAGCACCAACAGCACGGCGGCGGGTGGGCCAACTACACCGACGGCCCCGCGGAAATCAGCGTGTCGGTGAAGGCGTACCTCGCGCTCAAGATCGCCGGCCACTCCGCGGACGAACCGCACATGCGGCGCGCCGCGGACGTGATCCGCTCGCTCGGCGGCGCGGAGGCGACCAACTCGTTCACGCGATTTTACCTCGCGCTCCTGGGGCAGTTGCCGTACTCCGCCTGCGCGTCGGTGCCGGCCGAAATCATCCTCCTGCCGCGGTGGTTCTACTTCAACGTCTACGCGATGTCGGCGTGGAGTCGCACCATCTTCGTGCCGCTCTCCGTGGTGGACGCGTACAAGCCGGTGACGCACCTGCCCGAAGCGATGTCGGTTCGGGAACTGTTCCTCAGCCCGCCCGAAACGCCCCGCTGGCCCGCGAAACCCACGAAGGCGTGGTTCTCGTGGACGAACTTCTTCCTCGGCGTCGACTGGTGCTTCAAGACGCTCGAACGCTGGGGCCTCACGCCGCTGCGCCGCCGCGCGGTGCGCAAGGCGGTCAACTGGATGCGGGAGCGGTACGCCGACAGTGACGGCGTCGGCGCGATCTTCCCGCCGATGGTCTACAACGTGATCGTGTTGAAGTGCCTCGGCGTGCCGGACGACGACGCCGAGATGAAGTGGGCGATGAAGCAGCTCGAAGACCTTTGCATTTATGAGGGCGACACGCTGCGGCTCCAGCCGTGCGTGTCGCCGGTGTGGGACACGGCGCTGTCGCTCATCGGCACCGCGGACGCCGGGCACTCCGGACGGTCGCCGGAGTGCGAGTCCGCGGTACGGTGGCTGCTCGACAAGGAGGTGCGACGTGCCGGCGACTGGTCGAAAACGGTGCGCGACGTCGAACCGGGCGGGTGGTTCTTCGAGTACCGCAACGGCTTCTACCCGGACACCGACGACACCTCGATGGTCCTGATCGCGCTCGCCCGGAGCGGCCACTCGATGCGCGAGGCGTGCGCGGGACCGGTCCACCGCGCGGTCAACTGGCTCCTGGCGATGCAGAACCGCGACGGCGGGTGGGCCGCGTTCGACAAGGACATCGACAAGCAGATTCTGGAGCGGGTGCCGTTCGCGGACCACAACGCGATGCTCGACCCGAGCTGTCCCGACATCACCGCCCGCGTGCTCGAAGCCCTCAGCCACTACGGCTTCCGCGTCGGGCAGCCGCCGGTCGACGCCGCGGTGCGGTTCATCCTCTCGCACCAGGAAGACAGCGGCGCGTGGTTCGGGCGGTGGGGCGTGAACTACATCTACGGCACCTGGCAGGTGCTCGTCGGGCTGCACGCGGTCGGGTTCGACATGACCGCCCCGGTCGTTCGGCGGGCCGTGCGCTGGCTGAAGGAAGCGCAGAACGCGGACGGCGGCTGGGGCGAGAGCTGCGCGAGCTACGACGACCCCACGACCGCCGGACGGGGCACCTCGACCGCGTCTCAAACCGCCTGGGCCGTCCTCGGACTACTCGCAGCCGGCGAGGCCGACAGCGCCGAGGTGCGGGCCGGGGCCGAGTTCCTCGTCGGGACGCAGCGCGCGGACGGCGGATGGACCGAGGAGCCGTTCACCGGTACCGGGTTCCCGCGCGTGTTCTACCTCAAGTACCACATGTACCCGGTGTACTTCCCGTTGATGGCACTCGCCCGGTATCGGGAAGCCGTCAAGCCGCAACCGTCGGCGGTCGGCGCGCCGATCGTTCGTGTGGATTCGGGGCACGCGCCCGGTGGTCCCAAAGGTAGTTACCGCCACACTCTGGCCGAAAGCTGAAAATCAACAACTGGATCTCATATGCGATTTCCGCTGAGCCTCACGACCGACATGGCGGGATACATGCTTCGCAAAAAGCTCGGGCGGGAACCGCGGTTCCCGCTGGTGCTGATGCTGGAGCCGCTCCACGCTTGCAACCTCACGTGTACCGGGTGCGGGCGCATCCGCGAGTACGAGGACACCATCAAGGAGAAACTGAGCGTTGAAGAGTGTTTGATGTCCGTCGACGAGGCCGGAACGCCGATCGTGAGCATCTGCGGCGGCGAGCCGCTCATCTACCCGCACATTGGCGAGCTGGTCCGCGGCATCCTGAAGCGGCGGAAACACATTTACCTCTGCACGAACGGGATGTTTATTCAGAAGAAGCTGCACCTGTTCCGGCCGACGTCACGGTTCTTCTTCAACGTCCACCTGGACGGTCTGGAGGAGACTCACGACCTGATGGTGGAGCGAAAGGGCGTGTTCGCGGCCGCCGTGGAGGGCATCAAGGCCGCCAAGAAGGCCGGGTTCCTCGTGTGTACAAACACGACGGTTTATAAAGAAACCGATATGGCCGAGATCGACGCGCTGTTTGCCTATCTCACACAGTTGGGCGTGGACGGGTTCATGTTGTCCCCGGCTTATGGTTATGCCGCGGTGTGCAGCACCAACCCGGGCGGTGCGGCCGAGATCTTCCTGACGCGGGACCAGATCAAGCAGAAATTCAACGAGGCGCAGGGGCTGTTCAAGAAGTACAAGATGAACACCTCGCCGGTGTATAAGGAGTTTCTACAGGGCAAGCGCGACCTGAGTTGTGCCGCGTGGGCCAGCCCGACGCGCAATGTGAAGGGGTGGAAGGGGCCGTGCTACCTCATCACGGACGAGCACCACGACTCGTTCCGCGGCCTGATGGAAGACACCAACTGGGACGAGTACGGGTACGGCAAGGACCCGCGGTGCGAGCACTGCATGATGCACTCCGGGTACGAGGTCGCGGCGGCGCTGGGGATGAACTCGCGGCTCGGCGACAGCTTCAAGATGCTCATGTGGCAGCTCTCGTGATCGCCGTCGTTTTTGCTCTCGAACGCGAGGCCGCGCCCTTTCGCCGTGCGGCCCGCGCGCTCTCACCCGTTTCGATTCGCGTTTCCGGTGTCGGTCGACGGCGCGCCCGCGATACCGCCGAGCGACTCGCGGACGATCGGCCGTCTCTCGTGATCGCGGCCGGCTTTTGCGGCGCGCTCGTTCCTTCTCTTCGTGTCGGAGATGTCGTTAAGTCCCCGCACGTCCTCACTGTCGATCACCTCGTCGCCGATCCCGTGGAAAAACGTCGGTTGGGAGAATCGCACGACGCGGTGGACATGGAGTCGGCCGCGGTTGCCGAAGTATGCGCGGAGCGGGGCGTCCGGTTCCTCGCGGTGCGGGCGGTGTCGGATACCGTTGACACCGCGCTGTCGCCGGAGTTGGTGCGGTTGCTCTCCGGCGGGAACGTGTCGGTGCGGAAGGCGTGCGGCGCGCTGTTGCGGAAGCCGGCGCTACTCGGCGAATTCCTGCGGCTGGCGCGGGACACGAAACTCGCGGCCCGGTGCCTCGCCGGCGCGCTGGTGGGAGTCATCAACGACGAAACCCTCGCCCGAAGGGCGAGGGTTTCAAATTGAGTGCCGGCTCAACCTGCGACCACGACGTTCACCAGCTTGCGCGGCACCACCTTCACCATCTTCACGGTCTTTCCGGCGATCTGGGCCTTTACGGTTTCGTCGGCCATCGCGGCGGCTTCGAGTGCCTTGTCGTCGATCTCCGCGGGCACCTTCAGCCGCGCCTTCAATTTGCCGTTCACCTGCACCGGAATCTCGATCTCGTCGGCCTTCGCCAACTCCGGATCGAACTTCGGCCACGGCTCGTAGACCAGCGTATTCGTGTGCCCCAGCACCCTCCACAACTCTTCTGCAACGTGCGGCGCGTACGGGGCCAAGAGCAGCACGAACGGCTCCAGTACGGAACGCGGGCGAACTTCCAGGCCCGTCACGTGATTGACGAACTTCATCATCTCGGCAATCGCGGTGTTGAAGCTCAGCGACTCCGTGTCTTTCGTCACCTTCTGAATGGTCTGGTGCAGCACGCGCAGCGTCTCGCGGTCCGGTTGCGCGTCCTTCACAGCCGATGACAGTTTGAACTCTTCGCCCTCGTCGACGATGAGGCGCCACGCCCGCGTCAAGAAGCGGTACACGCCCTCGACGCTCTTGGTGCTCCACGGCTTCACCGCCTCCAGCGGTCCCATGAACATCTCGTACAGGCGCAGGCTGTCCGCGCCGTACTCGCGGACGATGTCGTCCGGGTTCACCACGTTCCCCCGGCTCTTGGACATCTTGTCCGCCTTGCCGGTCAGTTCGATCTCGGTGCCCTTCAGGTACGTCTTGCCCTTCTTCTTCTCGATCATTTCGTCCGGCAGCGGGATCAGCGGCTTGTCCACGCCCGCGACGCGCAGGACGTAACTCTCCTTGTCGCTCTCTTCCTTCTTGGGGACGTGGACCGCGGTGATCTTCTGCTCCGCGAGCTTTGGCTTGTTCGCTTCGTACACTTCCGGCGTGATGTGGTACTCGTACTCGCCCAGGATCATGCCCTGATTCACCAGCCGCTGGAACGGCTCGGGGCACGGCAAGTACCCGCGGTCGAACAGCACCTTGTGCCAGAACCGCGCGTACAAGAGGTGCAGCACCGCGTGTTCCGCGCCGCCGACGTACAGGTCGATCGGCAGCCAGTACTTCAGCTTTGCCGGGTCGGCGAACTCGGCCGCGTTGCGCGGGTCGATGTAGCGCAGGAAGTACCAGCACGAACCCGCCCACTGCGGCATCGTGTTCGTTTCGCGCTTGTAGTTCTTCCCACCGATGACCACGTTCACCCAGTCGGTCGCCTTCGACAGCGGCCCCTCGGGCGTGCCGGTCGGCTTGAAGTCTTCCAGGTCGGGCGCCTTCAGTGGCAGGCCACTTGGGGACAGCGTGACGGTCGCGCCGTCCTCGCCGTGCAGCACCGGGAACGGCTCGCCCCAGTAGCGCTGTCGGCTGAACAGCCAGTCGCGCAACTTGTAGTTCACGCGCCGTGTGCCGAGGCCCTTTTCCTCCAGCCACGCGATGATTTTTGCCTTCGCCTCGGGCGTCGGCAGGCCGTCCAGAATGCCGGAGTTGATCGCGGAACCGTCCTCGCAGTACGGCTTTCTCAGATCGTCGATCGTGCTGCCCGTTTCTTTCAACCACGCGTCCGTGGGCTTCACGACGGTGACGATCGGCAGGCCGAACTGCTTGGCGAATTCGAAATCGCGCTCGTCGTGGCCCGGCACGGCCATGATCGCGCCGGTGCCGTAGGTCGCCAGCACGTAGTCGGCGATCCAGATCGGGATCTTCGCGCCGTTGACGGGGTTGATCGCGTGGGCCCCCGTGAACACGCCGGTTTTCTTCTTGGCGACCTCGGTGCGCTCGAAATCGCTCTTCCGCGCCGCCGCCTGCTGGTACGCCCCGACGGCGGATTTCTGTTCCGGCGTGGTGATCTGCGGCACCAGCGCGTGTTCGGGCGACAGCACCATGTAGGTCGCGCCGAACAGCGTGTCCGGGCGCGTGGTGAAGATGCGGATCGTCTCGCCGCTGCCGGCGACGGTAAAATCGACCTCCGCCCCCTCGCTCTTGCCGATCCAGTTGCGCTGCATCTCCTTGATGGAGTGAGACCAGTCCAGCGGCTCCAGGTCTTCCAGCAGCCGTTCGGCGTAAGCGGTGATCCGCATCAACCACTGTCGTAGCGGGCGCCGTTCAACGGGGTGGCCGCCGCGCTCGCTCTTGCCGTCGATGACCTCTTCGTTCGCCAGTACGGTGCCCAGCGCCGGGCACCAGTTCACCGGCACTTCCGCTTGATAAGCGAGGCGGTGAGCGTCCTGGTACTTGCGAACCGCGTCCGGTCCGCCCTCGCGCACCTCGTCGGGGATCGGCAGTTCCACGATGGGCCGGCCCTTCCTCGCGATCGGGTCGTACCACGTGTCGTAGATCGTTAAGAAGATCCACTGCGTCCACTTGAAGTAGTCCGGGTCGGTGGTATCGACCTCGCGGTCCCAGTCGTAGGAGAAGCCCAGCGATTTGATCTGCCGACGGAACGTGTCGATGTTGTTCCGCGTCGTAATCCGCGGGTGGACGTTCTTCTCCACCGCGTACTGCTCGGCGGGCAGGCCGTAGGCGTCCCAGCCCATCGGGTGCAGCACGTGGAAGCCGTTCATCCGCTTGAAGCGGGCCAGGATGTCGGTTGCGGTGTACCCTTCGGGGTGTCCGACGTGCAACCCGGCGCCGCTCGGGTACGGGAACATGTCCAGGATGTAGTATTTCGGCTTGTTCTCGGTGCCCGGCTCGCCGGGGTCGGGTGTGCGGAACGTCTTGTTCGTTTCCCAGAACTGCTGCCACCGGCGCTCGACGTCGGCGGGTTTGTAACTCGGCATCGGATGGCCTTGCTTGAAAGCGGTTGGCTGGTGGCCGCGGGCTGTTGGCAGGACAGCCGGTGCGGGCGCGAAGTTCGGTCTTTTTGTACGGCTAACGGCCAACGGCTAACAGCCGGTAGTCCCGGGAGTTTGTTGTGGAACACGTCGCCCTGTTCATAGCCGGCCTGGGATTACTGGCGGTCGGCGCGCCGATGCTCGTGTTCGGGGCCGCACGGCTCGACCGCGCGACCGGGCGGAGTCCGTTCGCGGTGGGGGCGATCGCGGTGTGCTTCGGGCCGTGCGTCGCGGGGCTGGCGTTCGACCTGGTCGCGGTGCTGCGGCAGCCGCCCGTTACGCGGCTCGCGGTCGGGCACATCATCGGGAGCAACGTCGCGAGCATCGGTCTCGTGCTGGGCGCTGCGGCGCTCGCGCGGCCGATCGCTGCCACCGCGCGTCTCTTCTACGTCGCCGTTCCGCTCGCGATCGGCGCGTCGCTGTTGTTCTGGTTCCTCGGCCGCAACGGCCCGGACGTTCCGCTCTCCCGTGTCGACGCCGGGTTCCTGCTCGGTGCGGGGGCGGTCGCGCTCGGGCTGCTCGTTAGCGCGGCGCGTGGAGAACCGGCCGAGGTGAAGGCGGAGTTCGCGAGTTGCGTGCCGGAGCGGATACCGGTGTGGGCCGCCGCGGTGCTCGCACTGGCGGGGGCGGCCGCGCTGGTCGGCGGGGGTTACCTGATCGCGAAGGAACTGCTCGGAACGGCGAACCACCTGAAGGCGCCGTCGTTCGTGCTCGGCACGGTCGGCGCGTTCGTGACGGCGCTACCCACGGTGGTTGTCGCGGTGATCGCGGCGCGGCGCGGGCGCCCGGATCTTGTTCTCGGTGTCGTGGTCGGGCCGGTGATCTTCAACCTCTTGTTCACCGCGGGGCTGGTCGCGATGACCCACCCGCTCGTAGTCGACCGGCGCGTCATTCTGGAAGTGATTCCGGTGATGGCGCTGTTCGCGCTCTTGCTCCTGCCCGTGCGGTTCAACGGGCTGAAGGTGCCGCGGTGGGAGGGCACGCTGTTACTCGCGGCTTACGTCGGGTTCGTCGCGTGGCAGGTGGCGGCCGTCGCGCGATAACGCGCCGGTCGCCACGACGGATCGGGGCCGCTTACTGCCGGTTCTTCTTGGCCGTTCGGGTCAGCGTCAGCGAAATGCGCTGCTGTTCCTCGTCGCCGACCGTGACCGTCAGCCCGGACGTCTCGAACTTCTGGAACTTCGCGTCCATGTCGTACTCGTCGTCGGGCCTGGGCGGCGGGGCCGAGACGCGGGCGCGGTACTTCCCCGCGGGGAGCCTTTCGTCACGGGTAAACGTCCCGTCGGCCGCGATCGGGATCTTGATGACGCTCTTGGCGGCCGATTCCAGTTCGAGCGTGCCCCCGCCCAGGTCGCCGGCGTCGCTGCCGTCCTTCCAGCGCAGCGCCCCCTCGACGGGAAAGCTCGCCCCTTCGTATTTTCGGCCGGTCGAACAGCCGAGGGCGCTCGCGAGGCAGATAACGGCAACGGACCCGATCGAGAACGTCCTGAACGATGCGGTGAGAGAGCGCATGACGGTTCCCGGAAGAGGTGAAGGAGGTGGCCCGAGCCGGGGCGGGAGCGCCCCGGCGCAACGGGTGCGGGTCAATTCAGGCTGAAGGCCACCCCGTCGTCTCGCTGGCACAGCGGTTGGAGCACGGCGGTCGGGTTGACGGAGTAAGAGATGTTCCGCACCGAGCCGTCGCACAGGACGCACTGGAACCCGCTGGAGTGGGCGGAGCCGAACGTGCTCCCGAAACCGGTGAAGCGGTCCGTGGCGTCGTCCGCCAAGGGGGTCCAGTAAGGGGCCGCGGGGGTCAGGGCCAGCCCGCACACGTCGGAGTCGACGCCCCGCCAGTACCCCTGGTTGTCGTTCCCGGCGCCGCCGGCGTACGCGGTGGTGCGGAGGTGCTTTTCTCCGATCATCATGGTGTTCGACGTGCCGTCCTTGATGCCGGCGAGGTTGAGCGTGAAGGACGGCGTCGCGGCCGTCTGCGGGTTCCGGCAGATGATGGCGCCGTTCTGGGTGCTGCTGGACGACGTGCCGCCGTTGGCGACGTAGTCGTTCAGCGCGCCGTTGGCGAGCCCCCGGATCACGGGCTGCCGGCGGCTCGGACAGAAGTAGATCTTGATGGGCGTCTGCTTGATCTTGTCGTCGCCGTCGGTCATCCCGGCACTGTTGGGGATGCTGTACACGTTCGACTGCTCGATGAAGGGCAGGATCTGGTACAGGAAGCCCCACTCCTGCAAGTTCCCCGCCGCGGGGGCGCCGTTGAGTACGGTGCGGGGGCCGGTCGTGTTCAGGCCGTTCAGGGGAAGGTAGCCGACGGAGTCGTTGTAGCTGTGGCAGGCGAGCCCCATCTGTTTGAGGTTGTTCGAGCAGCTCATGCGCGCGGCGGCCTCTCGCACCTTCTGGACCGCCGGCAGCAAGAGCCCGATGAGGATCGCGATGATGGCGATCACCACCAACAACTCGATCAGAGTAAAGCCGCGCCGTGAGGAGAGAACGGTTGAGCGAGACACGAATAACTCCGGAGAGAAGGAGATGGGAGAAGAACGGGCGCATTCATTGACAGGCGTTTGCCATTGTATCGGCGGCCCCTCGGGTTGCACCCGTCAAGTGATGAGAAATGGCTGAGTGATTTAATAATTTGCCGCGGCAGGTCACAGCGTATTCACCGGTTCTCCTTCTGCCCGCACCGTGTCTTCGTCGAGGTACTTCGCCCCCCACACCCACAGCACCCCGCTCACCGGGATGAGCATCGCCACCCCCACGAACGCCGCGTGCAGGCTCGACAGGTCGGACACGAATCCGATGATCAGTGGCGAAACCGCGTCGCCCAGGGCATGGATGATGAGGATGTTGATCGCGAACGCGGTGGCCCGGATCTCGGACCGCGTCACGTTCGCCAGCACCGTGTTCATCGGACCGGTGTTGAAGAACAGGAAGAACACCGCGACGAACAGCAGCCCCCACGCGAGCGGGAACGGGACGAACAGCATCCCCAAAAAGAACGGGAACGCGACCACCATTCCCCACCCGGCGACGTGGAAGTACGCCCCGCGAACGCCGCGGTTCCGCAGGTAGTCGCCGAGCACCCCGCCCAGGAGCGTCGCGACCAGCCCGGACACCACCACGATGCCGCCGATGTACGTACCGATCGCGCCGTTCGTCAGCGCGCCCTCCGCGGGGGAGGCTTCGAGGACGTCGCCGCTATAGCGGACGAATTCGTCCTCGGTGAGCGCCCCGGGTTGATTCTTCTCGCGGTCCCCCTTCAGGCGGTGCTCGAACTCGTGAAGGGTCAGGACGTCCGGGCCGGCCACGGTCGCGAGCTTGTTCAGCACGTCTTCGGGCACGGTGAGGGTGCCGTCGGACCGCCGGAACCGCTCCTCGGTCCGCAGCCGGTCGACGGCCTTCGCGTCGAGCGTGAACCGGGCCTCGCGCTCGAACACGTAGAGCTGCATCACGGTCGCGACCCCGCCCAGAACGAACGTGGACGCGGTCATCCCGGCGCAGCACAGCACGAACGAGCGGATGCCCTTCAGCTCCCGGAGCACGGCCCAGTAGTTCGCCCCCTGCAGGTCGGGGGCCGCCGCGGGCCGCGCCGGCTCCTTCATGAAGAAGCACAGTACACCCAGCGCGAGCCCCGGCCCCGTGGCCAGCCAGAACGCCCCACGCCACCCCAGCGACGTACCGGCCACCTGCGAACCGACCACGAATCCCAGCGCGCTGCCGACCGGGATCGCCATGTAGAACCACGCCATCACCCGCCCGCGGTGGTCCACCGGGTACAGGTCCGAAAGCATGGCCGGCGCTACCGGCCCGTAGGCGGCCTCGCCCACCCCGACCAGGCAGCGCGTGAAGAACAGGAGCAGGTAGCCGGTGGCGAGCCCGGGGCCGCCGGTCGCGAGGCTCCAGAGGATCACCGCGACGCCCACCACCGTCCACCGCGACATCTTGTCGCCGAGCCGGCCGAACACCGGCGAAAGGCACATGTACGCGACCATGAACGCGGTGGTGAGCGCCCCGAGCTTGGTGTTGATCCACCCGTCGTCGGGCCGGAAGATGCTCGCGTCGCGCTTGATCTTGGGGAGGGTGGCCGAGAGGATCTGTCGGTCGATGTAGTTGAACAGGTTGATGCCCAACAGGAG
>JAFKJJ010000693.1:0-2190 GCA_017306025.1 Planctomycetota bacterium
CGAGCGCGCCGTCAGCGGCACCGGTGGGACCGCGGAGCAGGCCCAGGCGAACGCCTAGCGGGCCGGCATCGCGGCCCTCCGGAACCAGGTGGACCAGATCCCGTGCCCGGAGTGCGGGCGGGTCCAGCCCCGCATGGTGGGGCACCAGAAGAACACCGCGCACCTCGGGCTGACCGCCGCGGTCTTCGGCACCGGTGCCGCGGCGGTGCTGGTCGGCGCCAACGACGTGATCTCCCGCGACGCGTCCGCGTTCGTGTTGGCCGCCCTCGCGGCCGGCGCGGCGCTGATCCACCTCGCAATCGCCCGGAGCGACCCGAACCGCGATCAGGAGGCGAATCGGGACTCGGCCGCGCGCGCGGTGGAGAGCGGCGCGGTGGAGGTGATCCGTGCCGGCGACCCGGACAACGGCGAACCGCCGCCCCGCTCACCCGCACCGGCCACCTGGCGTACCTCGCGCTCGCCGCACTCGCGGCGCTGGCGGCGCTGGCGGCGCTGGTGCCGGTCGCGGTGCGCCACCTGAACGGCTGGGCGCTCGGCGACACGGACCCGCCGGTCCTGGGTCCCGGCGACACGTTCCGCGTCTCGTTCCCGGACAAGATCGACTGCGTGAACAGCACGTGGAGCGGCGCGCCCGTGGTGGCGTTCGACGGCGCCCCGGTGCCGGGCGCCGCGGCCAGCAGCAACAGCGCCACCTGGGGCGCGTCGATGTCGGTGAAGTCGAGCCAGGCCCACACCGCGCCGACGCTCTGGGCCGACGTCAAGCTGCCGCCGAACCCGGACCTCCAGGACCGGGAACTGGCCGGCACCGTCACGATGCAGGTCCGCTACCCGCAGGCGGTCGGGCCGAGCAACATGCAGACGCGCGAAACGACGGTGACGAAAAAGTTCGCCGTGAGGCTCTCGAAGGTGAACGCGTGGCGCTCGTTCCGCACCTTCTGGTGGGCGGGGCTGTGCGCCAGCGCGGTGCTCGCCGGGATGGCCGGCGTGGGGTTCGCGCAGCTCGCGGCGCGCATGAAGCGGGACTCGCCGCCGGACCTCGTGGAGTCGCTGGACACGCCCCCGGCCGACCTGCCGCCGGACGAACTGGCGCGGGTCCGCGACGAGGCCCGGGCGAAGGCGGCCGGGGAAGACGAGCAAGACCGCGCGAAGCGCCCGTGGGAGCGCCGCTGAGCGGGCCGAGCCGGCGGGGTGTACGGGCGATGTCCGAGGTGCCGTGCCGCGGGCGGCTCGCCTCGTCCGGTGCGCCGGGGGCAATCATCGGCGCACCGGGACTTCCGACGGTGAACGGCTCTCGGTTGATGCCGCAGGTTGAAGAGGTGAATCCCTCGAAAACCGATTCGGCGGTCGCTCGCCGGCGACTCGTCCTTTATCTTGCCGTCGCCCTCGTTCTCGCTTGTGGGGCAAGTGTCGAGAGGTAATCCGCCAGGGCCGCCCGCTCTTCCGACGATCCCGTCAGCGGCGGCATGAACTTCCGGTACGGCGAATCGTCCGCGTGCCGGTGCAGCGTGTCGAGCAGGTTGTCGATCCCCTTCCGGTCGCGGTCGCCCAACAGCACCTTCATCGAGCGGTAACCGTCGGGCGTGTGGCAGCTCGCGCACTGGCCGAGGAACATCAACCGGCCGCGGTCGAGGCGCGCCGAAGGGTCGACGGCCCCTTTCTCTTCCGGCGCCAGCCAGGGCGAGTGCGTCAGGTAGCCCTCGCGGTTGAGCCGGTCCACGTCCGATTTGCGCACGCCGCTCGAATACATGTGGTCCGCGACCACGAACGGCTTGCGGAGCATCTCGCGGCTGTACTCGGTCGAACCGGTCGCGGCCAGCGCCACCGCCAGCACCGCCAGCGCGTGCCCCGGGTGGAAGTCCTCCGGCCGCTGGTAGGCGATGAAGTAGACGATCGCCAGCACGGTGCCCGAGGTCATCACCGAGACCAGCGCCGCCCGCGTCACCTGCGTGAACGTCCCCCGGCCGATGGTCGTGATGCCCAGTTCCAGGAGCCCCGACCGCTCCGGCGGGATCATCGACAGGTACCACACGAAGCACAGCGGCATGAGCACGAACGCCGGGAACAGCCACCACGCCGACCAGCGCACGATCTGGCGCTTCAGCGGGAGTTCGTCGCCGTTGAGCCGCGACGCGGACACCAGCCCCCAGATCGCGGCCATCGCCAGACACACGGCCGTTCGCATCACCAGGC
>JAFKJJ010000693.1:2258-5043 GCA_017306025.1 Planctomycetota bacterium
CTTCGCCTCGTCGCCGGTGCCCGCGGCGTCCAGCCACGCCTGACCCGGCGTGAGCATGAACGTCAGGATGCCGTTGATGATGACCAGCGTGAAGACCGACGCGCCGGCGTACACCCAGCCGACCGTCTGGTGCAGTTTCGCCGGGATGCGGTCCCAGGTGTAGTAGTAGACGGCCGCGGCCGTCAGTTCGACGAGGAAGAACACCCACTCGATCGCCCAGCCGAACACGAAGTTGTGGATCAGCGTGCTCGTCCCTTCCGGGTGCGCGAGGCCGATCGCGAACCAGATGCCCACGCCCGTCACCGCGCCGTACACGCCGGTGAGCACGAGGAAGAAGTACGAGTAGCCCTTGAGGTACTTGAGCCACCCGGTGCGGCCCTCGCGCCGCGCCTTCCACTCGGACACCGCCAGGTACACCCCGCCCCCGACCGCGAAGTGCGAGATCAGGACGTGGACGATCGCGATGATCCCGATCACCCACCCGTTGCCGATAATCGGGACGTCCCAGACCGGATAGTTCATGGCCTCACCCGTGTTCGATACCCGCGCCCCGGTGGCGGCGGGTGTGGTGGTCAGAGCGCCAGATAGCCCCAGACCGTGGTCACGACCAGGACGGCCAGCGCGAACAGAATGAAGTACGTGGCCAGTCGCGCCCGGCGGCCGTTCTTCGAGGAGGGGTCGAACAGCGGGAGCAGGAACCACAGCCCCAGCCCCAGCGTGAACACCGCCATGCCGAACATCTCCCCGGCCGCGCCGGGGAACCAGTCGCCGAAGATCTTGAGCACCTGGAAGCTGCTCATGAAGTACCACTCCGGGTGGATGCCCACCGGGGCCGGCTTGAGCGGGTCGGCCTGGCTGCCGAGCTGCCACGGGAAGAACGACGCGAAGATCGCGATCACGTTCAGCGCGATCAGCCACATCGCCAGGTCCTTCATCATGAAGTTGGGGAAGAACGGGACGCTCTTCCGCCGTGCGGCCGGCTTCGCCTCCTCGGAGGGCGGGACCGCGTTGCCGTGCTTGGACACCAGCCACAGGTGGAGCACCAGTACCGGCATGAACAGCAGCGGGAAGATCACGACGTGGAGCGCGAAGAACCGCTGGAGCGTGTTCTCGTTCACGTCCGGCCCGCCGCGGAGCAGGTTCGCGTAGGGCCGGCCGAGGACCGGCGTCTTCTCGGCGACTTCGATGCCCACCTTCGTGCCGAAGTACGCCACCTCGTCCCACGTCAGCAGGTAGCCGCTGAACCCGAAGCCGAGCGTGAGCAGGAGCAGTACGACCCCGGACCACCACGTGAACTCGCGGGGCTTGCGGTACGCCTTCATCAGCCCGGCCGAGAACATGTGGACGAACACCGCGAACACCATCAGGTTCGCGGACCACGAGTGCGCGGAGCGGACGAGCCAGCCGAAGTGGATCTCGTAGGTGATCCGGCGCACCGAGTCGTACGCCTCCGGCCCGGGGCGGAAGTACACGAGCAACAGGACGCCGGTGAGCACCTGCACGATGAACAGGAACAGCGAGATCCCGCCCCAGTAGTACCAGAACGCGTGCCGGTGCTCGGGTACGGTCTTCTTGGCCGCGAACTTCCGCAGCTCGGTCAGCCCGAGCCGCTCGTCGGCCCACTCGTAGAGTCGGCGCAGGCGGCTGCCCGGCGCGCCCGGCGGTTCGAGCTTCGCGGGCGCCTGCGCCGGGGCTTCCGCCGTCGGGGCGGCGGTCGGGGGCGCGGACGTGACAGCAGGTTCCAGTTCCATCGCGCCTTACCCCCTCGTAACGGTGACGCTGCCGGCACCGACCGCAACCTTGAACTGGTCCAGCGGCCGGGGCGGCGGGCCGGAGACGTTCGCGCCGGTCTTCGGGTCGTACACGCCGCCGTGGCACGCGCAGAAGATGCGGTCCCGCTCCGGTTCGTACTGCACCGTGCAGGCCAGGTGCGTACAGACCGCCGACATCGCCGACCACGACCCGTCCTTCTGGTGGATCAGCAGTGCCGGCCCGGCCCCGAACTTGAACATCAGCGCCGACCCCGGCGGCAGGGCGTCCGCCTTCGGCAGACTCACCTCGCTGACCGCGGCGGCCGCCGCGGCCTTCTCCACCGGCGACTCCAGGTAGCGGTACACCGGGTAGCCGATCATGCCGGCGTACACGCACCCGACCGCGCCCGCGGCCGCCTTGAGGAACACCCGGCGCGCCGGGTGCTCGGGCGCTTCCACCACCGGGAGTTCGACCCGTTGTTCGTTCGACAGGCTCATACCGCCTCCCCTTTCGCGCCCAGTGGCTCCGACCCGTAAGCGACCCACGCCAGCCAGCCGATGACGCCCAGCCCCGCGACGAACAGCACGAAGAACAGCCCCAGTACCGACCAGTTCACCACCACCGCGCGGTCCCACACGTCGAACCCGAACCGGGCGAGGCTGGCGTCGCGGACGAGGTCGCGACACACGACGAACCCGCCGGTCTGAACTCCGAAGAACGCGGCCGGTGCCGCGAGCCGCTTCCGGCAGTCGCAGTTGCCGAGCCGCACCGCGGTCACGGCCACCCCGACCGCGCCGAGGAACCACGCCCCGAACGCGACGGCCCAAACCGGGTCGGCCGACGAGCACACGGCCCGCACCTCGGCCGGTTGCGCGGCCCACGCGAACACGCCGGCCGCGACCGCGGCCACGGTCCCGCCGAATACCATCCGCACTGCGCACGCTCGCAACACCTCGCCGGCCGCAGCCGACTTCGCTGCCGCGCCGCGGGTGAGCCAGGCCATCAGCACCCCGCCCCCGGCCGCCCCCGCGCA
>JAFKJJ010000694.1 GCA_017306025.1 Planctomycetota bacterium
GAAGTCCCGGCGCGCGGCGAGCCGGCGCCGCCGCTGCCGCCCCCGCCCGGACCGGACGCCGTCCCCCGCAAGCCGACCGCCATTACCGTCGTTACCTGCTACGAGGACATGCCGCCCGAGCAGGTCGAGCGGCTCATTACCAACCGCGTCGAGCGGTGGCTCGGCCAACTGCCGGGTGTCGCGTCCTGCGAGTCGCGGTCGATCACCGGGGTGAGCGTCGTTCGCCTGGCACTACGGGCCGACACCGATCCCGCCCTCGCCCTGGCCGGCGCGAACTCTCTGGCGCTGGCGGCGCTACCCCACCTCCCGCCGGGCTGCCGGCCCCCGCTCGCCCAGGCGGTCGATCCCGCGGGCGAGCGCGTTCTGGGCCTGGTGGTCGTGCAGAGCGCCACGTCCGACGAGGCCCGCCTCGCGGACATCGCGCGCAACGCGGTACGGCCCGCGCTGGGCCGTATTCCGGGGCTCATGGCCCCCGTGGTGCTCGGCGGGAAGGAGCGCCAGTTCGGGCTCTATCTGGACACACAGAGGATGCAGGCGCGCGGGCTCACCGCGGGCGACGTCGCGCGCGCGATCGAGCGGGCGAACGCCGCGGTCCCGCCCGTGGCCGGCCGGTGGGGCGACGCCGATCTGGTCCTCGGCTCTGGCACGGCCTTCCGTTCGATCGAAGAGATCGGGGACGTGCCGGTTCGCACCGAAGCGGGGAAAATGGTCTACTTGCGCGACGTCGCCGTGCCCAAAGACGCGCTGGTACAGACGTCTCTGGTGCGGGTCAACGGCAAGCGGGCGGTCTGCCTCCCGCTGTTCGCCTTCGGTACAGCGCCCACGGCCGGGGAAGTTCAAAAGGCCGTTGCGCGGCTGGGCACGGCGCTCGCCCCGGAAGCCCAACTCACCTTCCTTGCCGCCGGCGGCTCGGACGACAACCCGGCCGAGTTAACCGCCCACCTGTGGGCCTCGTCCGGCTCGGCGCTCGACGCGACCGAGCGGCGGGTCGCCGCGGTCGAGCGGTTCGTCGAAGGTGCGATCCCGGCCGAGGAGCGGGAGTGGATCGTGTCGGAAATGGGGCTCCGGGCCGACCCGTCGGCGCTTTACACCCGGCACGCCGGCCCCCGGGACGCGACGGTCCGCGTTCGCCTGAGCGGGAAGCGCTCCCGGACGGCCGCGGAGTACGTCCAGAAGCTCCGGGAACTGTTCGCGAAGGAGAAGGATCTCGCCGACGTCGCAGCCCGCTTCCGCGCCGGTCCCGTCGACTTCGCGGCGCTGGGGAACGACCCGGCGGACCTCGCGGTCCGGGTGCGCGGCGGTACTGACGTGTGGCGTGCGGAGGTGGCCGCTCGGCTCCGCCGGCGGGTGGGCGCGATCGACGGTGTGGCGGCCGCACAACTCGGGCAGCGCCGGGACGCGGCGCACCTGTTCGTCGAGGTGGACCGGGAGAAGGCCGCGGCACTGGGGCTGTCCGCGGCGGACGTCTCCCGACAGGTCGCGGAAGCTGCCGGTCGGTCCGGACCCGCCGGGCTGTGGATCGAACCGAAGACCGGGGGCTCTTTCCGCGTCGTGGTTCGGTCCGCGGACGCGGAGCCGACCGTCGAACACCTCCTCAACGTCCCGCTGGCGGCGAACGGCAAACACGTTCCGCTTTCCAACGTGGCCCGCATCAATCGGGAAACGGCGGCCGTTGAAATTACCCGCGCCAACGGAGTTCCCGTACTGGACGTCTGGATCGACCTCGACGGGAAAAAATTCGAGGCCGCGGCGGCCGAAGTGGAGAAGGTCGTGCGCGAAGAGAAGGCGCCGGCGCGGACGTCGCTGGAGTTGCTGCGATCCGCGCCAGCACCGAAGCGCTGATCCACCCCGGGTCGACCGGCGCGCGACAAATCCCCGATTCGCACACCGGTGGAAAAAGATGGAGAACTCGGCGGCCCCGGCGGCTCTATTACGGTGACGCCGAGAGGGCCGCACGTGAGCCACGGACCCCGCCGATTGCCCCACCTCCTCGCCCTTTCTTCGACCGGTCCGCCGGCCGACGCCGACCTCCTCGCGCGGTTCGCGGGCACCGGCGACGCGGCCGCGTTCGAGTTGCTCGTCCGCCGACACGCGCCGATGGTCCTCGCGGTCTGTCGCCGCGTGCTGACCGACGCGAACGACGCGGACGACGCCTTCCAGGCGACCTTCCTGGTACTCGCTCGTAAAGCGGGCTCCGTCGCGCGTAGGGAAGCCCTCGCGGCGTGGCTGCACCGCGTCGCGTGCCGCGCGGCGCTCCGCGTCCGCGCCGACCGGGCGCGTCGAACGGCCCGTGAGGAACCAGGCGCCGAACACGTTCCGGCACCGCCGGTCGATCCCGGATTGCGGGAACTGGAGCGGGTACTGGACGAGGAAGTGGCGAAGTTGCCGGAACGGCACCGGACCGCGTTCGTCTTGTGCTGCCTGGAGGGCAAGACGGGTGAAGAGGCGGCCCGGCTTCTGGGGTGTCCGCCCGGCACCCTCTCCTCGCGACTGACCCGGGCGCGCGAGCGGCTCCGCGCCCGACTGACCCATCGCGGGTTCGCGCCGGCGCTCGCGGCCGCGGCGCTCGCCGCGGTCGCCGAAGAGGCCGCCGCGTCCGCGCTCCCGGCGCTAATCGCCTCGACACTATTGGCCGCCCCCGACTTCGCGCCGGGCCGGGGTTCTGGCGCGCCTTCGACCCGACCCGCCGCCGTTGCGGAAGGAGTGATCCGAACCATGACCGCGAACAAGCTCAAGACCCTCTCCCTCTTCTTCGCGGCCGCGCTCCTGGCGGTCGG
>JAFKJJ010000048.1 GCA_017306025.1 Planctomycetota bacterium
GACACGACGAACGTTGCGCCGCGGGCGAACACTTCCGCCACCGGCGTGGCGACGACCAGCGGCAGGTCGTCCGGGCGCGGGTTCACCGCGGCCGTGATCTGGCCGGCGGCGAGGAACAGGCGCGGCCGTCCGGCGTCGCCGGGCGCGATGCCCGCGAACCGCACGACCGAGTCCGGTTCGATCTCGACGCGGGCCTTTTCGTGAAGCAGTTCGACCACCGCGAGGCTGTCGTCACCACCGGTACGGACGGTGAACCCCGCGGGCAGGTCGCCGCCCTCGTCGGTCGGGATCACCTCGCCGCCGGGCGCCAGTACCTCGACCGCGCCGCTCTTGCGCGCGAGCTTGGCGAACGCCAGCGGTTCCGGCACGTTCGGGCCGTCGGGGGGTGATTGCTGATCCTTCGTACCGAGCCACAGGCCGACGAGAACCGCCGCCGCGCACGCGGCCACCGCCACGACAGCGGCCCAGGCGCGCCGGCGGCGGCGGCGCGGTGCGGGTTCGGCCGGGGGCGGCGCGGCCCACGCCGGGGCCGGACCGGTCACGATTTCGGCCATCACCGCGTTCGCGGTGCGTTCGGCCTGCGCCTCCTCGACCCTCGTCATCGTCGGACCGACGAGGTCAACGCCGGTGCGCAGCCCGCGGAGTTCGGCTTCGAGTTCCAACAGCGCGAGGTGTTCGGCCTCCGCGGCCGGATCGGCCGCGACGAGCGCGTCGAGTTCGGCCGCTTCTGCCCCGTCGAGCGTGCCGTCGAGGAGTTTCGCGGTGAGTTCGGCCGTGCGGGTCATGTGTCGTTCAGCTTGTGTTGGATGCAGTCGCGGAGCCGGAACCGGATGCGGGAAATCATCCGCTGCACGGCCTCGGGCGTCTGCCCCTGTTGTTCCGCGATCGCCTCGAACGAGAGGCCCTTCTCGTATCGCATTTTAACGAGTTGCGCGTCGCGTTCCGGTAAGGATTGCCGACACCCGCGCAGTGCCGCGACGTAGGCGTCGGAGTCGTCGCGGGTGCCGGTCGTCTCGGCCCGGAGCCGCTCGGCGAACCGCTCGCGGTAGGTCGCCAGCCGGCGGTCCTCGCGGCCGGCCGTGCGGAGTTCTTTCCGTAGCCGGTTCCGGGCGACGGTGCGAATCCACGCGCCGAAGTCCGTGCCCTGTGCGTACTGGTCGAGGTGGAAGTACGCGTCCACGAACACCTGCTGGACGAGGTTCTCGGTCGCGTCGCGGTCGCGGAGCATGGCCGCTGCGATCCGCCAGACGTCCTGCTGGTACAGGCGCACGAGATCCGCGAACGCCCGGGTGTCCCCGGCGAGCACCTCCGCCACGATCCGGTCGGCCTCGGGTGTTGCCGCACCGGTCTGTACGTCGTCGCGTTCCACGTTCAAAAGGAAGAACCCCGCCGGCGGCGCGGGCAGACAGGGTGCCTGCGGCTCAGGTACTTGTGATACAATGCGCTCGTTCGTATCGGAGGCGTCGCCCGTGAACCAAGCCGATTTGCGGTTGTTGGCTGACGAGCGAATCAAGGACGCGAAGGCCCTTCTCGCCGGGCAGCGATGGTCGTTCGCGTATTATACCACGGGTTACGCAGTGGAGTGCGCCCTGAAGTCGTGCGTTCTGGCACGGATGGTCCACACCGGCTTGGTGTTTGAAGCGAAAGTTCCGAACTTGCTGACCCACGATTTCGCGAAGCTGATCGAGTTTGCTGGGCTGAAAATCGAACTGGATGCTAAACAAGCCACAGCCCCCGCCTTTAAAAGTTACTGGCTGATTGCGCCCCAGTGGCACGTTGAGACGCGATACACGACGAAGCTGCAAACGGATGCGGAGGCGCTCTACGAAGCCGTGACACACGACCCGGAAGGAGTGCTGCCGTGGTTGCGAACGTACTGGTAAGCGAGCGGACTATCGAAGACGGTCGAAAGTTCCTCACGGGACTGGTTCGGGGAGGATTCGATGTTTCGGTCGCGTTTTGGGCACAGACGGAAGAACGCGGCCCGTGGAACCTCTATATTGCTTCGTCTCAAGTCGTTCCGGGGGGGATCGGAAGGCTCGCGCCGCAACTGTACGACCAGTGGCGCCAGCTCGCCGGTCGCCCCGCATTCGAGTACGGCCAGATCCGGCTTCTTTCGGCCACAGACCCGACCGCACGCGAAGCCATCGAGCACCGCGACCGCGACTGGGGGAGAAGATCGCAACCGGTACAGATGCTCGGACGGCTCGGCGATCTTCCCACCGATGGTGCGTTCATCTACGAGCGCATCACCGCCGAGCTCACACGCGACGAAGTGATTCAAAAAGTGCTGAGCCTCATGGAACGACCCGGGCCACAGCAACCATCGAAGTTGATTCGGCGGGACGGTTCGATGATACAGGGCATCCCGGTCGGGCTCCTGACGCGAGCTCCCGGCACCGAACTCCTTGTCTCCCTCTTCGACCCGGTGACGAGAAGTACGGATTACGTTCCCGCCACCGAGATCGTGAACATCGAGTGACCGCCGTGCCGCGGCCGCGCCCCGAACAACACCGGCCCGGAGTGCCGCGGCACGGTGATTGTCAGAAGTTACTAATGACTTCGCCGCCGTTCATGGTGCCCAGCGCGCGCCACGTCGTGGAGGAGATCGAGTTCGGCACGAACCGCACCGACCCGTCGCCCATCAGCGTGTTCACGCCGCCGGTGTGTTTGCTCCGGGCCGCCTTGTACGCGTTGCCCGATCCGGAGGTCGTACACGGCGGGTTGATCCCGTTGTTCAGGCAGTACGGGGTGACGTCGGTCCCGGAGTTCGGGGTGTTGATCGTCATGAACTGCGTGCAGGGGCGGTCGTCGTTGAGGAAGTCGCCGCGGATGTCGAAGTCGGTGTCGTTGCCGGCCATGATGATCTCCGACATGAGCAGCGTGTTCGAGGTGCCGTCGCTGATGTCGGTGATCTTCACCTTCCGCGGGTTGCTCGCGTTGATGCCGTCCGCGTACCCGAACGGGCCGACGCCCAGCGCCAGGCTCTGGGCGGCGTCGCCGGAGTTGTAGGGCACCGCCTGGTTGCCCCAGTTGATGACGTAGCTGCCGCGGGCGCGCCAGTAGACGTCACCCTGCCAGATCGCGTTGGTGCGGTCGCTCGGGCAGTAGTACAGCGGGGCCGTCTTCGCGTAGATGCCGTTGGTCGTGCTCGTGTACGTGTTGGGCTGCTGGTAGAAGTGGACGGTTTGGTCGAACTGGACGTAGTAGTTGCCCTGCTCCACATACGGCCACGTGTACACCACCCACACGCGGCGCGGGTTGTTGCGGTTGCCCTCGGGCAGCGTCCCGAGGGCGTCGTGGTAGCCGTGCAGGGCCAGGCCCCACTGTTTGAGGTTGTTGGAGCACTTCATGCGGGCGGCGGCCTCCCGCACCTTCTGCACCGCCGGCAACAACAGGCCGATCAGGATGGCAATAATCGCGATGACGACGAGCAGCTCGATCAGCGTGAAGCCACGCCGCGACAACGGGCGCACAAGTTTCATGACGAACCTCCGGAACGGGAACGAGATGTAGAGGCGACGCGAGTCGAAATGAGCGAGTCAATCGAAGCTAACCCACCCCTCCGGGCGTTACCAGCGGATTCCGACAGATTTACTCTCGCGTACCGTGGCACTCTGCCGCTTGTGAGGCCGTACTGCTTAACGGCTTCGCGGCCGATGGCACGTCCGGAGCGAAATCGTGCGGACCGTCGTCTCAACTCGGATCGCAGTGGTCATCTGATACGCGCTGAGCCGGAAGAAAGCGCCGGCGGCGCGGTCACTCGGCAGAACGGCGTTGACCTGTTTTGGGGTGAAGGTGCCGGAGCGGAACGCTGCGACGAAGGCGGTATCGAAAATCGGGGGCACGGCCGTCACGCCCGCGGTTCTCGACAACCCGCAGGAAAGTGAACGGGCGGTTCAGACGCCCGAAGCGTTACGAACTTTCCAGCGACGGCAAGTTACTCATGAAGTACGGGACCCGAGAAGAGGAGTTCGGCCGAGGCATCAAGGACGGCGCGTTCGCCACCCCGATCGTCGGTCGGCCGGCGATCGGGGCGGCCCGGCGCGGTTCGCCGGGCCATCTCAGATCCGGTCCAACGAGTCGAGCCAGTTGAGGAACTCGGTGAACGTCTTCAGGTCGAAGTACTCCTTGCCGCTCTCCTTCATCTCGCGGAACACCACCGGGAACCGCTTCTCCTTCAACAGGTCCTTGCCCGCGACGATGTCTTTCAACAGCGGGTCCTTGTCGCCGGCCGAGATGAAGAACGACAGCGGCTGGTTGGCGACGTTGTCCTTCGGCGGGTTGCCGAGCGTCGCCCCGAGCGTCGCCACCCCGCGGAACACGTCGCGGGCGTGGAACCCGACGTAGAACGCCATCTGGCCACCGTTGCCCAGCCCGTGCGCCACCACCCGCGTCTTGTCGATCGTGTACTGCCCCATCACCGCCTTCACGTCCTGCATCACCAGTTCCGTTTCGCTCGGCACCCACCCGTCCTTGTTGCCCGACTTCGGTCCCATCACAATGAAGTGGCTCTCCTCCGTGAAGTCGCGGAACGTCTTCATCATCTTCTCGCCGTCCTTGCCGCCCTCGCCGATCGGGTGGAACCACACGACGAGGCCGTGCGACACGTTCGGGTCGTAGTTGTCCGGCACGAACACCCAGTACTCGCGCCCGAGCGCCTCGTTGGTCCGCGTCATGAGTCCGGTCTCGGTCTTCGGCTTGTCCTTCCCCTTCGGGTCCTCCTTCTTCTCGTCCTGACAGTCGTCCTCGGGGCCGCACTTGCCGAACGGGTCCTTCTTGAACGGGTCCTTCGGCTTCGGCTGCCCTTCGAGCGCCTTGCCGGCCGACGACGGCAGCGGCAACTTCTCCGGGACGTCGTCGGGCGCCGGGACGAGCTTCGTCGTCACCGTTTCGACCTTCCCGCCCTCCTTGCGCTTCACCTCGACCGACACCTCGACGCCCGGGTTGAGCCGCTGGATGAGCGTCATGAGCGCGGCGCGGTTCTGGACCGGTGCGGGCGCCTTCCCCGGGCCGAACTTCGTGATCCGGTCGCCGGCCTTGATCCCCGCGGTGTCGGCCGGGCTCTTGGGGTACACGAACCGCACCGCGACCCCCGGTCCGGGGTCGTCGCGCATCGGCAGCACGCCGAAGAACGCGTTGACGTAGGCCGTTGTCGTACCGTGCAGTTCGATGTCCTTGAACTCCATCTCCTTGTCGCCGCGGAGCACCTTCACCGTGACCTTGTCGCCCTCGTACAGCGGCCCCATCACGTGCTGGAGCGTCGAGTAGTTCGGGATCTTCTTGCCGTTGATCTCGGTGATCTTGTCACCGATGGCCAGCCCCGCGCGGGCCGCGGCCGAGTCGGGCTGGATGGCCCCGATCGCCGGGACCGTGTTGTACACGTCCGGGACCTGCGGCGAAATGCCCAGCAGCCCGCGGCGCAGCTCCTTCCCCTCCTTCAGACGGGGAAGGACCGCGAAGACGTCCTCCAGCGGGACCGCGAACCCGATGCCGCCGTCGTAGACGTCCACGCCGGCCGTCTCGCCCTCGGAGCGGTTCGACGCCGGCACGATGACGCCGTAGACCCGCCCGTCGATGCCCACGAGCGGCCCGCCGTAGTTGACGGGCGAGGTCTTCGCGTCGGTCTGGATCGCCTTGCCCCAGATGCGGTTGACGGCGCTCACGATGCCGACGCTCATCGACGGCGGGTGATCGACGTTGTTGTCCAGCGTCCGGCCGAGCGACAGCCCCCACTGCCCGATCTCGACGTCCTTCTTCGGAAACGCCTCCGGCACCGGCAGGCCCTTCGCGTCCACCTTGAGGAGCGTGAGCATGCGCGTCTGATCGCTGGCGACGATCTTCGCGACGAGGCGCTGCGGGTGGCCGGGGATCGTGATGAAAATGTCCGTCGGCTTGTTCGCGAAGTTGAAGGCGCTCGAAACGACGTACCCGTCGGCGGAGACGATCAGTCCCGTCGTCGGACCGACGCCCTTGCGGACGCCGGGTTGCGGGGGCGCGCCGGGCGGCCCCTTCTTCCCCCCGCCGCCGATGAGCTCGCCGCCGCCGACGGTCTCGATCTTCACGACCGCCGGCGCGACCCTGGCGGACGCGGCCTTCATCGCCTTCTCGGTGGCCTCGTTCACGTCGGGCTTGGGCTGCGCGGGCGCGGGGGCCGCGAAAAGCGCCGCCGCGGCCACCGCGGCCCACAGCCGCGAAGTTCTGGGGAGCGTCATCGGAGATTCCTGAGAGTAGGCACACTCCGCGTGCCGTTACTTTGCGAGAGGAGTAGCGACGGCACACGGAGTGTGCCTACTACCCTGAAAATCACGGCTTTTTCGGCGCGGGCGGGGTCGCCGGCGCGGGCCGGGCCGGGTGCGCGCCGAGCGTCAGTTCGACCGTCTGGAGCGCCTCGCCGCGGCGCACTTCCAACCGGACCACGGTGCCCGGCCGCGTGTTCTTCTTGATGAAGTCGTCGAACGCCTTGATGCTCACGATCGGCTCGCCGTCCACGAAGCTGACGAGGTCGTCGGGCCGCAGGCCGGCCTTGTCCGCGGGCGAGCCGGGGGCCACGTCCTCGACGTAGGCAGGCGTGCGCTCCAGGACGTTGGGCACGAAGACGATGCCGTGGTAGCCGCCCTGCCCGCCGATCACCGGCTTCCGCTGGATCGGCTTGTACTCGCCCTTCATCGCCAGCCGCACGAACTCCGGCATCGACAGTTCGCGGTCCCGCTCCTCCTCCACGTCCTTGCCGTCTTTGTCCTTGACGGTCACCTTCTCCTTCACGACCGTCTTCGCGCCCACGGGGATCGCGTAGTTCATCCACGTGTCGCTGAGCGTGTTCTTGATCTCGCGGCCGATGATGCCGATCAGCTCGCCCTTGCGGTTGAGCAGCGCGCCGCCGGCGGCGCCGGGGTTGTTCGTGATCGCGTCCACGATGTAGACGTCGCCGGTGTACGGGAACTCGAATATGCCGCGCCGGCCCGCCATCTTCGTGTACGCGGAGATCACCCCCCGCTGCACCGAGAGCGGCTCGTCGCGCAGCGCGATCTCGAACGTGTTCGAGAGCCCGATGATCCAGTCGCCGGGCGCCGCGGGTCCGCGCTTCACGGCCGCGTCGAAGTCGAAGTAGTCGAGGTCCAGACCGTTCGGCTCCTCGATCTTCTTCCCCTCGACCTTCACCTTGATGAGCGCGACGTCGAGCAGCGGTTCGGTGACGAGCACCTGCGCCTTGAGGCGCTGGCCGTCGTACAGGTGGACGACGAGGTCGGCCGTGTCGAGCAACTGGCTCGCGACCGTCAGGATGTGCCCTTCCTTGCTGATGACGATGCCGGTGCCGTAGTTGTTGAGCCGCGCGAACCCGCCGGCGCCGAACACCTTTACCAGCTTCTTGTTCGCCTGCTCGACCGCCTGAGCGAACGGGTCGGCCGCGGAAGAAGCGGCCGGGGTCGCGAGCGCGGCGGCGACGGCGACGAGACCGGGGAGCGTGTGGCGGGTGAACATGGTGTGCTTGCCGGTGTTGGTCTTGTTGTGGGGCAGGCCGACCGGCCTGCCTTCCCCGTGCGACCCGAGATTGTGGCGGGCCGACCGGAGGGACGGCCCGCGCGACAGAAGGTACGGCGGGCCGTCCCTCCGGCCCGCCCCACGGGCGCTACTTCTCGGTCGCGTATTTCGTGACGGTCAGGACCGCGTACCGCTTGTCGCGGAACCGGACCTCCATCTTGTGCGGGAGCTTCCGGCCGCCGCCCACGTCCTTGTAGTCGTGGAAGTACACCTCACACGGGTCGCGGTTCTCGGTGTCCTTCGCGTCCTTGTCGACGTACGTCTCGAAGCCGAGCAGCGTGGCGTCCTTCAGCGAGAAGTACCACTTGCAGTTCACCGAGCCGTGCTTGGTCGCGATCACCGCGCAGTCCGCGCGGAGCTCCGCCAGCGACTTCGGCCCCGGCCCGTCGAGCGGGTACGGGTAGAACGGCTCGTGCCCGCCGTGCGCGAACAGCCCCTCGAACCCCTTCGCCCCCCGCGTCAGGAACCGGTGGTAGTGGTACATCGCCATCATCAGTCCGCCCGAGCCGATCGGCTCCTGCTGCACCGCGACGTCGGTCTGCTTGAGCGGTTCGAGCGTGGTCTCGATGTTCAGCCTCATCGTGACCTTCGCGGCGCCGTCGACCTCGGCGATCTCGACCTTCATCGGGCCGTTGCGGTCGGCCATCTCGAACTTCCCCTCGATCACCCACCTGCCGGCCACCGCGGAGAAGTCGCCGTGCTTCTTGAACGCCCCCAGGAGCTTGTTCTGCTCCAGCACGTTGAAGTACCAGTTCGAATAGCCCTTCCGCCCCTCGTACATCTTGGCGGTCTCGCCGTCGCCCTTCGGGGCGGGTCCCTTCGGCGCCGGGGCCGGCGGCATCGGCGGGCCGCCGGGCATCGGCCGCTCGACCACGGCCGCCTGGTTGCCCATCAGCCGGACGAGGAGCTCCTGCCGGGCGTTCTTGCGGCGGATCGTGAGCGGGACGCGCCAGTCCTTCGGGAAGATCCCGAGGATGTTCTTGTACTGGTTGGTGCTGGTCGTCGCGCGGCCCGCGAACTCCAACAACTGGTCGCCCTCCTGGAGCCCGCGGCGGAACGCGTCGCTCTCGTCGAGCAACTGCTTGACGACCATCTGCTGGAGCGGGGCGTCCTCCGACAGGCTGCCGACGCTCGCCCCCAGGGTGGCGTGGTCGGCGTCGATGCCGGCCCGCAGGTGGCCCATGAAGTTCTTGATCTGGTTGATCGAGATCGCGTAGCCGACCCCGGAGTTCACCCGCCCGCGCTTCTCGAACGACCCGCGCCCGTTGATCCCGATCAGCTCGCCCCGCATGTTGAACAGCGGCCCGCCGGAGTTGCCCGGGTTGATCGACGTCTCGATCTGGATGCAGTCGGTGTATTCGAGCAGCCCCTTGCCCTCGGGCGGCTGGTAGCGGTTCACGCCGCTGACGATGCCGTAGGTGACGGTGGGGGTGAAGTCCATCGCCAGCGAGAACGGGTTGCCCATCGCCAGGGACCAGTCCCCGGCCTTCACCTTGTCGCTGTCGCCCAGTTGCACGAAGGGGAACGGCTTCCCCTTCTCCTTCGGGACGAGCTTGATGAGCGCCACGTCTCCGACCTTGTCGATGCCGCACACGACGGCGCTGTAGAGGACGCCGTTGGCCAGCCCGGCCGTCGGGAACGGCCCCGTCGCCTGGACGACGTGGAAGTTCGTGAGCGCGTACCCCTCGGCGTCGATGAGGACGCCCGAGCCGCACCCGGTCCCGTCCGGCATGCACACCGCGACCACCGCGGGGTGGACCTTCTTGATGGCCTCGATGCGCGCGGCCTGCGCGTCGAGCACCGCCTTGTCCACCGGGAGGGGCGCGGCCGGCGCGGACAGCGGGCTCAGCGCCGCGGCGAGCGCGAGAGCGGGAACCGCGGCGGCCAGAAGGCGGGACGGACGGAGGAGCCGGGTCATGAGAGTGTTCCGTTGGTGCCGCGCTGTTCGCGGCGCTCGGTTGTGGTCCGGTCACTCCGTGACCGGAAGAAATGCACCGGTCACGGAGTGACCGGACCACATCGACCGCAATTACTTCTGCACGCGGGCCTCGGCGAGCGTCACGTAGTTGCCGTTGAACGGCGTGTCGGCCTCCACGATCAGCCGCAGTTGCTTGGCGCCCTTCACCGCCAGCGTCACGCCCTTCCCCTTCTCCTTGCGGCGCAGCACCTCGCTGAACAACACCTGCCCGTCGGCCTCGATCGTCAGCCGGGCGGCGCTCGTCGCGTTGGCGCCGTTCTCGTCGATGCCCGCCGTCGCCTTGAACTGCGAGTAGTCGCCGTTGAGGTTGAACGTGAGCACCGTGTCCGGGGCGATGCACAGCCCCTTCGAGAAGATCGCGTTATCGAGCTTGATCGAGTCGTTCGACAGCGACCGGTCCTTCAGCACCGGCGCGGCCGGGTTCAACTTCCGCTCCTCCGCCGGCACCTCCGGCGCGTCGACCCGGGGTTCCAGGTCCGACAGGTACGCGACGTTGCCCTGCTCGTAGTCGAGCCGCACGAGCGCCGCGGCGGACGGGTACTTCACCTGCGCGCCGGCGACCGTCGCCACCAGGATGCCGTCCTGCGAGACGTTGATCGCGCTGGCGGTGAGCACGTTGCCGTACACGTCGTGAACGCGGCACAGCGTCGGCGGAACGGTCGTCAGTTGCGGCTGGTAGAACACGAGCCCTGCGGAGCGCGACTGGAGGAGGGGCGGGTCCACCCTGGCGCCGGACTCGTTCTCGAAAGTGAGGGACTTGCCGTCGGCGCTGCCCTCGTGGATCGTCCCCTGCTGGAACGTCAGTCCGGTCTCCTGTCGGATGACGTAGAGGTCGCGCTTGCCGCGGGTGGCGAGCATCTTCTTCCACGCCTCCCGCTGCTTCGGATCGTCGGCCCGCTTCATCGCGGAGAAGACGCTCGACATCGGCAATTCGAACACCGGCGCCTTCAGGTCGGTCGGCCCGGGGAGCAGTTCCGTCTCGATCTTCTTCCCCTTGAGCGCGAACTTCGCGACGCGGAACGTCGAGCCGTCGGTCAGTTCGACCTCCGAGTACGTCGCGTCCTTCGGCACGGGCGCCGGCTTGTTGCCGAAGTCCACCAGAACGATGTCCCGGGCCGCGATCGGCACCTTCGCGTCGGAGGTTCCGAAGGTGATCCCCTGCGCGTCCACGCCGACGAGCTTTCCGCTGATCTTCTTGCCCGCGGTCGTGGTCACGTCGTCGGCCGGCGCCTCGGTCGTGACGAGTGCAACGGCCAGCGCGCAAAGGACGAGTGTCGCGGCCCGGCGGGTGAATCGCATGACGCGTCTCGGGGGCGGAAGGAACGAGCGGGCGGGAACGAGCGCATTGTACCAACCGCGAACGAAAAAGCGGTGGCCGGAATTAGCTCGGCCACCGCTCCGTTACACGGTCCGACTGCCGGCGCGGGGGCTCACTTCTTGTAGCCGTGCATCTTGTCCAGCGCCTCGAAGTAGTTCTTGATCATCGGCTCGAACTTCGGCGGCAGGTCGCGGGTGATCTCGCGGACGACCTGGGCCCGCTTCTCGGCCGGCATCGTGCCCCAGCCCTCGGCGATCTGCCGGAGCACCTTCGGGTCCACGTTGCCCGGACCGCTGCCGCCCATGACGACGCTGTCGGGGGCGGGGTTGTTCGGGTTGACGGTGTTGCCGCCCGGCTTGTTGCCCGGCTTGTCGCCACCGCCGGGGCAGTTGCCGCCCTGGCACTGGCTCTGCTTGGCCTTCGCTTCCAGTTCCTTGATGAGTTCGTCGAGCCGGAATACGATCTTCTTCTGGATGTCCTGGGTCTTCTCGCCGCCGCGGGCGAGGTCGAGCCGGCGGCCGCTGTTGTCCATCAGCCGCTCGATGTTCGACAGGTCCTTCGGGTCGGGCGCCCAGTTCTGCATGTCGAAGAACATGAGGGTCGCGACCATCGTGTAGCGCGACGGGGCGTCGGCCACGTCGTCGAGCAGTTTGACGATCGAGCCGACGGCCGCGTCCTTCTTCATGGTGGCGTGCTCGGCGACCGCCCGGAAGAAGAAGTAGCTGGCCGGGTCGACCGCGAACTCGGGGTTCACGCCCTTGAGGGCCTCGAGCGCCTCCTCGTACACTTTCTTGTTCGCCGCGGCCTTGGCGAAGGCCAGCGCGACGTTGGTGCGGAAGAAGTGGTCCTGCTTGTCGTCCTTCAGGATCGAGGGCACTTCCGGCGGGACGTTGTCCGCCCGGCGGGCGCTCGCGAGCAGGGCCTCGACCTCGGTGCTGCCCAGCGCCAGCGAGTCGGCGGTGCGGTCGAGCACCGTGCGCTTCTCGTCGGCCCAGATCTTGTCGAACGCGGCCTGATCGAACTTCCCGACCGACTTCAGCCACGCCGCGGCCTTGGCCCTGGCGACCTCGGGGGTCGCGGCCCGCATCGTGCTGAAGCCGAACGCCGGCTTCTTGGCCGGTTCGGCGGCGAGCGCCGGGGTCGCGGATGCGGCCAGCCCCGCGGAGACGGCGGCGGCCGCGAACAGCTTGCGAATCGTCACGACATGGCTCCTCAGGTTCGGGTCTGGAACGGAAGGACTTTGTGTCTTGTCTCGTCGGAAGGAGGGGCGGCCGCGCTTGCCCCGCGTGCCGCGTCTCACCTGCGTTCGCGGTTTCGACTGCACACGGGGTGCCGCTCACCGCCCGGAACATTCATAACGAGAGTCTACCTTTCAACCGGGGCCGACACAACAGCTTACGCCGCCTCGGCCCCGCTCTCATCTGCGCCTCACCGATTTACTGGTTCGCCTGCGTGGCGATCTTGTGCAGCATGTCCTGAAGCACCTTCTGCCGCTCGGCCAGTTGCTTCAGTTCGGCCTGAACCAGCGGGTCCTTCGACTGCTCGCCGGGGTCCTGTTTGTTGTGCATGATCGTCCGCTTGTTCACCTGCTCCTGCAGGGCCTTGACCAGCTTCAGTTCGTTCAAGAGGTCGATGAGCTTCTGGTTTTGCTTGTTGGCGTTCGGGTCGTTGGGCTTCGGGTCGCTCGGCTTGTTCTCCAGTTCTTGCTTGGCCTTCTTGAGCGCCTCCAGCATCATCTTGAGCTGGTCGATGACGTCCTGCTCGATCTGCTGGGTGTCCTCGCCGACGCGGGCCTCGTTGAGGCGCTTCTGGATGGCCTCCATGTCGCCCTTGACCTGGGCCAGCACGCCCGCGAACACGACCGCGGTGCCCTCGCCCTCCATCAGTTTGAGCGCCTTTTCGGCCTCGGCGATGATCTGGCTCTCCTTGTCGGCCTCGGCCTGGCTCTTCTGGATCTCGGCGACCGCGGCCTTGCCGCCCAGCGCCACCACCGTCTTGTGAATGCCCTCGGTCGAGGTCTTCACCTCCTGCTGCATGCGGAGCATGCGGGCGACGCGCTCTTCGAGGTTGGCGAGCAGCTTGGCCAGTTCCTTTTCGCGGAGCTGCTTGAGCCGCTTTTCGAGTTCCTCCAGGGCCTTCTGGAGCTGCTCGATCGCCTTGTCCTGCTTCTTGGACGCCTCTTGCGGATCGCCCTTCTTGATGTCGTCCTCGGCGCCGTTCTGCTGGGGCACGGCCTGCTGAACTTGCTCGCCGGCCGGGTCGCGGGGCTTGTTCGGGTTCTGCGAGCCGCCGGGGCTGGGCTGGCCGCCGCCCTTCGAGCCGCCGGGGCTGGGCTGACCCATGCCGCCCATCCCGCCCATGCCGTCGCCGCCCATCGGCTTGGCGTCGCCGCCCGGCATCCCGGCCGACGGCTTGCTGTCACCCTTGCCGGTGCCCTGTGCCTTGCTGTCGCCGGGGTTCGGCTTTTGGGCGCCGCCCATCGGGTCCATCGGGCTGCCGCCCATCGGTTTCGGCTCGCCACCCTTCGGCTCGCCGCCCATCGGGTCGCCGGGCTTGTCGCCCGCCATCGGCTTACCCATGCCGCCCATCGGGCTACCGGGCTTCGAGTCGCCCGCGCTCGGGCCGGCCATCGGCGTACCCATCCCGTCCGCGCCGTTGGGCTTGCCGTCGCTCTTGCTCTCCTTGGTATCGGGCTTGGTCTCGCCGGTGTTGTCTCCCGGCTTGGTTTCCGGCTTCGGCTCGGCCTTCGGGTCCTGCTTGCCGCCGGCCGCGTCACCGCCCTTGCCGTCGGACTTTCCGTTCTTGTTGAGCGCGTCCGCGACGTCCTGGGTCTTGCCGGCGAGGTCCTTCTGCTCCCGTGCGAGCTTGTTCGGGTCGCCCTTGGGATTATCGGTGCGGGCGCGGAGGTTTTCCTGGGCCCGCTTCAGTTCCTGGATGGCCGCGATCGCCTTCTTGATGTCGTCGATCTGGCGCTTGAGGGCGGCCGCCTCGTCTTCGGTTTCGAGAACGCCGAGGATCTGTTCCAGGGCTTCCATCAACTTCCTGTCTTTGCCCAGGATGTTGTTGAAGTCGGTGCCGGTGAGGTTCTTCTGCCCGAGGCCCTCGATGAGTTCCTTGAACAGCTTCTCGACGCCCCGCTCCTCGATGAGCTTGAGGGCGGCGCGAAGGGACTTGGCCCGCTCCTTGTCGTCGGCGTTGTCGCTCTTCTCCCACTTCTGCGCCAGCCGCAACACTTCCTCGGAAAACCGCTTGAAGAGTTTGAGGTTCTCTTCCTGGCTCCGCTTGACCAGCGCGCCGTCGGTGGGCAGCGCGGGAGCCGGCGGCGCCGGGGGCTGAGCCGTGAGGACCGAGGCGAGGGCGAACAGGCCGACCATCGCCGCGAGAGACAGCGACTGGAACGTCGGCAACCGGCGGACCATAGGAAGCCTCCTCCAAGGGGTGGCGCGACCAAATCGCGCCGCGGAGTGGTCATTCATCTGCCATTCTGACGATCTGTGAGGGGCCAACGAACAGCCAACCCGGAAAAAAGCGTGAGAACGCGGGAGCTTGTTACACAGCGTTACGACTTCGCACCGCTCTCTGCCGCAACTCTGCTCGTTTCGTGCCCACATTTGGGCACATTCGCACAGTCCTGACGCACACCGTTCTCGCACGTATTCGATTCTCGGTTGTTGGTGGCGGAAGCGGGGCATTCGTCATGCCGCCAACTACTTCACAGTCACCTGTACCGTGACCGGTTTGCCCACTGCGGGCGTTAGCGTGACGGTGAACTCGCCAGCGCTCTCTCCGGCCTTTACCTCGTACTCGAATCGGAACTGGTGCTTCTCGAAGTCGAGTTTGAGCGTCGCGGGGACCGTGAGCGACGGATCGGACGCGGTCACCGTGACTTCGAGTTCGTCCGCCTCGTACTGGCGCCATTCGATCCGATGTCGAAGGGTGACGCGGTCACCTTTACCCAACACGACTTCCGACCGGATTTCGAGTGCCGGCTTCGCGCGATCCCGCCACGGTTCAGGGCGGGATGAATCTCGCAACTCGCATATTTCGCGACGGACCCGAAGCTGGCACTCTTTGATGTGCAACAGCGACTTCCGCAACTGCTCTTTTGTCGCGCCCCAATCCAGTCCGCGGGAAAGTCCCGCGGCTTGCTCCACGAGCGTCTCTAGCAGATCCGTACCGGCCTCAATCACATTCGGTGGAAGCGTCGGCTTCGCGAGCCACACCCTTACGCCACTCAACGCGGACAGCGCGGACGTGAAGGGAGAACCGGTCGGCGCCTTGTCGCCCACCAGTCGCTGAAGCTTGTCAGACTCCGTAGTGAGCACCTCGGCCGGAAAATCATGTCCTGCAATGGCATACGCCAGGGCGAGAATCCGCAGATGAACGACCGCCCGGCGGAGCGCCGTCCGAGCCTTCTCGACGTCCGCTTCGCAGTCGGCCAGTCGCACCCGAACCGCGAGCGTGCGATCGGCGTCAAGTTTCCCCCGACAAGCGGTTCGCACGAACTCGTACTTCCGGCGCGCGCTTTTCAGCAGGTCCCGCGCCGTCTCGATGTTCTCGTAAGCTAGAACATCGTCGGCGCGGAAGTCCGGCTCACTGGCACCAATAGGCGCGCCGGTGAGCGCCAGAGACACGATCGCGACGACGGTGCGAGTCACGGCGAACCTCCGGCCGTGTGGCAGTTCCGCGGTCAGTCCACGATCACCTGAACCTCGACCGGCTTGCCTACTGCGGGCGTGAGCGTCACCTTGAACGTCCCCTTCTTCGCCCCCGCCTTGATCTCGTAGTCGAACCGGAACTGGTGGCGCTCGAAGTTCAGTTTCAGCTCCGCGGGCACCACGATCGACGGATCGGAGGCGGTCACCTTCACCGCCAGGTCGTCCTCCTTGTACTGCCGCCACTCGATCGCGTGCGACACCCGCGCCGAGCCGCCCGGCTTCAGCGACACCACGCCGGTCGGGCCGAGGTGCGGCTCCGGGCTGTTCACGCGGCGCAACCAGTCGTCGTACATCTCCTGGATTTCCTTCCGGATGCGCGCCTGGGCCTCCTTGATCGCGATCAGCTCCTTCCGCAGTTTTTCCTTGCTCTGGGCCTCGCCGAGCTTGTTGCGGATCTCCTGCAACCGCCGTTCGAGGGCGTGCAACGAGATCTCGGCGTCGCTGACCGCCACCGTCGGCAGCGACGCCGCCAGCGGGGTGCGGTCGGCCGGGTTCTTGAGCCGCTCGGTGATCGAATCCGACATCGCGTTCAGCCCGTTCTGGGCGCCGTTCAGGAGCGCCTGCGTCTTGGGGAACGTGGCCCTCGCGTCCGGGATCTCGCGGAGGATCGACTCGACCTCGTCGGTGAACTTGCGGTGGCCCTCGAGCGCCGCCTCGTTGAGCCGGTTGACCTCGCACTCGCGCGTCAGCCGCTTGAACTCGCGGACCACCCCCTGAACGATGTCGCGGGCCTTCTCCACGTCCTGAAGGGCGTCGAGCGCGCGCACCTTGATCGCGTCGAGCTGCGCGGCCGCCTGTTGCAGTCCGTCCTTGTCGAACTGCCCGTTCGGCCGGACCCGCTCGTACCGCGACGCCGCCGCATCGTACTGCGACCGGACGAAGTCGTACTTCTTCTTCGCCGCGGTCAGCTTCAAGAGCGCCTCGTCCAGCTTGGTCGCGAGCTGCTCCACCTCGCGGCCGATCTCGATGAGCAGGTCGCTCTCGGACACGATCCGCAGCCGGATCGGCTCCGCGTTCTTCGTCACCCGCGGTCCCGCGTCGCCGTCCACGTTGTTGTCCGTCGCCTGGACGGTCAGGTCCATGCGGTAGATCGTCTGCACCTCGCTGCTGTCCTTCGCCGCGATCTTCAGGATGCCCAGGTCGTGCAGCTCCTTCAGGTCGAAGTAGTCGCGCTCGGGGTTCTTCAGTTCGATCTTCTTGACCGCCGGCGCCGCGGCGTCCTCGGACTTCGGCTCCGACAGCAGCCGCGCGAAGTTCGCGCGCGTGGTGCGCGGCAGCTGGCGGTCCTGGTTGCTGAACTCGCTCAGGAACACCGACGACGTCAGCCGGTCGTCGGCCTTGTCGAGGA
>JAFKJJ010000695.1 GCA_017306025.1 Planctomycetota bacterium
GGTCGGCCAGTCGGTCGGGGAGCGACTCCTGCTCGCCCGGCGGGCGGAGAACCAGTGCCATGCGAAACACCCCGAGGACCGGCGGGATCGGGTCTTTCTCGTAGGCGGGCCGCCCGGCCCGGCTCCACTACAAACTGCGGCCGCTCATTATAACAGACGCTCGCGCTTCCGCAAAAGCCACTCGGCCATCAAGAGCAGGGTGAGCAGCGTGTACAGCGCCGGGCTGTTCCACAGCGGCACCGGCGGGCACGGCTGGTTCAGCGGCACCCGCTGAAGGTTCTTCAGGTCGTTGAACACGTCGTCGGCGGTCGCCAGCGTGTAGAACCCGCCGCCGGAGATGGTCGCGGCCTGTACCAGGTCGGCGCGGTTCAGTTCCGTCCGCTCGGTCTCGGTCATCGGCGGCAGCACCCGCGCCGTCGCCGACGGGCGCGAGCCCGGCAGGTCCGGGTCGGTCAGCTCGAACCGGTACTCGCCCTCCGGCGCGCGGGCCAGCGTCGCCTCGAACTCCACCGTCTGCCCCTTGCGCTTGAGTTCCAGCGAACTCGTCTCGGTCGGGCCGGCGCCGGGCGTGCCGTCGGCGTTCGCGAGCGGCGCGCGCACCACCGACACGCGAACCGGCCCGTCGCCGGGCGGGGGCGCCTCGACCGGGAACCGCACCTCCACCGTCACCTTCTCGTCGCGGCGGAACTCGGTCTTGTCCCTCACGCGCACCTCCGGGCGGCGGACCCGCGACCGCGCCAGCACCCGCACCGCCTGCATCCAGAACCGGTCGAAGTGCTCCTCGTCGGACCGGAACCGCCACCGCCACGTGTCGTCGAGGCCGACGAACAGCACCGGCCCGGCCCCGACGAACTGCTGGACCACCAGCGGGTGCAGTTCGTCGCGCGGGCCGCCCTCGGCCGGGCGCGTCGGGTGAACCGCGAGCACGCCGGTGAGCGGCTTGCGGCGGTAGTTCTTCGCGTACCAGTACAGCGGCCGGAGGTTCCCCCAGATGCGGGCCGATTCGGCCTCGTCGGCGGAGAACCGGAACAGCGGGTGGATGCGCCCCGCGGGCGTGAGCGCCGGCTGGTACTCCTCGGTGAGCGGCTGTTCCTCGGGCGGCCGCCGCGCCGTCGGCGCCTCGCGGGGGACGACGGGCAGGACCTCCGCCAGCAGCGTGTCCGCGTAGGCCGCGGGCGTGCCGTGCTCGCCGCACAGGAACAGGAGCCCGCCCCCCTTCTCCTTCACGAAGTCCACGAGGTCGCGCTGCGCCACCGCGGCCCGCGGCCCGCCGATCTGCTTGGGGTCCACGTCGCCCAGGATCACCACGTCGAAGTTGAACAGTTCGGTGCGGGTCGGGAACTCGCCGCGGAACGCCGACCGGTCGGTCTCCGCCCACCCCTTCGACGCGTCGAGCAGCACCACCTGCACCTCGACCGACTTGCCGCCGATCGACTTGTCCGACTCGCGCTCCAGCATCACCTTCACGAACCGGAAGTCGTACCGCGGGTAGCCCTCGACGTAAAGGACGCGGATCTTGCGCGACTCCGTCACCAGCACGGTGCGTTCGAGCTGGTTGTTGCGCGTGTTGGTCTCGCCGGGCGCCGCGGGGACGACGAGCACGAACGTCCTCTCGCCGGCCTCCGTCGGCGTGTGGTCGACCGTGACCGTCACGGGGTTGCCGCTCGGGTCGGGCGTGACGGTCTTCTGCCCGCGGTCCTCGAGCCGGCCGTCGGGCATCTTCTCCTTGAGGAAGACGGTGGTCGGCGCGGCCGGGACCGCGCCGCGGGCCGTCAGACGGACCTCGAACACGGCCCGGTCGCCGCGGCCGATCACCTCGTCGCCGCGGAAATCGACGAGCCCGAGGTCGGGCGGCTCCCACGTGTCGCCGACGCCGACGAGGAACAGCGGGACGCCGTCGAGTGACGCGGCGCGGGCGGCCTGGGGCAGCGTGTCGCCGGCCGTGGTGACGCCGTCGGTGAACATGATGAGCGCCGCGAGCGAGCTGCCGCGGAAGTCCTTCAGCACCCTCTCGACGCCGTCGCCCAGGTGCGACCCCGTGCCCTCGGGCTTCAGTTGTTCGATCGCGGCGCGGCCGTCGGCCAGTTGCGCCTCCTCCTCGATCGCGGCGAGCGTCCGCTTGTCCCGGTCCACGGCGTACAGGTGGACCTTGACCTGCTTCTCCTTCAGGAGCCGGTCGAGCCAGTCGGCGCCCTTGCGCGTCAGGAGCATCTGCGCGAGCCGCAGCCGGTTCACGTGCGAGAGGTGGGTGGTCCCGGCGAGCTCCTCGGCCCGCGCGCGGACCGCCGGGTCCTTGAACTCGTCGGCCTTCGCCATGCTGGCGGAGGTGTCGAGCAGGATCACGACCTCGGGCAGCCCCTCGCGGTCGAACCGGAGCTGCGTCTGCCCGAGCACCACGAACAGCGCGACCAGGAACGTGGCCGTGCGGAGCAGGGCCGGCACCGCGACCCGCGCCGCCCCGCCCGCGGCGCGGCGCTCCAGCCAGTAGGCGCCGGCCGCGAGCGCGACGCACACCGCCGCGAGCGCCCCGACGACGCGCCGGTCGGTGACGGCGTTGCGGAAGAACGCGGCGGACGAGTCGAGCCGCCACCGGGTGCCCTCGCCCGGCGCCGCGGCCGGCACGCCCGCGGCGGTCTCGATCGCGGAGCGCGTCCCGTGCGGGAGGAAGCCGAGCGGGTTGCCCGTGTGCTCCGCGTGCGCGACCGCGAACAGCAGGAACGCGGCCGCGGCCAGCTGCACGAGCGGGCCGGCAGCCCCGGCGAGCCGGAGCACA
>JAFKJJ010000696.1:0-2763 GCA_017306025.1 Planctomycetota bacterium
GCCGGGCGAGTTCTCGCTCCTGCGGTGCTCGCGGCGCGCGATGGCGACCACCTTCGAAGTCGCGATTCCCGTCGGCACCCATCCCAATCCGGTCGCGGCCGCGGAGGACGCGCTCGACCTCATCGACGCGCTCGAAGACCAGATGACCATCTTCCGCGACCACTCCGAGGTGTCGCGGCTGAACGCGGCCGCCGCGAGCGGCTTCGTGGAGGTCGAGCCGCGGCTGTTCGAGTTGTTTTCGCGCTGCGCCGTCTGGACGCGCGAGACGGCCGGGGCGTTCGACATCGCCACCGGCGCGCTGACGAAGGCGTGGGGCTTCTACCGCCGCGACGGGGCCGTTCCACCGGCCGGCGAACTGATCGAGGCGATGCGCGAGACCGGTTTTCGGCACGTCGTGTTGGACGAAACGCGGTCCGCAGTAAAATACCGCGTCGCGGGGCTCGAACTGAATCTCGGGGCGGTCGGAAAGGGTTACGCGCTCGACCGCGCCGCGGAGCTGCTCCGCACGAAGTGGGGCGTTCGCTCGGCGCTCTTGCACGGCGGCGGGAGCAGCGCGTATGCCATCGGCCGGCCGCCGGGTGACGCCCGGGGGTGGCCGATTCGCTTGAAGCATCCGCACGGAGCGGCCGTGAAGCCCGGCTTTGCGGGCGACAGGTCGCGAGGTCCGACGGCAGCGGCCGTGAAGCCCGGCTTTACGGGCGACGGGTCGCGAGATCCGACCGAATCGAGCGAATCGCTCGGCACGGTGCGACTGACGAACGCGGGCCTGGGTACGTCTGCTGCCACGTTTCAATTCTTTGAGTATAAAGAACGAAAACTCGGCCACCTGCTCGACCCGCGAACCGGCTGGCCCGCGTCGGGCACCGCCAGCGCCACCGTGATCGCCCCGACGGCCGCCGAAGCCGACGCGATGTCCACCGCCGCGTTCGTGATGGGCGGCGAAGGCGCGGAGCGCCTGACGCGGCTCCGCCCGGCGCTGGGCGCGGTGGTTCTGAGTGACGACGCCCCCGCCCCGCTCGCGTTCAACCTCGCTCCCGACTCCTACTCTCCGCCCGCGCCAACCGGCGCCGGCCGACGCGGACCGATCCCATGAGTCACCTGCCGATCCCGCTCGCCATCGTTTACGCCGGCCTCGGCGGCACCGTCCTGGCGCTGATCGTCGCGACCGCGACCAACCGGTGGTCGCTCCGGGTTTTCTTTCTGCTCGCGCTCAGGCTCGCGATCGGCTGGCACTTCCTGTTCGAAGGGCTGTACAAGGTCCAGACGTATTACACCGGCCCGACCGAGACGAGCAAGCCGTTCACGAGCGAACCCTACTTCAAAGTCGCACCCGGTCCGCTCGGCGCGAAGATGCGGAAGGAGTTCGGGGACCCGGCCGCGGAGATCGCGCTGAAGGTAAAGGCGCCGAAGGAGATTTCGCCCGCGGACTTCGCGAAAAAGACCGTAGAGGAACAGGCCGCGGAGTGCCCGGAGGCGGTCGCCAAGCAGTTCGATGCCCTACAGTCGAGCGCGGCAGAGGCGCTGAAGGCCGAGGCCGAGAAGCAACTCAAGGACGCCGACGCCGACGAGGCGAAGTGGGTCAAGGATGTTGACGAGACGGAGCAGAGGGCGCTGAAGGGGGCCTGGGCGCGGGACGACATCGACCGGATTCGCGCCACCGCCGAGGACGAGCGCCGAAAGGCCCACACTGCAGCCGCGGGGCGCCGCGAACAGATCCGCGAACGGCTGGCGGGCTTCGAGGCGCTCGGAGCGGAACTGATCGCCGCAGTGAAGGGGCGGCCGGAAGGTGACGCGCTCGCCAAGCAACTGGAAGCCGCCCTCAAGGGGCTCGCGGACCGGTCGAACGAAGACCTGAAAGCCGTCGAGGCGACCGAGCAGAAGGCGCTCGCGGAAGCCGACGCGGCCGAGAAGCGGGCGCTGGCCGGGCAGTGGACCGACGCCGAAAAGAAGAAGATCCAGACGAAGGCCGAGACCGACCGGAAGCTCGCGAAGGAGCGGGCCGAACTGAACCGGCAGGCGGCCCGTAAGAAGCTCGAAACGGTCAACGATCTGGTGCCGAAGCGGCTCCTCGCTGCAAAGGCCGCGTACGCGCGCTGGGTGTTCGGCGTGGACCCGCGCGACTGCAAGGTGAAGGGCATCACCGGCGACGTTCCGCTCTCCGGCCCGAAGCGGATCGAGCACGTGGAGTGGCTGCGCCATCAGGCGAAGGAGGCCGAGGACCGCGAGACGAACGGGCTCGGCAACGGATACGGCACCGACATCAAGCGGGTCGCCGAGTTCCGCATGGACGCGCTCACCGCGGAATCGGACCTCGCCCGCGACGCGAACGCGTTCATCACGGAGCTCAAGAAGGAACTTAACGGCGGGAAGGCGCCGGAAGAACCGGCCGCGGAGGAGCCCCGCGGCAAGTTCCTCGATCGCGTCACGATGTGGTTCCTGGTCGTCGTCGGCGCGTTCCTGATGGGCGGGCTGTTCACGCGGGTCTCGTGCGTGCTGGCCGCGGGGTTCCTCGTGATGACGTACCTCGCGCACCCGCCGTTCCCGTGGTACCCGCTGCCGCCAAACACCGAAGGTAACCCGGTGTTCGTCAACAAGAACGTGATCGAGGCCCTCGCCCTGCTGGCGCTGGCGATGTACCCCACCGGCCGCTGGCTCGGCCTCGACGCGATCGTTCTGCATCCGCCCTGTAAGTACAAGGGCGAACAGCCCGTCGCGTAGACTCTTCTGCTTTCTCACGGCACCGGTCTCGGACCGGTGCCGTGG
>JAFKJJ010000696.1:2780-4082 GCA_017306025.1 Planctomycetota bacterium
TTCCGCTTCTCAACCCCCGCCCGCGCGCCGACAATAAAGAACCCTCCCACTGGAGCTGCGATCATGTCCCTCGACCTCACGCCCGAACAGAAGGCCGCCGGCAAGGCGAACTTCGAGCAGGCATCCGGCGACCTGGCCCGCGCCGGGAAAATGAACACGATGACCACCGGCGCGCCCGCCGGCGCGAAGGAGCCGGACCGGCGCGACCTGCTCAAGGCGGGGCTCGCCGCGGGCGCCGTCGTTCCGGTGTCGGCCGCCGTTTACTACGGCTACAGCGCGTGGAAGGGCAACAAGGCGGTGAAGACCGCCCTCATCGGCTGCGGCGACGAGGGCGGCGTGCTCATGGGCGACCACAACCCGGAGTACAACGAGATCGTCGCCGTGTGCGACATCCGGCCGACCAACCTGACCCGCATCTTCGCGGGCGACACCGGCCCGCGGAAAGGTCTCAACCGCGTCTACGGCGAATCGACCGCCAAGAAGATCGCCAAGTACGACACCCTCGACAAGCTCCTGGCCGACAAGTCGAAGCTCGGCCTCGAAGCGGTCGTCATCGCGACCCCGCTGAACACGCACGACGTCATCGCGAAGGCGTGCATGGACGCGGGGCTGCACGTGCTGTGTGAAAAGCTGATGGCCCGCGACATCACCCGCTGCAAGGACATGATCCGGCACGCCAAGGAAAAGGGCGTGCTGCTCTCCATCGGCCACCAGCGGCACTACAGCACCCTCTACGCGCAGTCGCTGGAGCTGATCGAGAACGGCATCCTGGGCGACATCAAGCACATCCGCGCCCTGTGGCACCGGAACAACTCCTGGCCCTACGATCCGAAGGCGTTCAACAAGGACAAATACGCGGAGGAGTACGGCATCCCCTACTACGTCGACTCGTGGTGGAAGGAGGTGCCGAAGGAGGACGCCGCGGCGCTGCCGCCCGCCAAGCTGGCGGAACTGGGGTTCGGCGACCCGAACAAGTACGGGTTCAAGGACGTCGCAGAACTGGTCCGGTGGCGGTGCTCCGAGAAGACCGGGGGCGGGCTGATGGCCGAACTCGGTAGCCACCAGCTCGACGCTTCGTCGATCGTGCTGGGCCACGTCCACCCGCTGTCCGTGCAGGGCGTGGGCGGGAAGTTCTTCTACGGCCCGGGCCGCAACGACCGCGAGAGCGACGACGGCGTGTTCGTGACGTTCGAGTTCCCCGGCCCGCGGCACCCCAAGCACCCAAAGGCCAGGCAGGGCGCGACCGACCCGAACGACGTCGTGGTGGTGACGTTCACCTCGTTCAACACGAACGAGTTCGAG
>JAFKJJ010000696.1:4115-5732 GCA_017306025.1 Planctomycetota bacterium
GTTCGAGTGGTACGGCGAGTGGATCATGGGCAGCCACGGCACGATGTTCCTGGAGAAGGAAGCCGACGTGTACCTGTGGCGTGAGAAGGACAAGAGCAAGAAGGGCGACACGGGCGGGCGGGACACGAAGATCACCGTGAGCGGCGCGGGCGGCGGCAAGCCGGCGATGGAATCGACCTCCACCTGGGGCGGCGGGGGCGGCAGCGCGCCGATCGGGAAGGCCGCGGGGTCGTCCGGGTGGGAGAGCGCGGTCCGCGGGTACCGCACGGAGATGGAGCACTTCGCGTTCTGCGTCCGCGAGTGGCAGAAGGCCGGCGGGAAGGTGAACTACGAGAAGAAGGACGGCAAACTGGTCCACGCCGACATCATCCCGCGGTGCCACGGCGAGGTGGCGATGGCCGACGCGATCATCGCGCTGACCGCGAACATGGCGATGGCCAACCGCACGCGGATCGAGTTCGAGGACGGCTGGTTCGACGCCGAGAAGCCCGACGCGCCCGAAACGAAGTACGGCAAGAAGGCGTAAGGGACAGAGGCGAGGCATAAGAGGGACTAACCACAGAGACACAGAGGCACAGAGAAGACAGGAGAAGAGTTTTTCAAAAGACTCTTTCTCTCCTGTCTTCTCTGTGCCTCTGTGTCTCTGTGGTTAGTCCCTCTTACTTCTTGTGTTCGCCGGGAAGTTCCGCGATCCGAATGTTGCGGAACAGGATGTCCGTGGTCGGATCGTGTCCCTGGATCGAGATCGGCCCCTTCGCGGCGCGGAAGCCCTGCCGCGGGTTGTCGTTCTCCTTGCGGTCGTCGGTCCAGTCGACCGTCTGATAGCCGTTCACCCACGTCGCGATGTGCTTCCCGTCCGCGACGACCGTCATCGTGAACCACTCGTCATCGTTGCTCACCACCTTCCGCGCCGGGATTCGGCGGTAGATCGCCCCGGTGCCAAAGTCCGCGGGCTTGGTGCGGTCGTTGTCCTTGTACGCGTTCTGAATCTGCGCCTCGTAGCCGTTCTGGTACTGGCCGGGGATGCAGCGGAAGAAGAACCCGCTGTTGAGCGCCTTCCCGAGCGTCTTGCACTCGAACTGCAGCACGAAGTTGTCGAACTCCTTCTCGGTGACGAGATCACCGGGGCCGTTCTTGACGGACAACTCGCCTTCCTTCGTTATCTCCCACTTCGACGCCATCCGCTTCGGGTCGGCCGCGTTGATCTTCCATCCGTCAAGGCTCTTGCCAGTGAAGAGGGGCTTGGTGTCGAGTGGTCGCAGTTTGAGGTTGCGAAGTTCGATGTGGGCGTCGCCCCCGACCCAAGCGCTGAATTGCAGGCCGATCCGCGCGCTCGCCGCCGGAAGTTTGCCCACGTGTCCGCTTGGAGTCCGGCCGTCGTTCGTAAGTTTCACCCCGTCATGGTTCGAGACCAGTGACATCGGCCGCCACTCACCGGCCTTCCCCCGAACGAGGTCGTGCCACATTGCAGTATCACCCTGACCGTGGGTCGCAGCCAGACCAACGAGGACGGCATTGTGGAGCACGCGATACTCGCCGTGAAACTCGAAGTCCCGAAAGTGCCCCGGCGCCCAGATATAACCTTTCTCGGCCTTGAGTGTCAGCACTCCATCCTTC
>JAFKJJ010000696.1:5781-6286 GCA_017306025.1 Planctomycetota bacterium
CGCTGTCCATCCGAACGTGGTTTCACCATCGAACAGCAGAACCCACCCGTCCGCGATCTCCTTCGGGGTGAGGGCGTTCGGCTTCGGCCTATCCTTGTCGTCGGCGAACGCGGCCGGCGCGACCGCGAGTACGGCGAGCGCGGCGAGCAAACGGAACATGGGTCACCTTCGTTTCGGGGAGGAGGGCTACATCGTCGATTCCGCGACGGTCGCGGTCAAGCCCTCGCGATAGCTCGCGAGCGCCGGCGCCCAACCCAGCGCGCGGAACTTCGAGGCGTCCACGCGGCGGTTCGGGGCACCGGGCTCGGGTCGGTGCTCGAATTTCGCGGCAGGAGCACGCAGCAACTCCGCGAGCAGCGTGTAGAAGTCGCGCCGCGACACCGGCGCGCCGTCGGCGACGTTGTACGTCTCCCCCGGCGCGCCGCGGGATTCGGCGCACAACACCGCTCCGGCCCCGTCGGCGACGTGAACGAGGTTCAGGAACTTGTCCGCGTCGCCGACGAGC
>JAFKJJ010000049.1 GCA_017306025.1 Planctomycetota bacterium
TCTGGAATGCGGCCTCGGTTCAATTCCCGGGTTGTCGGCAAGTCCTCGACGTGTTCCATGCCCCGGAGCATGTGGGGGCGGCGGCGAAGGCGATGCACGGCGAGGGGACGGATGCGGCGGCCGTGAGTTTCGAGTCGGGTAGGGCGAAGGTATTGGCGGATGGGTGGGCCGGTGTGTGCCGATACGTCGGGGACGAGTTGAGCCGGGAGGATACGCCGGCGCGGCGGGCGGCGTTGCACGAGTTGATCGGTTACATGAAGAATCACGTGGGCCGGATGGACTACTCGTCACGCCTGGCGGAGGGGCGAACGATCGGCTCGGGCTTGATCGAAGGGCGGGTCAAGACGGTGGGCCTGCGGTTGAAGGCCCGGGGCGCCCGCTGGGTTGAGCGGAATGCCGAGGGAATGGCCGCGTTGGTGGGGTTGAGCCATGGCACGCTTTGGGAACACTACTGGTCGCTCCAAGCGTGAGTCAGGAAACCAGTGGCACACCCTAACACCCCCGCCTGTTCACCTTCCGTCACCCGCGCCCGCGGGGTATAACCACAACAGCACTCGCGTTATCCATCCGTCCACTACGCCGGGATGCCACGATGGCCCGCTGCTTCTGCCACCTGCACCTGCACACGCACTACAGCATGCTCGACGGGTTCAACCGCATCCCGCCGCTCGTCGAGCAGACCAAGAAGCTCGGCATGAGCGCCTGCGCCATCACCGACCACGGCAACCTGTACGGCGCCATCGAGTTCTACATGGAGTGCAAGAAGGGCGGCATCAAGCCCATCATCGGCTACGAGGCGTACCTCGCCCCCGGCCCCCGCACCGACCGCAACAGCAAGGGCGAACTCGGCTTCTCCACCCACCTCACGCTGCTCGCCAAGAACGTCACCGGGTTCAAGAACCTCATCAAGATGTCGAGCATCGCGTACCTCGAAGGGTTCTACCGCAACCCGCGGATCGACCGCGAACTGCTCGAACGGTACCACGAGGGCGTCATCTGCCTCAGCGGGTGCCTGGCGGGGGAGTTCAACCAGTACATCATCAACAACAAGCCGCAGGAGGCCGAGAAGACCGCGAAGTGGTTCCGCAAGCTGTTCGGCGAAGACTTCTTCATCGAGATCCAGAACAACGGCATCGGGCTTCAGGACCAGTGTACGCCGGTCGCGGTCGACATCGCGAACAAGCTCGGCGTTCCGCTCGTGGCGACCGCGGACGCCCACTACCTGTGCTCGGAGGACGCCCGCGCCCACGACGTGCTGTTCTGCATCAACACGCGGCAGATGCACGACCCGCGGAAGAAGAAGTACCCCGAAGAGCGGATGGCCAACCCGTACTACGTCCGCAGCCCGGAGGACATGTACAAGCTGTTCCCGGACTACGAGGACGCCGTCGCGCGCAGCCAGGAGATCGCGAACCGCGTCGACATCGACATCGACTTCAAGAAGCGGTTCTTCCCGGTGTTCACCCCGCCGGAGGAGAAGACGCCCGCGCAGTACCTCCGCGAGTTGTGCGAGAAGGGGATGTACGAGCGGTACGGTGAGAGCCCGTCGGAGGCGGTGCGGAAGCGACTCGAACACGAACTCGGCATCATCACGCGGATGGGGTTCGAGACGTACTTCCTCGTCGTGTGGGACTTCGTCCGCCACGCCCGCGAGATCGGCATCCCCTGTACGGCCCGCGGCAGCGGCTGCGGGGCGATCGTCTGTTACCTGCTGTACATGAGCCACGTCTGCCCGCTCGAATACGACCTCCTGTTCGAGCGGTTCCTCGACCCGAACCGCTCGGAAGCGCCCGACATCGACATCGACTTCTGCCAGGACCGGCGCGAGCGGGTCATCGACTACGTGAAGAAGAAGTACGGCGAGGCGTCGGTGGCCCAGATCGGCACGTTCGGCACCCTGGCCGCGAAGGCGGCGCTCAAGGACGTGGGCCGGGCGCTCGACGTGCCGCTGGACCGCGTCAACTTCATGTGCAAACTGGTCCCGATGAAGGGCGCGATCGCCAAGAGCCTTCAGGAAGCCCTCGACGAGTCGCCCGACTTCCGCCGCGAGTACGACCAGGACCCGCAGATCCGGGAGATGGTCGATCTGGCGCTGAAGCTCGAAGGGACGAACCGGAACGTGGGCACGCACGCGGCCGGCGTGGTGATCGCCAACGGCCCGATCACGAACTACGTGCCGGTGCAGCGCCCCCCGAAGAAGGGCGACGACAGCTCCGACGCGTCCACCACGATGACGACGCAGTGGGAGATGGGCATCATCGAGAAGGTCGGCCTTCTCAAGATGGACTTCCTGGGCCTGCGCAACCTGACGGTGCTCGACAACTGCGTGCGGATGATCAAGCGGACGCGGGGCGAGGACATCGAGCCGACCAAGTTCCCGCTGACCGACAAGCCGACCTACGACCTGCTCCAGCGCGGCGACGCGAAGGGCGTGTTCCAGCTCGAAAGCGAGGGCATCCGCGAACTCTTGAAGCGGATGAAGCCGGACAACATCCGCGACCTGATCGCGGTGCTGGCGCTCTACCGCCCCGGCCCGCTGGAAGGCGGGATGGTGGACGAGTACGTGGAGTGCAAGCACGGCCGGCGGCAACCGGTGTACCCGCACCCGGTGATGGAGGAGGTGCTGGGCGAGACCTACGGCGTGATGGTCTACCAGGAACAGATCATGCGCATCCTGAACCGGCTCGGTGGGATCGAGCTGGCCAAGGCGTATGCGTGCATCAAGGCGATCTCGAAAAAGAAGCAGGAGATCATCGACGAGCGGAAGATCGACTTCATCAAGGGGTGCGAGGAGCGCGGGCTGACCGCCGAGAAGGCGAACGAGATGTTTGATCTAATTGTCAAATTTGGCGGATATGGTTTCAACAAGTGCGTGGTCGCCGAAACGGAAGTGGCCGACGCCGAGACGGGAGAGGTCGCGACCGTCGGCGAACTCTTCGCCTCTCGGCGCCCGATCAAGGTCCACGCACTCGACAGCGAGAACAAGCTCCGCCCGCGAGCTGTAACGGACGTCGTGTGGAACGGAGTGAAACCCGTTTACCGCCTCACGACGGAACTCGGCAAGACGATCACCGCGACCGCGAACCACCCGTTTCGGACACTCGACGGGTGGACGAATCTCGGCGACCTGAAGCCCGGCGACCGCATTGCCGCCCCCCGACGACTTTCGGTTCCGGCAACCGATTCCTGGCCGCGACACGAGGTCATCGCGCTGGCCGGCTTGCTCTCCGAGGGCAACACCTGTCACCCGGGCACGCTTTACTTCTACGGCAACGACCGGGCGCTCGTGGCCGACTTCGCGGCCGCCGTCGGTCGGTTTCCCGATACCGTTGCGAAGGTCTACACGCGCCCGGACGGGCGCAAGCTCGAAGTGCAGGTGAACACCGGGCGCGACACGCGGTTCAAGTCGAAGGCCGATCGCGCGGACGGCGGTCTGGCGGTGCTGGCACCGCCCACACGATCGGGGGCGTTCGTTTGGGCGAAGCGGCTCGGTATCGTCGGCAAGAAGGCGACGGAGAAGTTCGTTCCGCGCGCGGTGTTCCGGCTGTGCGACGCGGACATCGAACTCTTCCTCGGTCGGCTCTGGGCCGGCGACGGGTTCATCGCGAACGACGCGCTGAAGGTTCCGTTTTACGCGACGTCCTCGCGGCGGCTCGCGGAGGACGTGCAGCACCTCCTCCTGCGGCTCGGCATTGTGGGCCGGATTCACAAGAAGCAATTCAAATACAAGGGCGGGCTGAGGCCCGGGTTCACCGTTCACTTGCTGGGCGACGGGGCCGCCGAAGCGTTCCTTGATCGCATCGCGCCGCACTGCCTCGGGCGCGAACGGGCGGTGGAACGGCTCCGCGAACATATCGCCACGACCGCCCGCGGACAAACGAGCAAGGACACGGTGCCGCTCGAAGTGCGCGCGTGGGTGGATGAAGAGCGGAAGGCGCGCGGGCTGACGTGGAACGAACTGGAGGAACGGTCCGACGTCTCGACCCAGGAGTTCTACGGAACCCCGTCGGCCGGCAAGAAGGGCTTTCGGCGCGCGACGATCGCGAAACTGGCCGCGTTCTTCGGTTCGCAGCGGCTGGCCGCCGTCGCGAGTTCGGGCGTGTTCTGGGACCGCGTCGTTTCGATCGAGTACGTCGGTGAGCGCGACACCTACGACCTCACGGTCGAGGAGGACCACAACTTCGTCGCCAACGGGTTGATCGTTCACAACTCGCACACGGCCGCCTACGCGCAGATCGGGTACCAGACCGCGTACCTCAAGACGCACTACACCGCCGAGTACATGGCCGCGCTGCTGTCGTCCGAGATCGACGACGGCAACAAGCGCGACGTCTTCATCGACCACATCGCCGACGCCCGCAAGCTCGGCATCGACGTGCTCCCGCCGGACGTCAACCGCGGGCTGGCCGACTTCGACGTGCAGAACAACCGCATCATCTTCGGGCTCACCGCCATCAAGGGGCTGGGCCGCGCCGCGGCGCAGGAGATCGTCCGCGCCCGCGACGAGGGCGGGAAGTTCAAGGACCTGTTCGACTTCTGCGAGCGCGTGGACCGGCGCATCGTGCAGAAGGCCGCGGTCGAGAAGATGATCCAGGCAGGGGCGTTCGACGTGCTCGGCCGCCGCTCGGCGCAGTTCGCCGCGGTCACCAAGGCGTACGCGTCGGCCGACGAGCGGGCCGCCGAGAAGCGCCGGGGGCAAAGCGGCCTGTTCGACGAGATGGAAGGGGACGCGGACGACGGGCCGACCAACAACGGGCTGCCCGACGTGCCCGAGTGGCCCGAGACCGAGCGCCTCAAGTTCGAAAAGGAGGCGCTGGACTTCTACATCTCCAGCCACCCGCTGGCGCAGCACGACGAGCAGTTGCGCCGGTTTCGCACGCACGACGCCGGCGATCTGGCGAAAGGCAAGGACGGCACCCAGGCCCAGGTCGGCGGGATGATTACCAACCTCGACGTCCGCACCGCCAACAAGGGACGCAACATCGGCCGCAAGTACGCGATGTTCCGCATCGAGGACTTCACCGGCAGCGTGCGGTGCATCATGTGGTCCGACGAGTACTCCCGGTTCAAGGAGGTAATCAGCTCCGACTTCGTCGGCCTGTTCGAGGGCGTGCTGAACTGGGGCGAGGGCCGCGCCGAGCCGGATTTCAACATCAAAAAGGTCATCACCATCGCGGAGGCCCGCGCCGAGTTCACCAAGAGCCTACTTCTGAAGGTCCCTTACGCCGAGGACGAGGAGGCGCTGCGCAAACTGGACGCGGTGAGCCTCATCCTGAAGCGGTACCGCGGCAGGTGCCCGGTGTTTATGAACGTTCGCGACGGGAACGGCAAGCTGGTTCAGCTCAAGCTCCACGAGGATTTCTGCGTGAACCCCGCGGCGCTGAAGCTGGAAGAACTGGAGATGGTGCTCGGACCGGGGGCGGTGGTCTTCTCGCGATGAACTCGCGGGCGAGCCCGGTTCGGAGATGCTGCGGGCGTAGCGTGCGAGAAGCATCTGCACGGCTTGAATCGTTTGCCACTCGGAGAACCCGATCCGCACCTCCGTACCCTCCTCGTTCGCCTCGATGTTTTCGACGGCGGTGGTGAGTCCCTTGTGCAGATAATCGAGGATCTCGGCCAGACGGGCGGCCTGCGCGGGGGAGAGCTTCTGCGGCAGGGGCGGGACGTCGTCGTCGAAGGCGGTCCAGGTCGTGGCCGCCGGGGTCGGGACGACCGTCCGCTGGTTGTCGGCCACCGACACCGACCCGGACGCGCGGGCCAGTTCGTCGGCCCGGATCGTCTGCGCCTGACCGCCTGCGTTGCTCGCGGGCACCACCGACGCCTTTCGCGCGGCGATCTCTTCCATCGTGCCGAACAGCAACATGCTGCGCCCGATCGACACCTGGTCGCCGGGCCGCAGGCGGCGGATCTGGATCGCCGTGCCGTTGACGCGGGTACCGTTGGTGCTGTCGAGGTCGGTGAGGATGACGTCGCCGTCCTCCATCTGGACCTTCGCGTGAAACCGGCTGACGCGCTCGTCATTGAGGCGAAGGCCGTTGCCCTCTTCTCGGCCGATCGTCACGGGGATCGGGAGGTCCTTGTAGACCCGCCCCTTATCAACCCCTTCGAGAACAAGGAACGTGACCGTTCGCATGAGATGATCCTGTGCGGTGCCCTGGCCCCAAGAGAGGGGAGGCCCGTTGAAGGTGGTATAGCACAATCGATTCGGAATCGGGCGTGAAAACCGCCGGCGCAAGCCCCCTTCGCACCGGCTATTGTCCACCTTTCAGGTGAGAGTGTCAATTTCACCGCGGGCAAAGTCGAACGGTTCGTACAAGAATTTCCACAACGACCCTCAAGGGAGGTCCCCGGCCCGTTCAGCCGCTCACACGAAACGACGCGAATAACCGCCGACAGGCGGGGCTGGTCGGGGTCACGTTTTTACCCTGAATCCCGAACACGTACAGTCGCGGGTGCGGGCCTTCAGCCATCAGGGCCAATTGAACGACGGTCGGTCCGTCGGGCGCGTCCAGGTGAACCTCAACACCCCAGCCCGCGTCTCGACGGACCTCGGCTTCTTTTGTGATGGTACCCTGAAGCCGCGCGACCTCACGGTCGCGCGCGACACGGAGCACCCCGGCGGCGAACACCCGGGAGGGATCGGAGGTCAACTTTTTCGTCAGTCCCGGTTCCAGGTCGTTGTACGCGATCCACACCTCGGTCCGGGCGTACCACCTGCGAACCGCGTACCGTTTGCCGCCGGCGAGTGAGCCTTCGGGCACGGGTTCAACCTCGGTTTCCGTCGGGCGACCGGGCATCGCGACCGTAAACGTCCCGTCGGGTGGGGTGAACTCGATCCAGTCCGCTTCGGGGAGCCGACCGGACCGATAGCCGAGAACGAAGACGGTCGCGCTCGTCACGACGGCGACCAACACGAACCCGATGGCGAACGTCGCGGCACTAAACCTCGATCGCGGTGGCGCCTCCGGCCCCGGGGGAGCTACCGGCGTTGCGGCCAACGGCTCAGAAGCCGTTACGCGGTCGGAGGTCGTTCGTTGACGGGTCTGGGGGGCAACGGGCATTGCGGCCAACGGCTTCTGGGCCGGAGCGGGGGCATCGTCGAGCGACAGCGGTTCGGACGCGGGAACGGCCGAGGCGGGTTGTGCGTCCGGCTGTGGACCGGAAACGGGCAGAGCGGTGACCGTGGCCTGACACCACGGACACGGGGCGAGTTGGCCGAGGGCCGTTTCGGGCACCTGGAACGGCTTGCCGCAACGGGTGCAAGTGACCGGAACGAACATGATCGCCCCTGCCGAGCGGGAGAACTGGTGGTACGCTCCGTTATAGCTACCGCCGCGCCGGTACGGTTCGCGACTTGCGTGCCGTTACACGGAACGCGAAAATCGTCGCCACCCCGTTCCCTCCAACCACGAGTCGGCTCATGAGTCGCTTCTGTTTGGTGCTCCTCGTCGCGCTTTGCCCGCCCGTGCTCTTGGCCGAAGACAAAAAGGAGCCGCCCTTCGTTTCGAAAGAAGGGAAGTTCCAGGTCGCGCTGGCCGGCAAGCCGATCGAGAAGGTCCGCAAGGTCAAGATCGGCGACCGCGAACAGGACCTTCACGTGTTCTCCGTCGAGCAAAAGGGCGTCGCACACGTCGTCACCTACCTGGACTATCCCAAAGGGACGATCGGCGAGGACAAGGAAAAGTTTTTGGCCGGCGTGGTCGCGCGGAACGTGGGGCAACTGAAGGGAAAGGTCGCGGCCGAGGAGAAGGTCGCGCTGGGTAAGGGGAAGCACCCCGGCCGCGACGTCCGCGTCGATCTGCCGGACAAGAAGCAACTCTACCGGGCGCGGGTGTTCCTCGTGGGCGACCGGGTGTATCAGATCGTCGCGCTCGGCCCTGAGGAAGCCGTAAAGGGGAAGGAGACCGACGACTTCCTGAAGTCGTTCGCGGTGGACGAGTGAGCGCGTCACTCTCGTCCGGTCAAGAGGTCGATCACCCAACAGCCGCGGACGTGCGTGAGGGACGTATCGCGGCAGTGGGAGAGGATGTCGTCGTTGGTGCAGCCGGCGTCCTGAAGTGCGTCGGCCAGGATCGGCATCCGGTCGAAGGCGCGCTCGTCGTAAATGCCATCGGCGAGCGAGACGACGATAGGCGTGAGCCACTCGGGATCGGCGGGCGCGGGACGGAACGGGTTGCCGAAGATGTCGCGGACGAGTGCGGCCTGCGGAGCCCACTCACTTTCCCTGAGGCAAGAACCGCCGCCATCCCGAACCGGGTTCCAGGACGCATCCATAGCGGCGCTAAAGGCAGCGGAATACCCTGATACATGGGCCGTATCAGAAGCCGCGAGAGAGACGTACTGGCGAGGGTCGTCCTCCGCACGCCTCCTCTGTTCCGAGGATACTGCTCTTGCGAGGCGGTAGGAAGCTCGAAGCTCCTCCGGCGTGGTAAGTCCGTCGGCGAATCGTTCGGCCGTTTCCACCGTATTTCGGCTGCGTTCGTCGGGAAGTAGATCCCAGGATGCGACGACAGCATGCACAAGCAAACAGCCTGAATTTCCGGTCACCCTCCCGGTCGAAGTCGTTCAAGAACCTCAGCATGCGGTCGGCACTCGTGCAGACCGGCCACCCTTCCGCCGTCACGGCTCACCCCAGTTTGAACAGCTTCGCGGCGGTGCCGCCGAACACCTTCGCGCGGTCCGCGTCACTCAGGTGCGCCAGCAGCGCCGCGACCCGCTCGCGCTCGGCACGGTAGCTCTTGCCCGTCGCCTTTTCGTTATACCCGCCGCCGTACATCAAGCGGTCCGCGCCGAACGCTTCCGTTAGCTGCTTCACCACCGGCGCGGGGTCGCGGTGCGGGTACGTCCGGCGGTCCGGGACGCTCGACAGCTTCATCACCACGTTCGCGTACTTCGCCCAGCCGAGAACGGTCGCGTGTTCCTTTTCGGTGCCCTGGAACGGCCGGCCGAGGTGGTCGATCAGCACCCGCGTGTCCTTGAACTCTTTGATGAGCGGTTCGAAGCCCTCCGCGTATCGCGGCTCGAAGTGCAACTGCACCGCGAGGCCGAGTTCGCCGATCAGCTTCCACAGCGCCGTGAGTTCGGGCTTGCCGAAGGGCGGGAGGCGGTCCGGGTTGTACGCGTGGACGCGGGCCGCGACGAGCGGCACCGACTTCGCCAGCGCCTTCATCTTCTCAGCGCTGCCCTCGCGCCCCGCGAAGAATAGACACGTCCCCTTCAGCTTCCCTTTGCCGATCTGGAGGCAGTGTTCGAGGTAGCGGTGATCGTCCTGATACGGTTCGGGGTGAACCACGATCGCGTAATCGACTCCGCCATCGGCCATGCACTTGAGGAGGTGTTCGGGCGCGGCCGGGTCGGCGGGCCGGTACGGCGCGTCCTTGTGGTAGGGGAATTGGGCAGCGTCTTTTCCGGCGAAGCAGTGGAGGTGCGTATCGACGACCGGCACTTTCGGCTCGGCGCCGCGCGTGGGTGCGGCGAAGGGGAACGCGACGGCCGAGGCGAGGAACGTGCGGCGCGTGGGAGGCTGCATGACGGCGTCCGGAGTGTGGGAAGCCGCAGTATAAGCGAACCGGGGCGTGAAAAACAAAAAACCGCGCCAGGTCGGCGCGGCTCCACGTCGTCGTGCGGACGTTACTTCTTCTTCCGCTTGTAGACGATCGTGAACGCCGGTTCCTCGCTGTCGCCCAGGTACATGCTGAAGTTGATGGTATCGTCGTCGGGCATCGCGGACACGGTCGTGTGCTTCGTCGGCTTGCCGTCCGGCCCCGGTCCTTCGCCGACCATCGTCAGCGTCTTCTTCTCCTTGTCGAAGCTGCCCTCCATGAACATCGGGCTGTTGGACATGCTGTCCACCCACACGCCGACGTACTTCTTCTTCCGCGCGTCGTAGCCGTCGATGCTCTTGCCCTGGAACTTCGTGCCGAACAGGTCGGCCTCCAGCGCGCCGCCCAGCCACAGCCCGCCCAGTTCCATCTTGTACGTCACAGCGCCCTTCGACTCCATCCCGCCGAACTTCATGGTGAGGTCCCAGGTGCCCTCCATCTTCTTGAGTACGTCGTGCTCCGGGCCGGGCTTGGGCGGCTCCGGTTGGGCCGTGATCGCGGGCGCCGCGAGCGCGATCAGGGTAAGCGCACCGAACCAGCGTAGCGTCTTCATCGAAGCTCTCCACGCGACGAGGGCGATCGGGCTCCGGCTGGACAACAGGGGGACCTTCCCCGACGGACCGGAGTGGGAGAGTTGTAGATCGGCGGAAACGAAATCGGAAGCTCAGTAGCGAAAGAATGGCGGGAGCAGAATGGCCACAAAAAGGCACAAAAGAGCACAAAAAAGAAGACCCGAGCGACAAGCCGAGTTAAATTGAGCTTTTCCTGTTTGCCGGCTTTCTTTTCGTGCTCTTTGTGCTTTTTTGTGGCCATTCCGCTTCATCTTGTCTGCCCTCACGCCTCGGGTGAATACAGCCGCAGGCGCGGGCCGGACGCCAGCGCCGCGTGCTCGTACTCGCGCGGCAGCCCCGATTCGTGCGAAGGTCCCTCGCTCTGGAGTTGCCCGTCGGCCAGTTCGAACACGCGGTCCGCGAACGGCGTCAGCCGCGGGTCGTGCGTCACCACGAGCACCATCGCGCCGCGGTCGCGAGCGGTTTCGGTGAGCAGGTGGATGACCTGCTGGCCGTTCTCCCAGTCGAGCGCGCTGGTCGGCTCGTCGGCGAACACGAACGTCGGGTTCTTCACGAGCGCCCGGCCGATCGCGACCCGCTGCTTCTCGCCGCCGGACATCTCCGCGGGCCGCAGGTGCGCCTTCTTCGACAGCCCGAGTTGCCCGAGCACGTGATCCGCGCGCTTGCGGGCCTCACGCGACGAGCACCCCTCGCCCCACTTGAGCACGATCTCCAACTGCTCGCGCGCGGTCAGCGCCGGGAACAGGTTGTAGCCCTGAAAGATGTACGAGCAGTGCTTCAGCCGGAACCGCTCCATCTCGCTCTCGCGCATCCGCCACACGTCGCGCCCCAGCGCGCCCACCGCCCCGGTGTCCGGCCGGAGCAGCCCCGACAGCACCGCGAGCAACGTCGACTTTCCGCTACCCGACGGCCCCATCAGCAGGTTCAGCTCGCCGGGGTTGAACTCGACCGACACGCCCTTCAGCGCGTACGACCTGGTTTCACCCACGCCGAACGAGCGGAACAAGGCCGTACCCGCTAGGACCGGTTCGCGGCGGCAAATCACGGCCGGGGCGAGCGACGGGGCCGCTTCGTGGAGGGCGGGGCGGAAGAACCGACCGGCCAGCGGGAGCCGACCGAGGTAATTCGCGATTGGAAGCATCTGCGAGAATCCTTCTGGTGAACGGCAGGAGCTGTGGAATCCTGGGGTGCGGGGATAGAGAAGCGTTCGCCCGCGTGGTGGGTGGGGGAAACGAGAGAAGTTCGGCGGTCGCGCTCCTTTCCAATCAGTTCGGATTTTCGGACCGTGACCTCAGAACGGATCTGGAGGAAACGGCGACAAAACCGGCAAGCTGCTCAAGTTTGAGGGTCGAGTAGTTATGCGATAGAGAACGAAACACGGCAACCTGTATCTCGCCGTTTAATGGACATTTCCGCCGCGATGGCGTCCACCGAGCGTACGAATTTGGCCAGTTACGGCTTTTTATCTACCAGAAGTGTCTTACTCAGCTCTCTTTATCGCGATGCCCGCATCGTAACTCGGCAAAGCGTGGGCGTGCCGATTACCCGGACTATCCGGGCTGTTCGGTCGCGATCTTGCAGGGGTAGAATAGGGCGGTTGAGGAGACCTTCATGACGACGGCGACTCTCGCGGCGCCGGCGGAGGCCGGTTTACGCGCCCTGCCCTCCCTGCTTCGCGGGGCAGAGGGCTGGTCTGAACTGCGCCACGCGCTCGCCGCCGGTAAGAGCGGAACGATTGACGGCGCCTGGGGCTCATCCGCCTCACTGGCCGCGGCCGCACTCGCGGCCGACGTTTCGGGCACACTCCTGGTCGTCGTTCCGAACGCGACCGACGTCTCGCCGTGGGTGGAGGACATCGCATCATTCACCGGCACGCGCCCGCTCGTGTTCGAGGCGTGGGAAGCGTGGCCGGTCACTTCCAACAAGGGGAAGCTCGACCCGACGACCACTTCGCGCCTGCGGTTGCTTCAGCAGTTACAGCTCGACCCGCCGAAGGACAGGAGGGGGGGGCGGGGGGAACCCGTGGGGGGTTCCCCCCCGAAGATCGTGGTGTGCTGTGTCGCGGCCGTGTGCCAGCCGGTGCCGCAGCGCGCCGAACTCGTGAGCCGCGGGCGCACGATCACCGCGGGTGAGATCGTCGATCCGAGCGAACTGGCCGAGTGGCTGGTCGCGAACGGCTACAAGCGCGTCGACGCGGTCGAGTACCCCGGCGAGTTCAGCCGGCGCGGCGGCATCTGCGACGTCTTCCCGCCGGACGCGCCCGACCCGGTGCGGTTCGAGTTCTTCGGCGACGAGGTGGAGAGCATCCGCACGTTCGCGGCCGGTTCGCAGCGGAGCCTGGAGAAGAAGACCGGCGTCACGCTGCTCAGCGCCGAAGAGGGCAGCGACACGGTTCACGGGCGAACGGCGCGGGGCTTCGTGACGGACTACCTTCCGCCGGATTCGTGGGTCGTGCTGGGCGAGCCGCGCGAACTGAAGGAGCAGGCAAAGCAGTTCCTCGAACGTGTCGCGGGCACGGACGGGCTGTTCACGCCCGAGCAGACGTTCGCCAACCTGATGCGGTTGCCCAGTGTGGTCGTCTCCGCGCTACCGCGGCCGAGCGTGGAAGCGTCGGTTCACCTGCGCGTCGAGTCGGTCGAGCGGTTCAGCGGGAGCGTCCACCGCGTGCGCGACGAACTCGATTCGATCGCTACCAGCAATTCGTCACGCGTGTTAATTGCCTGTCAAAGTGAAGCGGAAGTTCACCGGCTCACGGAAGTGCTGAAGGCGGGCAAGCTCGCGGCCTCGCACCGCCTCCAACTGGTCACGGGCCACGTGCGCGCCGGGTTCCGGCTGGTCGATAGTGGGACGGCCGTGCTGGGCAGTCACGAGTTGTTCCACAAGGACCTGCTGCCGCCCGGCGTGAAGGTTCAGACGAAGTCGAGTCGGCAGATCGAGTCGCGCGCGATCGACACGTTCCTCGACCTGAACGACGGCGATTACGTGGTCCACGTCGCGCACGGCATCGCCCGCTTCCGCGGGATGACGATGCTCGCGAAGACCTCGGCCGGCCGCGAAGTCGCCGAGTCGGAGGAAGAAGCGAACGCGCTCGCCGAGGCCCAGGAAGAAAACCTCATCCTCGAATTTCGCGACGGCGTGTTCCTGTACGTGCCCGCGACGCGGATCGACCTGGTTCAGAAGTACGTCGGCGGGTCGCAGACCGAGCCGGAGCTGTCGAAGCTCAACGGCACCGCGTGGGGCCGGAAGAAGGAGAAGGTGTCCGAGGCGGTCCGGGACATGGCCGCGGACATGATTCAGGTTCAGGCGGTCCGGCAAGCGGTTCCCGGGTTCGCGTTCCCGCCGGATTCCGAGTGGCAGAAGGAGTTCGAGGCCGCGTTCCCGTATCAGGAGACGCCGGATCAGTTGTCGGCGATCAGCGAGGTAAAGGCCGACCTCGAAAAGCCGAAGCCGATGGACCGCTTAATCTGCGGCGACGTCGGCTACGGAAAGACGGAGGTCGCGATCCGCGCCGCCTTCAAGGCGGTCGACAGCGGCAAGCAGGTGGCGATCCTCGTCCCGACGACGGTGCTCGCGGAGCAGCACTACCGCACCTTCAGCCAGCGGTTCGCCGAATACCCGTTCGTGGTCGACGTGGTGAACCGCTTCAAGGGCGCCGCGAAGCAGAAGGAGACGCTCAAGCGGCTCGCGGCCGGCGAGATCGACGTGATCGTCGGCACGCACCGGCTCATTTCGAAGGACGTAAAGTTCAAGGATCTGGGTCTGGTGGTGATCGACGAGGAGCAGCGGTTCGGGGTCGAGCACAAGGAGAAGCTGAAGCACCTCCGCGCGACGGTGGACGTGCTCACGATGACCGCGACGCCGATCCCCCGGACGCTGCACGCATCGCTCCTGGGCATCCGCGAGATTTCGAACCTCGAAACGCCCCCGCCGGACCGCCAGCCCGTCGAAACGCACATCAACCGGTGGGACGACAAGCTCATCCGTAACGCGATCCTGCGCGAGATGAACCGCGGCGGGCAGGTGTACTTCGTTCACAACCGTGTGCAGGACATTCACCAGACCGCGGACAAGGTGCGCATTCTCGTGCCGGAAGCGAAGGTGACGGTCGGGCACGGGCAGATGGACGGGCACGAACTCGAAAAGGCGATGGTCGCGTTCGTCCGCAAGGAAGCCGACATCCTCGTCGCGACGACGATCATCGAGAGCGGCCTGGACATCCCGAACGCCAACACCATCTTCATCGACGAGGCCGACATCTACGGCTTGGCCGATTTGCACCAACTCCGCGGCCGCGTGGGCCGATCGAAGAACCGGGCGTACGCGTACCTCATCGTCGACCCGCTGAAGATGCTCAACCCGACCGCGCAGCGCCGGCTGAAGGCGATCGAGGAGTTCACCGAACTGGGTGCGGGCTTCAAGATCGCGATGCGCGACCTGGAGATCCGCGGGGCGGGAAACATTCTCGGCGCGGAGCAGAGCGGCCACATCGCGGCGATCGGATACGAACTGTACTGCCAGTTGCTCGAAAACGCAGTGCGGGCGCTCAAGCACCAGCCGCCGCGGGTAGCGGTCGAGGTGAACGTCGATCTGCCGTGGCCGGCGTTCCTGCCGCGCGACTACGTGCCGGGTCAGAAGCTCCGCATCGAAGTCTACCGCCGACTCGCGCGCCTCCGCGATCCGGCCAAACTCGCGGACTTTCGCCTGGAGTTGCGAGACCGCTACGGTCCGCCGCCGGAACCGGTGGAGTGGCTGCTCCGTACGACCGAGATTCGGCTCTTGTGCGTGAAGTGGCAGGTGTCGAGCGTTCACCGCGACGGCCGTGACCTGATCTTCACGTACCGCAACGCGGACCGCGCGAAGCAACTCGCGGCGTCGAGCAAGGGGCGTATGAAGATCGTGGACGAGAAGACGATCTACATGCGGCTGAAGCCGGAGGAACCGGACGACGCGGGGGGACTGTACAAGTTGCTGGTGGGGGCGTTGAAGTCGTCCCCGTAGGGCACCGCCCGCCGTCGCTCAACCCGGCGGGGCGCGTTCGACGTGACACCCTTTGCTCCTTTCCAGAAACCCGCACGAGGTCCGGCGAGCAATACCCCTGTGTTGTCGGGTACGCGAAAGAAGTGCGAGAATTCCGCCCGGCCCCGCAGACCGACAGTAAGACGGCGCCATGACACTTCCGCTGGTCGGACGTTTGGCCCCTTCACCGACGGGCGCACAGCACGCGGGCAACGCGCGCACGTACCTGATCGCGTGGCTGTCGGCCCGCGCGCGAAACGGCGCGGTGAGGCTCCGCATCGAAGACATCGACTCGCCGCGCATCAAGCCCGGCGCGGCCGAACAGGCGGCCACCGATCTCCGCTGGCTCGGACTCGACTGGGACGGCGCCCCGGTCGTGCAGACGGCGCGGCTCGCCCATTACGAGGCGGCCCTGGAGGCGCTGAAGCGGCTGGAGTTGGTGTACCCCTGCACCTGTACGCGGTCCGACGTCGCGGCCGCCGCGAGCGCGCCGCACGAAGGCGCCAGGAAGGGGGTGCCGGGGGAACCCGCGGGGGCTTCTCCCTCCCAAGCGGAGGTGACGTACCCGGGGACGTGCTCACACCGCCGCGCCGCGGACGCGGTCGCCCTGGCGGCGGAGGGGAAGCCGTTCGCGTGGCGGTTCCGCGTCTCGGACGGCCCCGCGTTCACCGACCTCTTCGCGGGCGAGCAACACCTCGACCTGCGACTCTCCGGCGGCGACTTCGTCGTGTGGAAGAGCAACCGGGGGGGGCAGGGGGAACCCGTGAGAGAGGCGCCCTCGCAGGCGGGGACGCCGGCTTATCAGCTCGCGGTGGTAGTCGACGACGCCGCGATGGGCGTGACGGAAGTGGTCCGGGGCGACGACCTGATCCCGTCCACGCCGCGGCAGCTCTTGCTCTACCGCGCGCTGGGGCTGACCGCGCCGCGGTTCGCACACGTGCCCCTGGTGGTGGGCGAGGACGGCCGACGGCTGGGAAAGCGGCACGGCGACACGCGGCTGTCCGCGCTGCGGGCCGCTGGCGTGCCCCCAGAGGCACTGGTGGGGCTGTTGGGGTGGTCGTGCGGGTGGCTGGAGCGGCCGGAACCGGTATCGGCTCGCGAATTACTACCGCAGTTCCGGCTCGACGCGATCCCGCCGCGGCCGTTCGTGCTGACCGCGGAGCTGCTTCGCGGGATCGGGTACGGGGGGTAACTGCCCTTTTGTGGTGCGGGTCCTCCGCGCCACAAAGGGAAACGCTCCGACCTCACTTCGACAGCCCGCTCGCGTCGATGCGGACGGCGCGGAGCGGCTGGTTGCTCGTGAAGCTCGACTGGTACCCCTCAACGTCTTCGAGCGGCATCCCCAGCGAGACCAGGACGCTCTTGGCGGCCTGCTTGGAGTGCGGCACGACGAACCAGAAGGAGTGATCGTCGCCGGCGACCGCCCCCACCACCGGCGGCTGCGTCAGCAGGAGCGGCAGGAACTTCCCCTCCTGGCCGTTGAACCACACCACGCCGCGCTCGACGACGACCCCGCCGAACTCCTCGCCGGCCCACAGCGCGGCCCGCGGCTCGCCCAGGGCGGCCGGGAAGCGGTAGAGGGTGTGCTTGGCCGCGTCGCCCAGCGGCAGGCCGAAGACCGCAAGGTCCTTCTTGCCGC
>JAFKJJ010000697.1 GCA_017306025.1 Planctomycetota bacterium
GAACCTCGACGAGGTGGAGAAGCAGCGCGACAAGATCGCCGACTGGATTAAAGAGTACTCGCCCATCACGCACGTCACCAAGGACGACCCCCCGATCGGGCTGTACTACGGCGGCGTGAAGGGGGCGAAGGTGGGCGAGAACCACCCCGACCCGACCCACTCGCCGATCCTGGGCCTCATGCTGGCCGAGAAGCTCAAGGCGACCGGGGTCGAGGTGGTGTTCCACTCCAACACCGAGCCGAATGAGAAGTTCCCCTCCGCGGCGGCGTTCCTGATTGCCCACCTGAAGAAGTGACTCGCTCGGGTACCAATTCCCCGCACGCGGGCGCTTTCATCGCGCGCGTGTGCGGGGTATCGTAGAGAACAAACTCGCCGGCCGTCGCGCTCGAACGCCGACGAGCCACTCTTTCGCGCTGGACCATTCGCCGATGCTTCACCCGCCGCGCTGGGCCGTTGCGCTCCTCTTCGTGTTCGGCGTCCCCGTGGTCGGTTCGGCGGCCGAGCCGACGGACCACTTCGAGGCGAAGGTGCGGCCGGTGCTGGTTCGGCACTGCGTGAAGTGCCACGGGCCGGACAAGCAGAAGGCGGGGCTGCGGCTCGACTCCAAAGCCGGCTGGGAGGCCGGCGGCGAGAACGGGCCGGCGATCAAGCCCGGTAAACCGGACGAGAGCTTGCTCGTCAAGGCGGTTCGTGGTGCCGACGGCGTCGCCCTGATGCCGCCCAGCGGCAAGCTCTCCCCGGCGGACGTCGCGGCGCTCGAACGGTGGGTCAAGGACGGCGCGGTCGACCCGCGCGACGGCGGCCCCGCCCGTCTCGGTGGCGTGACGCTGGCCGAGGCCAAGAAGTGGTGGTCGTTTCAACCGGTCGCGCGCCCGGAACTTCCCAAAACAAAGGCCCAGCCGTCGAACCCGATCGACGCGTTCATCTTCGCGAAGCTCGAAGCGAAGGGGCTGAAGCCGTCGCCGGCCGCGGACAAGCGGACGCTGATCCGTCGCGCCACGTTCGACCTCACCGGCCTCCCGCCGACGCCCGAAGAGGTCGAGGCGTTCCTGAAGGACGGCGCGCCGGACGCCTACGAGAAACTCATCGACCGCTTGCTCGCGTCGCCCGCCTACGGCGAACGCTGGGGACGGCACTGGCTCGATCTGGTGCGATACGCGGACACCGCGGGCGAGAACAGCGACCACCCGCTGCCGCACGCGTGGCGTTACCGGAACTGGGTGATCGACGCCTTCAACCGCGACGTGCCCTACGACGAGTTCCTGCGCGACCAACTCGCCGGCGACATTACCGCCGGCCGCGGGCCGGCGGACCGGTACGCGGAGCGGGTCGTCGCCACCGGGTTCCTCGCGCTGGCGCGCCGGTTCGGCCACGACATCGACAAGGACATGCACCTCACCCACGAGGACACGATCGACACCGTGGGCAAGGCGTTCATGGGGCTGACGCTCGGCTGCGCGCGGTGCCACGACCACAAGTACGACGCGATCGGCACGAGGGACTACTACGCCCTCTACGGCATCTTCGACAGCACGAAGTTTTCGTTCCCGGGCTGTGAGCCGAAGCAGCAGCCGCGCGACCTCGTGCCGCTCGTGCCCCCGGCCGAGTGGGACCGCGTGGTGAAGCCGTACCGCGACAAGCTCGCGAGCGCGGACGCGCGGCTGAAGCAGCTCCGCGACGAGCAGGCGAAGCTCGTGCGCGCGCTGAAGGCGTCGGCCGCGAAGGCCGGGACCGTGCTCGCGCGGGGCGAGATCCCCGACGGGGGTGGACAGGCGCTCGACAAGCTCCCGAACGAGATCGAGGTGAAGGCGGGGCAACTGCTCCAACTGTCGGTGACCCCGCTGAAGAACCACGGCGCCGATTCGACGCAGGTGGAGTTCGACGTAACCGAGGTCGGCGGCCAGGGGCGCACGTGGAACCTCGCGGCCGACGTGCTGGGCGACTTCCTCGCGGGCAACCCGCACGCCGACCGGTACGGCAACGCGCGCGCGTGGTGGTTCCTAGACACCCGCGACGGTCCGCTGCCGCTCCCGGAGCCGGTCCGCGACCTCCAGGGCAAACCCGGTTTGCACGTCTGGCGCAACGGCGACACCCCGTCCGCCTTCGTGACCGCGGGCAAGGAAACCGTGCCCGTGTGGACGAAATTGCCGGGCCGGTCGGTGTTCGTTCACCCCGCCCCGAACGGGAACGTCGCGGTCGCGTGGCTCAGCCCGATGAACGGAAAGGTGCGCGTAACGGGAAGGGTGAAGGACGCTCACCCCGGCGGCCCGGACGGCGTCGGCTGGCTGGTCGAGCACTTCGCCGCGGACCTCGGAACGGACCTCGTCGCGCTCGCGGAGCGGTCCGAGAAACAGCAGGCGCTCGAACGCGAACTCGCCGCGCTGCGCGCGAGCGCGCCTCCGCAAGAGGTGGCGTTCGCGGTGACGGAGGGCGCGCCGCACGACGCGAAGGTCCACCTCCGCGGCGACCCGGAGAAGCCGGGCGCGGTCGTTCCGCGGCGCTGGCTCGAAGTGTTCGGCGGCGAACAACTGCCCGCGAAGACCGGCAGCGGGCGGCTCGAACTCGCGGGGTGGATCGCGTCGAAGAACAACCCGCTGACGGCCCGCGTGATGGTCAACCGCGTCTGGCTGCACCACTTCGGCAAGGGGTTGGTGAAGACGCCGAACGACTTCGGCACCCGCGGCACGCCGCCGACGCACCCGGAGCTGCTCGACTGGCTCGCGGCCGAGCTGGTGAACCCCAC
>JAFKJJ010000698.1 GCA_017306025.1 Planctomycetota bacterium
GGCCGGGGGTTCGCACGCTGAAGGTCGAAGGTAACCCGATTACCGCGACCCTGGCTATCCGCGGGAACCCAGGGCTGAAGATCGAGGGCGCGGAGAACCGCACCCGCGTGTTGATCGGCTACTGACAGGGGCGCGTTGATTGCCTTCTGTAGCCGGCCTCTGAGAGACCGGAGCTACCCCAGTTGTGTCGCTCCGGCCTCTCAGAGGCCGGCTACAGAAGAACGAATGCCCGAATACGAGTTCTGAGTTAACGCTGCGCGTTCCGGATTTGACCGCATGAGGCTTTTCGACATGCGCTACGCTTACCTGTGTACCCTCTGCGTCCTCGGCGCTCTCGGCGGCGAGACCCGCGCCCAGCAGATCGCCGTGTACCCGCCGGACATCAACCTCGAAACGAACCGCGACCGGCAATCGTTCGTGGTGCAGCTCACGCAACCCGACGGCATCACCCGCGACGTCACGGCGCAAGCCCAGGTGACGTTCGCCAACCCGGCGCTCGTGAAGCTCGACAAGTTCACGGTGTTCCCCATCGCCGACGGCGCCACCGAGATGAGCGTCGCCTTCAACGGCCAAACGGTGAAGATCCCGGTCAAGGTCGTGAAGGCGAAGGAGGACCGGGCGATCTCCTTCAAGCAGGACGTGATGCCCGTCTTCATGCGGGCCGGGTGCAACGTCGGCGGCTGCCACGGCGCGGCCCGCGGCAAGGACGGGTTCCGGCTGTCGCTGTTCGGCTTCGACCCGGAGGGCGACCACTACCGCCTCACCCGCGAACTCAACGGCCGCCGCATCAACCTCGCGATGCCGGCCGAAAGCCTGCTCGTCGAAAAGGCGGTCGGGAAGGTGCCCCACACCGGCGGCGCGAAGATCAAGGAGGGCGACGAGTACTATCAGGCCCTCATCCGGTGGCTCGAAGCCGACGCCCCGCTCGACCCGCCCACGATCGCGCTGCCGGTGAGCATGGAAGTGTTCCCGCCGTCGGCCGTGCTCGACGGCAAGGGCGAGAAGCAGCGGATCGTCGTCCGCGCGAAGTACTCCGACGGCACCGACCGCGACGTCACCGCGCTCGCGCTGTTCCTCAGCAACAACGACAACGCGGCCAAGATCCCCGCCGACGGGGACGGCACGGTGACCGCCGGCGACCGGGGCGAGGCCTTCATCATGGCCCGGTTCCACACGTTCACCATCGGCGTGCCGTTCATCACGCTCCCGAAAGATCTGAAGTTCACCTGGTCCAACCCGCCCGAGGCGAACTACATCGACACGCTCGTCAACAACAAGCTGAAGAAGCTCCGCATCGAGCCGTCGGGCGTCTGCGACGACGCGACCTTCGTGCGCCGCGTGTACCTCGACATCATCGGCGTGCCGCCCACCGCCGAGGAGTACTCGCGGTTCATGGTGTCCACGCTGCCCAGCAAGCGCGAGCATCTGGTCGACGAGCTGCTCGACCGCAAGGAGTTCGCCGAGCTGTGGGTGCTGAAGTGGGCCGAGTTGCTCCAGATCCGCTCGTCGAACGACGTCAGTTACAAGGCGATGCTGCTCTACTACGGGTGGCTGCAGGAGAAGATCGCCAAGAACGTGCCCACGGACGTGTGGGTGAAGGAGCTCCTGGGCGCCAACGGCGGCACGTTCAAGAACCCGCCGACCAACTACTACCAGCTCGAGCGCGACGTGCTGAAGGTGACCGAGAACGTCGCCCAGGTGTTCATGGGCATGCGCGTCCAGTGCGCGCAGTGCCACAACCACCCGTTCGACCGCTGGACGATGGACGACTACTACGGGTTCGCGTCGTTCTTCACCCAGATCGGCCGCAAGGGCACCGACGACGCCCGCGAGCTGGTGGTCTTCAACTCGGGCGGCGGCGAGGTGAACCACCCGGTCCACAAGCGCCCGATGCCGGCCAAGTTCCTCGGCGCGACCGCCCCGGCCGACGTCGCCGGGAAGGACCGCCGCGTGGTGCTCGCCAACTGGCTCGCCAGCCCGGACAACCCGTACTTCGCCAAGAACCTCTCGAACATCGTCTGGAACCACTTCTTCGGCCAGGGGATCGTCAACGAGGTGGACGACGTCCGCATCTCGAACCCCGCGTCGAACCAGGCCCTGCTCGACGAGCTCGGGAAGAAGTTCACGGAGTACAAGTACGACTTCAAGAAACTGGTCCGCGACATCTGCACGTCGCAGACGTACCAGCGCAGCACGCAGCCGACGAAGACGAACGAGGGCGACACGCGGAACTTCGCCCGCGGGGCGATCCGCCGCATCCGCGCCGAGACGATGCTCGACGTCATCACGCAGGTGACCGACACGAAGAACAAGTTCCAGGGGCTGCCGCTCGGGGCGCGGGCGGTGCAGATCGCCGACGGCGGGGTCAGCACCTACTTCCTCACGACGTTCGGCCGGCCGACGCGCGAGACGGTGTGCTCGTGCGAGGTGCGGCTCGAACCGACGCTCTCCCAAAGTCTCCACCTGCTGAACGGCAGCACGGTGGAGCCGAAGATCGCGCAGGGGAACATCGTGGGCAAGATGCTCCAGGAGAAGAAGACCCCGGCGCAGATCGTCGAGCACCTGTTCGTCCGCTGCCTGAGCCGCGCCCCGAAGCCGGACGAGCTGAAGACGCTCGTCGCGATCGTGGAGGCGTCGAAGGACAAGAAACAGGCGCTTGAGGACGTGTTCTGGGCGATCATGAACTCGCGCGAGTTCATGTTCAACCACTGACCCGGAGAACCCGATGTCGATTCTCTCC
>JAFKJJ010000699.1 GCA_017306025.1 Planctomycetota bacterium
TCAACGACAACATCTACCCCTCGACCGGCTCCGTGGTGTCGAAACTGAAAGGGCCGAACGAGCCGGGACTCCCCGCCTACGTCAACCTGCCGCGGAAGGTCAGCTTCGGGAACGCGGCGTACCTCGGCGCGTCGTACAACCCGTTCGCACCCGACGCGAACCCCAACGACCCGAACTTCCAGGTGCGGAACCTCAAGCTGCCCGGCCGCGTGAGTGCAGAACGGCTCGAAGCGCGCAAGCAGCTCGTGAACGACATCGACACCATCCGCCGCGACATCGACGTGAAGGGCGACGTGAGCGGGTTCGACACCTTCTACCGCGACGCGATGGAAATGGTGACGAACACGAAGGCGATGGCCGCGTTCGACGTGAACAAGGAGCCGGTGAAGCTCCGCGACCGCTACGGCCGCAACGACCTCGGCCAGAGCTGCCTCCTCGCGCGTAGGCTGGTGGAAGCGGGCGTCACGTTCGTGACGGTGCAGGCGGGCGGCGGATGGGACACGCACTCCAACAACTTCACCGAACTGAAGCGCCGGCTGCTCCCGCAGTACGACGCCGGAGTCGCGGCGCTGGTCGAAGACCTTTACGACCGCGGACTGTCGGACGACGTGCTGGTGATCTCGTTCGGCGAATTCGGCCGGACGCCGAAAATCAACAAGGACGCGGGCCGCGACCACTGGCCCGGCGCGATGAGCGTCCTGTACGCGGGGGGCGGCCTGAAGATGGGGCAAACGGTGGGAACCACCGACTCGACCGCGTCGTATCCGACCTCGAAGCCGTACACGCCCGGTTGCGTACTGAGCACGATGTATCACGTGGTCGGGATCGACCACAAGCACGTCTTCTACGACGACGCCAAGCGTCCGCTGCCGGTGCTGAGCGAGGGCGACCCGATCAAGGAACTGGTGGGGTAAGTTGTCTTCAGCTGCGGAGCGGCGCCGGATGGTAGCCAGGGGTGGAGCGCAGCGCAACCCCTGGCCCCAGACGTACCCCCAGGAGCCGACACAATCCCAACACCATGAAGCCCCGGAGGGGCGACGGAAACGCATCCGGTGCCCCATGCCGCAATCGTACACCTGCCTGCACTACCACCTTGTTTTCAGCACGAAGAACCGCGTTCCCGCGATCGTGGCAGAAATGGAACCGCGGCTGTGGGAGTACCTCGGCGGGATCATTCGTGACTTCGGCGGCACGCCGATTCAGATCGGCGGGATCGCGGATCACGTCCACCTGCTCGTGACGCTCCGACAAGAACCGGCGCTCACGGACGTGTTGCGCGAGCTGAAGGCCGGTTCTTCCGGTTGGGTTCACGAGACATTTCCGACCGTTTGCGAATTCTGGTGGCAGACGGGGTACGGTGCGTTCACCGTCAGTCATTCCAACATCGACGTGGTGAAAGCGTACATCGCCAGCCAAAAGGAGCACCACAAGAAGCAGGATTCAAAGGACGAATTCCGAGTGCTGCTGGAAAGGCACGGAACGTCGTTCAAAGAAGAGTATTTGATGTGACTGCGACGGTTTCCGTCGCCCCATTCACTCGTCGCCTACGTTTCCAGGGGTTTCGCCGCTACGCGGCTCCACCCCTGGCTACCATCCGACGCCGCTCCGCGGCTCAAAACCGAAACCGTACCCCATGCGTTCCGTCGCTCTCCTCGCCATCCTGCTCCTCTGCTCTTCCGCTCGCGCGGACCTGCCGTCGCCGCGGTTCGACCGCCTTACGCCGCTCGGCGCGGCGGCCGGGTCGAGCGTGGAAGTCGATGTCGCGGGCGGCGACATCGAGGAGGCGACGCAACTCCTGTTCGATCACCCCGGCATCACCGCGAAGCACGTCAAGGACCGGAAGTTCGCCGTTACCGTCGGCACGGGCGTGCCCGCGGGGACTTACGACGCGCGGCTCGTGGGCAAGTACGGCATCACCAACCCGCGGCTGTTCGCGGTGTCGCGAGACCTGACGGAAGTCGCCGAGAAGGGAGCGAATGACCAGCGCGAGACGGCTCAACTGGTGCCGGTGAACTGCGCCATCAACGGAACGTCGAAGCAGGGTAAGGAGGCGGTGTTCCGCTTCTCGGCGAAGAAGGGTCAGCGGGTCGTCGCGGAGTGCTTTGCGCAGCGGCTCGATTCGCAACTCGACGCCAACCTGCTGCTCAGCGCTCCCGAAGGGAAGCAACTCGCGTCCAACGGCGACTACGCCGGCAAGGACCCGTTGGTCGAGTTCGTCGCGCCGAAGGACGGCGATTACTTCGTCACGATCAACGACCTCTCGTTCCGCGGCGGGTTCCCCTACCGGCTCGTGATCTCCGATCGGCCGCACGTCGAGAACGCCTTTCCGCGAGTGGTGCAAGCCGGCAAGAAGAACGAGTTGACCGTCTACGGGCGCAACCTCGGCGCGGGCGCGAAGCCGTCGCCGTGGAGCGTCAACGACCTCTCACTCGACGCGCTCACCGAGAGCGTCACGCCGCCCGACGATATTCTGAGGCGCGGGCTGTTCCGGTTCACCGAGCACCCGACCGGGCACAGCGTTCTGCCCACCGCGGCCACCAGCACCCTACACGGATTCCAGTACCGCGGCGTTCCGCTGCTCGTCAGTGACATTCCGGTATCACTGGAGCGGGAGCCGAACGACGACCCGCAGAAGCCGCAGAAGCTTTCTCTCCCGGTCGCACTCGCGGGGCGGTTCGACAGGGAGCGCGACGCGGACTGGTACGAGATCGAGCCGCCCGAAAACGGTTCGTACGCGT
>JAFKJJ010000050.1 GCA_017306025.1 Planctomycetota bacterium
CCCCACGGCCCCCCCTCCCTGAAGGGAGGGGGGGGGGGCGATTGTTTCACCTCCTGCGCATCCTTCAGCGTTGCCGGGCGCGCAATGCTTTTCTCCCCCTTCCCTTCAGGGAGGGGGGCCGGGGGGGTAGGTCTTGCCGTGCCCGGAAGGGAAGGAGGGGGGGCTTCCAGCGCCCCTACCACGCACCGCACGAACTCCGGTTTCAAGAGCGGCACATCGCACGACGACAGGTACACCGTGTCGGCCGTTCCTTCGAGCGCCGCGAGCCCGGCCGCGAGTCCGCCGAGCGGCCCGCGGCCCTCCACCTCGTCGCGCACGATCCGCACGTCGGGCGGGAGTGGCGGCACGTCCTGACCGGGCGCCGCGACCACAACGACCGGCCCCACCGCTTCGCGCACGATCCGGACGACGCGCGGGAGCATCAGTTCGTCGCCGAAGGGGAGCCACGCCTTCGGCGTTCCCATGCGCGACGAGCGCCCGCCACAAAGGACGATCCCGGCGTGCCTCACTTGCTGATCCCCATCTGGTCGAGCACGAACGCCAGCACCAGGGCGTTTTCCTTCAGGTGATCGTAGCGCCCGGACGCGCCGCCGTGCCCCGCGTCCATGTTGCACCGCAACAACAGCGGGTTCTTGTCCGTTCGCATCGTCCGCAGCTTCGCGACGTACTTCGTCGGCTCGTGGAACAGCACCTGGCTGTCGTTGAGCGACGTCATCACGAACATGGCGGGGTAGTCGGCACGTTTCATGTTGGTGTAGGGGCAGTACTTCCGGAGGTAGTCGTACTCGGCCTTCACCTTCGGGTTGCCCCACTGCTGGAACTCCTGCACCGTCAGCGGGATCGACTCGTCGAGCATGGTGGTGATCGCGTCCACGAACGGCACCTTCAGCACCGCGACCTTGCACAGATCGGGCCGCAGGTTCAGCGTGGCCGCGATGAGCAACCCGCCGGCGCTCGCGCCCTCGATCGCGAGCCGGTCGCGGGCGCAGTACTTCTCCGCAACGAGAAAGTCCGCGCACGCGACGAAGTCGGTGAACGTGTTCATCTTCCTCAGCATCTTGCCGTCGTCGTACCACGACCGGCCCAGGTCCGAGCCGCCGCGGATGTGGGCGATCGCGTACACCACCCCGCGGTCGAGCAGGCTCACCCGAACCGGGTCGAAGTCCATCGGCATGTTGAGCCCGTACGAGCCGTAGCCGTACAGGAGGCACGGAGCGGAACCGTCCCTCTTCAGCCCCTTCTTGTAGACGAGCGAAATCGGCACCCGCGTGCCGTCCTGCGCGATCGCGTTCACGCGTTCCGTCACGTAGTCGCCCGGCTTGTAACCACCCGGAATCTCCTTCACCTTGAGCCGCTTCCGCTCGCGCGTGTTCATGTCGTACCCGTACTCGGTGTCGGGCTCCGCGAGCGCCGTGTACGTGAACCGGATCGAGGTCGTGTCGAACTCCGGGTTCCGCGAAAGCGCCACGTCGTGCGGCTTGTCGCCGAAGGCGATCGTGTGCGCTGCGCCGGTCCTGAGGTCGCGGACGACGAGCCGCGTCAACCCGCCGACGCGGACCGACAGTACCGCGTGGTCCTTGAACACCGCGACGCCCTCGACGTACACTTTCGGGTCGTAGGGCGCGAGGTCGGTCCAGTTCGCGGGGTCGGTCTTCTCGGCCGGGCACGTCACCACTTTGAAGTTCGTCGCCTTCTTGTTGGTGCGGATGTAGAACGTGCCGTCGCGGTGGTCCGCGTCGTACTCGTGTTCGGGCTCGCGCTTCGCGATCGTCTTCCACTCACCCGTCGGCTTGTCCGCGGGCAAAAAGCGCACTTCGGTGCTGCCGTAGCTCACCGACGAGTGGAACAGCACCTTACCGTCGCGCGTCTTCGAGAGTTCGAGCCAGAAGAGTTCGTCCTTCTCCTCGTAAACGAGCGCGTCTTTCTCCTTCGGCGTGCCCAGTACGTGGCGCCACACCTTGCTAGCCCGCTTTGCCTCGTCTTCGGTGAGGTAGAACAGCGTTTTGTTGTCCGCCGCCCACTCGAACTGCGGCGCCTTCACCAGCTTGTCCTCGATCAGCTTGCCGGTGCGCAGGTCCTTCACGTACAGCACGTACTCACGAAAGCCGGTCGTGTCGGTGCTGTACGCGAGCAGGTGGCCGTCGTCGCTCACCGCCATCCCGCCGAAGCTGAAGAACTTCTCCCCCTTCGCCAGTTCGTTGCCGTCGAGCAGCACTTCTTCCGGGGCGTCGGGCGCCCCCTTCTTGCGGCAGCGGATCGGGTACTGCTTCCCCTCGACGGTGCGCGAGTAGTACCGGTACCCGCGGTCGCGCACCGGCACGTCCTGATCGGTCTGCTTGATGCGCGACAGGAACTCCCCGTACAGCTTCTCCTGAAGCGTCCCGGTGGGCTTCAGGACGGCCGCGGCGTACGCGTTCTCGGCTTCGAGGTACTTCAGCACGTCCCCGTTCGTCTTGTCCTTGATCCAGAAGTAGTCGTCGGTGCGAACGTCGCCGTGCCGTTCGAGCTTGTGCGGCACCTTCTTCGCGACCGGCGGCGGGGCGACGTTCGGGTCGAGCGCGACGGCCGCGGCCGGCGGAACGACGAGCACGAGCGCGAGGAGGAAACGGAATCGCGACATGATGGTTTCCTTGCGGCGGCGGAGAGGGGTTGAAGGTATCGTAACTGAGAACTAACCACAGAGGCACAGAGAAGGCAAGTAAGGCTGGACTAACCACAGACGCAGAAAAAGCCGGAGCTAACCACAGAGACACAGAGGCACAGAGAAGGCAAAAAGACAGAGATGATTCTTGAAAATAACTCTCTCTTGTCTTCTCTGTGTCTCTGTGTCTCTGTGGTTAGTCCAGCCTTACTTGCCTTCTCTGTGCCTCTGTGGTTAGCCTTCTTGCCTCCGGAGCCCCCATGCCGCGTCGGTTTCGGGTCGGGGTCGTCGGGTTCGGCGTGGCCGGTGCCACTACCGCGTACCTCCTCGCGCGCGACGGGCATACCGTCACACTGATCGAACGCGCCCCGGTCGTCGAACCGATTGGCGCGGGCGTGCTGTTGCAGTGTTCCGGGCAGGAGGTGCTCGGGCACCTCGGATTACTCGACCACGTTCTGAAACGCGCGGCGCCGATCGACGAACTGCACGCCCGACACGCGGGCGGCCGAACGCTCGTCCGCAACAGGTACGGCGACTACGCCCCCGGCTGCCGCGCCTACGGCGTTCACCGCGGCGTCCTGTTCAACGCGCTCCGCGGACAGGTCGAAACACAATCCGTGGACGTCCGGCTCGGCCGCGAGGTCGTGTCGCGCGAGATCACGCCGGGCGGCGAGGTGGTGCTCCTCGACTCGGCCGGCACGCGTCACGGGCCGTTCGACCTGGTGGTTTGTGGCGACGGGGCGCGGTCGCACCTGCGTGCGGTGTTCGGGTTCAAGGCGTCGGTGCTGAAGTACGACCACGGTACGCTGTGGGTCACCGTGCCCGGCGCCGGGGTTCCGGGGAAGCTCCTTCAGGTGGTGCGCGGTACGCGGCAGCTCTTCGGACTACTCCCGCTGGGCGACGGGCTGGTAAGCGTTTACTGGGGGCTGCGCAACGACACCGTGGACGCGGTGAAGGCCCGCGGACTGGACGCGCTGAAGCAAGAGATCCTCGCGTTCAGCCCGGAGGCGGCCGAGCCCCTTGAGCACCTCTGCCACTTCGATCAGCTCCTGCACACGGCCTACCAGCACGTCCACGTGCGCCGGCGCCACGACGGCCGGGTGATCTTCATCGGCGACTCGGCGCACGCGATGAGCCCGCACCTCGGGCAAGGGATCAATCTCGCGATGGTGGACGCGTGGCGGCTCGCCGCGTGCCTGCGGGCGGCAGACACGCCCGCGGGGGCGTTTCGAGCATTCGAGGCGGCGCAACGGGCCTACGTCCGCTACTACGCGTCGGTGACGTGGTTCCTCTCGCCGTTCTTCCAGTCGGACTGGCGAATCCTCGCGTGGGGCCGCGACCTGGTACTGCCGCTGTTGCCGCACGTCCCGGTCGTTCGTCGACAGATGCTCCTGACCGTGACCGGGTTGAAGGGCGGGTTCTTGAAAGGCCGGATGGCGATCTGAAAACCGAACCGCCCCGGCAACTCGACCGGGGCGGGAAGGAGATGGGAACGGACCGCTTACCAGTCGCTACCGAGGGTCTGTCCGTCGTCGCCCTGGAGGGCGTACTGCCAGGTGGTCGCAGTGACGCTGGTGTTCACCCCGCGGACGCTGCCGTCCATCAGGCTGACCAGCACCTGGCCCGAGTGACCCGACTGGCAGAGCCGCTTGTCGGCCGTCGCCTGGGTCGGGTTGTTCTGCGGAACGCCATAGGCGGCGGTCCCGTGGGTGCGCGTGTTGGCGATCACCGGGGTCCACTGCCACGACCAGTCGATGCCCGGATACGCCCACAGGTTCCCGCCGCTGGCGGAACTCGCGCCGTGCGCGGAGAACTGCTCGCCGAAGCCGACGGTGTTGGAGGTGCCGTCCGGGATGTTGCCGATCCCGTACCGGGGGGCGTCGGCGTTGCCGCCGGCCCGCACCGCACCGAACACCTGGAAGTTGGCGCTGTAGCTGGTCCCGGCCCACGCGTTGACCTGGACGGCCGAGTAGCCGCTGCTCAGGGTCGGGTCGGACGGGCACTGGTACGTCTTGATTCCGGTCTGCTGGCGGACCGTGGTGCTGCCGGGTACCGCGGCGTCCCAGGTGTTGCCGGGGCTGGTGAGCGCGATCTTGTACAGCGCCTCCTGCTCGATGTACGGGAGCAGGGTGATCAGGATGCAGCCGTTGTAATTGCCGCCGGCGGGGTAACCGGTGGCGCTGGTCAGCAGCGGCAATCGCTCGTTGTACGTTCCGGCGTAGTTGGCGACGCCCAGTTGAAGCTGCTTGAGGTTGTTGCTGCACGACATGCGGGCCGCGGCGGCGCGGACCTTTTGGACGGCGGGGAGCAAGAGCCCGATGAGGATCTCGATGATCGCGATCACCACCAACAACTCGATCAGCGTAAAACCACGGCGCCCCTTGCGGACCTTCAGCGCAGCCATCGAAAGGTTCCTTCAACCGGAGTGGAGAAAAAGCAACTCCGACGGCCCCAGGGCGCGCACGCACAATGCCGATCGGTGACCCGGCGTGTGCGCCGAGCCCGCCGTTCGGACGGGGATCAACTTTGCAATGGTGGACGCGTGGCGACCGGCGTACCGGCGGGGTTCGGAGCGGCACAGCGGACTCGTCCGCTACTACGCGCCGGCGGGGCGGTTCCTTTCACCGTTCTTCCGGTCGAGCCGGCACGTCTTCGCGCGGGGTCGCGACCTGGCGCTGCCGCGGCGCGCGTTCCGGTCGTCCGCCGACAGGTGCTCCAGACCGTGGCCGGCCTGAAGGGCGGGTTCCTGAAGAAGCGAACGGTGATCGGACTCGCTCGAAACGGAAGAAGCCCGGCCACATGGCCGGGCTTCGGGGTTGTCGGTGGGCTGCTCAGTAGTTGGGGATGGTCTCGCCACCGGCCGCGGTCGAGAGCCACTGGAGCGTCTGGAGCGGGATCGAGGCCGTCAGGAACCGCACGGACCCGTCGGCCATGACCACGTTGATCCCGCCGCTGTGGCCCGACGAGAACGGGATGTTCATCCCGGCGTTGTCGTTGGTGCCGTTGGCGCTGCTGTTACCCAGACCGCGGCGGTTGATCTCCCACATCACGGTGGTGGTGTTGAAAGCCCGGATGTTGACGGAACCGGTCGAGGCGGTCGCGCACCCCATCGTCCACCCGTGCGGCCCCTGGCTGGTGATCGCGGTGTAGCCGCCGGGGATCGGCTGATTGCTCGCGTCCCGAAGGTGGTCGCTCTGCTCGGCGACCATGATAGTGTTGCTGGTCCCGTCCGTGATGCCGACCAACGTCATCTTGCTGTTCGGGAACAGGATGCCGCTCCCGCTGTTGACCCCGCTCCCACCGCCGCAACACTCGGTCACGGTCACGGGCGCGGGGCTCGTGGCCGCGGCCGAGCCCGCGACCCCGGTGTACGACGAGAGCATCAAGATCTGGCCGTTGTTGTTCGACGCGCTGTAGAAGTCGGGCAGCGGCGAGGACGGGCAGCGGTACGGCTTGATCGTCACCCGGTTCACGAGCGTCAGGTTGGGGGAGACGTTCTGGTAGCCGCTGTTGTTGTTGAACTGCCACTGTTTGAAGATGTTGTCCTGCTCGATGTAGGGCAGGATGTACACCTTCCACGAACTGCCCCACCCGTTACTCCCGGTACCGAACGGCGCCTGGTCGTTCGAGCACCCTGGCGGCAGCTTCTGGACTTGGTCGTGGTGGTTGTGGAGGGCCAGCCCGATCTGCTTGAGGTTGTTGCTGCACGACATGCGTGCGGCCGCCTCGCGGACCTTCTGAACGGCGGGCAGGAGAAGACCGATCAGGATGGCGATGATGGCAATCACCACCAACAGCTCGATCAGCGTGAAACCACGCCGCGAGCGGGGCAACGGAGAACAAGTCACTGTCCGACCTCTGCGAGAGAAACGGGAGGAAGAAAGCATCACACGTTTGGCGACGGTGATCGAAAGGGCCTCAGCGGGTCTTAACGCGTGCTACCTCATACCACGATTACGAGCCGGGCGGCAACTTGAAACTTGAAACCCGGGAAATGTGAAAAATTGTGGGGCCACGAGTAAGGCGGCGCTTGCCGACATTCGAAACGTATCCGCGCTCCGCCGCCAACAATCCTGACCCCAAAAGCGAGCGTCGGGAACGAAAGAAGCCCGGACACACGGCCGGGCTTCGGGTCGGATTGCCGGTGAGCGACTCACCAGAGTCGTTGTGCAGTAAGACCGTGTTCCTGTGCTGGGTGAGCGGTGGGCCGAACCCCGGAAGGCGTTCCCGGCGCCGACCGGTCTGACGCGAGACGGGTTCGACCGGCTGTTCGTGGCGATCGAGACGGCGGGCGAACGACCAGAAAGGCGTCGGGCCGCGTGCTCGGCGCCACCCGGTGCCCGATCCGGGACGTATTGCACAACAGCCCAATTCGGTCGAACCCGCGGCGCGATTCGCCCGCGCGGACATCGCGTCGAGAGTTGCTTGCCCGCGTATTGCGGTTCGGAGTAGGATCACGACACTTCCCGCCGGATGAATCCGCCCACCCGCCGACTACCCCCGTCCGAGAGAACCGACATGGACCGCCGTGATTTCGTTGCCGCAACCGCGGGGCTCGCCCTCGTCGCAGGGGCATCCGAACCGCCGGCCGCGGGCGCCGAGGAGCGGCCGGTCAAGCTCACCCCCGCGATGGAGCAGGCCCGGGAAGCCGGGCTCAAGGCGCTCAAGCCGACCGCCAAGGAACTGGAGCGCGGACTGAAACTGCACGCCGAGTCCGTCGTGTTCGACGCCTACGGATTCGCGCCCCGGGCCGCCCTCGACACCGACGCGCTGCGGCGGGCGTTCGACGCCGGCGCGTCGGACGCCGAACTGCAGGACATGCGGGAAGAGATGGGGATGATCCGGTGCGCCGACGACCCGGCCGAGCGCACCGAGTTCGAGACCGCGTGGCGCGCGGCCGGGGTCACGTGCATCTTCCAGAACGCCGGCGAGGAGGGACAGGACCCGCTCCGCCTGCTCAAGCGGCTCGCTCGATTCACGTACGTCACCGACGCCCTCCGCCCGTTCGTGTCGCGGGCGGCCGTCCCGGACGACATCGACGCGGTCAAGAAGGCCGGCAAGCACTGCCTGTACCTCACCGGCAACGGGGTGCCGCTCGCCCAGCAGTGGGCAACGGTCGAGGACGAGTTGAAGCACGTCCGGGTGTTCTTCCAGCTCGGCATTAGGATGATGCACCTGACCTACAACCGGCGGAACATGCTCGGGGACGGGTGCGGCGAGTCGGCCGACGGCGGGGTCAGCGACCTCGGCCGGGCCGCCATCGCCGAGATGAACCGTACCGGGGTCATCGTGGACGTGGCGCACAGCGGGTGGCGCACGAGCCTGGAGGCGGCGAAGGCGTCGGCCCGCCCGATGGTCGCAAGCCACACGGCTGCGGCCGCGGTGAACAAACACATCCGAGGCAAGCCGGACGAGGTGGTGAAGGCGATCGCCGACACCGGCGGGTACGTCGGGGTGTGCTGCATCCCGAGCTTCCTCGGCGGCGGGATCACCGCCTTCCTCGACCACATTGACTACCTGGTGAAGAAGTTCGGAGCTAATCACGTCGCGATCGGCACGGATGTAGCGCACAGTTCGCCGACCAAACCCGGCGACGGCCGACCGCTCGGCGCGGCCCGCAAGCAGCGGACCCGGTTCGAGGCGCTGTGGCCGAAAGGGGCGCTCGACGGGGCCACCGACCCCGGGCGAACTCTGGCGTGGACGAACTGGCCGCTGTTCACGGTCGGGATGGTGCAGCGCGGGCACTCGGACGACGACATCCGCAAGATTCTCGGCGGAAACGTGCTGCGCGTGGCCCGCGCCGTCCTCAAGGACGTGCCCGGCCTGTCGCCCGCCGGGCGCTGAACGCGTGAAACGACGGATCGCGAACGGGTACCCTGGGAACCACTCGACCGGGAGAGCACCTTCAATGAACTACGTCGACGCGCACGTCCACGTGTGGACCCCGGATACGGCCCACTACTCCCTCGCGGCCGGCTTCAAGAAGGAGGACATGAAGCCGGCGTCGTTCACGCCGCAGGACCTGTTCAAGCACTCCAAGCCGGCCGGCGTCACCCGCGTCAACCTGATCCAGATGAGCTACTACGGGTTCGATAACACGTACATGTTGGACATGATCAAGCTCTACCCCGAGGTGTTCGTCGGCACGGCCGTCATCGACCCGCAGGCCGAACCCGTCAAGCGGATGCGCGAACTCGCCCCCAGGGGCGTCCGGGCGTTCCGCATTTACCCGGCGCTCACCAAGGCTCAGAAGTGGCTGGAACCGGAGGGGTACGCGGCGATGTTCGCAGAGGGAGCCAAGGCGAACCAGGCGATGAGTTGCCTCATCGGCCCGACCGACCTCCCCGAACTGGACCGCATGTGTACGAAGTACCCGGACGCGCCGGTTATTATCGACCACCTGTGCCGCATCGGCGCCGACGGCACGATCCGCGAGGCGGACGTCGACGCCCTGTGCAAGATGGCGAAGCACAAGCGCGTGATGGTCAAGGTCGGCGCGTTCTACGCCTTCGGGGCGAAGATGCCGCCGTACACCGACCTCGCGCCGCTGGTGAAGTCGGTGATCCGGGCGTTCGGCGCGAAGCGGTGCATGTGGGAGAGCGACTGTCCGTTCCAGGTCGGCCCGGGGCACACCTACCAGGAGAGCGTGGACCTCGTTGTGAAGAAGCTCGACTTCCTGACGGCCGACGAGCGCGACTGGCTCATGCGCCGGACGGCCGAGGAGTTCTTCTTCAAGAAGCCGTGAAACGGCGGGGCGCCCGTCGCCAACTTCATCGCTTGAGTCGGATCAGCATGATGTCGTTACTGCCCGCGGCCTTGAGTTCGGTGGCACCGTAGCGCGTGGACACGTTAAAGGCCCCCGACGCGTAGAGCGCGTCCCGCTTCGGGTCGAGGGCGATGCAGTAACCCATGTCCTCCCGCTCGGCGCCGGCGCCCAGCACCGGCCCGACCTTCCCGTCGGCGGTGTACCGTGCGACGTAGAGGTCGCGCCCCGGCGGGGTGCTGGTCAGCTTCACGCCGTCCCCGAAATCACAGGTCGTGGAGATTTCACCGACCACGTAACACCCGCCGGCTGGGTCGGCGGCGAGCCCGAGGGCGTAGTCGATCCCCTTCCCGCCCGCGTGCCGGACCCAGAGCGGCTTCCCGCCCCCGTCGAAGGCCGCAACGAAGATGTCGTAATTGTCCTCGCTGGTGAACGTGGTGTCCCCGATGCCGGCCACCGTGCCCTTGAACATGCCGGCCACGTAACACCGCCCCTTGCCGTCCACCCCGACGCTCGTTGCCGCCCCGTCCGCCCGGCCGTCGGTGCCCGCCGCCCAGAGCGCCTTGCCCGCCGGGTCGAACTTCGCCACGAACGCGCCGCGACCGGTAGCCGCCTTGAGGCCGACGCCGGGGCCGAACTCCTGCTCGCCGCCGTAGCCGCCGCAGAGCCAGGTGTTCCCCGCCTCGTCGGCTGCGATCGACCCACACGACGACGATCCCTTGCCTCGCGGCCGGGCCAGCCACCGCAGCGCGCCGTCGGGCGCGTAGCAGGCGACGACCGCCCGGGAAGCCTTGCCCGGTTCCTTGTCGGCCGTGTCGCCGAAGGTGGCGTCGCCGACCACCGAGACCCCGACGTAGGCGCTGCCCTTGCCGTCGACCGCCACGCCGTGGCCGTAGTCGTACCCCGCCCCGCCGGCGCGGCGCGCCCACAGGAGCTTACCAGCCGAATCGTACTTGGCGACGAACGCGTCGTAATCGCCGGCGTTCGACAGCTTGACCCCGTCGAAATCGGCGTCGGTGCTCTCGTAGTGGCCGGTCACGTAAGCGTTGCCGTCGCGGTCGACCGCGACGGCGTAGCCGCGATCGGTCTTCCCGCCCCCGCCCTGCCGGACCCACAGACACTTCCCGGTCGGGTCGTACTTGGCCAGGAAGTAGTCGAGGCCGCCGCGGCTGGTGAGCTTGAACTCGCCGAAGTCGGCCGTCTCGCCGAACTCGCCGGTGAGGTAGACGTTCCCGTTCTTGTCGAGGGCCATGCCGCGGGCCTTGTCGGCCTTCGGCCCACCGGCCCGCACCGCCCATTCGACCGAAATCGTGTCGGCGGCCGAGGCGCTTGCCGGAGTAAGGAGCAGGACCAAAACGAGGAGCGAGCGGCGGGAGTTCATAGCGGGTTCGGGAGCTGGGTGAAGGCGTGCGAGTCGTCGGCGCCACCAACGTTAGTGGCGCCGATGAGCCGTGGGCAGGATGGAAGGCTTGATCCGCGGCGAGTTCAGGCGAGTTCGCGAATCGGGTTGTGATCGTCCAGGAGCGGGCGCGGGCGGTTGCCGATCGGGTCGGGCAGCATCGCCCCGCGGGCGTCGATGCCGAGGTGCCGGTACACCGTCGCCAGCACCTCCTGGGTGTGGACCGGCCGTTGGGTCACCCGTTCGGCCAGACGGTCGGTGGCACCGATCACCTGCCCGACCTTCAACCCGCCGCCGGCGAGCAGGGCCGTGTTCACCGCGGGCCAGTGGTCGCGACCGGCGTCCTTATTCACCTTCGGCGTCCGCCCGAACTCGCCCCACGCGACCACCAACACGTCGTCCAACATCCCCCGCGCGCCGAGATCATCGACCAGAGCGGTGATCGCCCGGTCGAACACCGGGATCACCTTGCGGCCGTGCTCAAAGTTCTTGCCGTGCCAGTCGAAGTCGGCGAAGGACACGCTCACCACCCGTACCCCGGCCTCGACCAGTCGGCGCGCGAGCAGGAACTTCGACACCAGGGCCTGGTATCCGAGGTCGGAGTACGGCAGGATCTTCGGATCGTCCGCCCCGTAGCGGTCCCGGACGACGGCCGGTTCTTTCGAGACGTCCAGAGCGGCGGCCACCCGGCTGGACGTGAGCAGGGCCATCGACTCCCGGACGGAATCGTCCCACGCGGCCATTCCGGGCGAAGCGTCGGCCGCCCGGCGCGCGTCGTCGAACGCGCCCAGCAGCCGCTTGCGGTCGTCGAACCCGGCCTTGCGCTCGACCGGAACGGACATTCCGGCGATCACCTCCGGGTCCGGCCGGAACGGCGCGTGGGCCGCCCGCAGGTAGCCCGACCCGGGGACGTTGTACGGCTGGTGGGCCATCTTCAGGGACAGGTCGGCCGTGGCCGGCACGCCGGACGGAACCCCGAGCAGGGCGGCCGCGGCCGCTCCGAAGTGCGGGTGCCCGCCGGCCGGCTGATTGCGGAACGGCCAGCCCGTCAGACACTGGGTCGAGGCGTGAGCCCCGTCCGAACTGGCGATCGAACGGATCAGAGCGAACTGCCCCAGCCGTGCGGCCAGCATCGGCATCAGTTCGGAGAGGTGAACCCCGGGGAGAGCGGTCGAAATCGGTTTGAACTCGCCGCGGATCTCGGCCGGGGCGTCCGGCTTCGGGTCGTACATGTCCTGGTGCGGCGGGCCGCCGGGCATGTAGACCATGATGACCGCGCGGGACCGGGCCGAGGAACTGGAGGCCCGGAGCAGTTGGGGCAGTGTGAGTCCGCCCACGACCAGAGAGCCGGCGGACAGGAACGAGCGGCGCGTGACCCCGTCGCAATGGCGGTACGGGCTGCCGGTGAGGTTCAGCACGGCGAGACCTTGGGAATGGAGGACGGGCGGGCTCGATGACGGTCGGTTGAGGGAGGCAGTGAGACTATACCGTCCCCACCCGGCACACGCCACGGGTTCTCACGGAGTCGGACTGAATACGTGCCCGCACCGGGGCGCGCCGAGCGAGCGGAACCCGCGGCCCTCTCACTTTTCTTCAATTCCGGGTTGCCTCAAACGCCGGTTCGGAGGATACTCTGAAGTGAAGCAAGCACCCGCCGCTAGCGAACCTCCCCCGCCAGCTTGTTCCGTCCCCACCCGGTTCTGCCTCCCTGAGGCCCTGTCAAACACAGCGGGAACGAAATGTCTCTCGATACGAGCCGTCCCCGGCAGTCCTCCGCCCGTTGGTTGTGGATCGCATCGGTCGCCGGGATACTGTGTCTGGCCGGCCCCACCGGCCGTGCGCGTGCGGCCGACAAGCCGGTCAGCTTCGTCAATGATGTCGTCCCAGTGCTGACCAAGTTCGGCTGCAACATGGGGGCGTGTCACGCCAAGGCCGGCGGCGGCCAGAACGGGTTCCAACTGTCGCTGCTCGGCTTCGAGCCGGCCGAGGACTTCGAGCACATCGTTCTGGAGGGCCGTGGCCGGCGCGTGCAGTTCGGGAACCCCGACCGCAGCCTGCTGTTGCTCAAGGCGTCCGGCCAGGTGCCCCACGGCGGCGGGGCGCGGCTGCCGAAGACTGCGTCCGGATACACCACGGTCCGCGAGTGGATTCGTCAGGGCGGGCTGATGGACGCCACCACCGCCCCGAAACTGGTGAGCATGGAGGTCGAGCCGAAGAAGGCCGCGCTGAAGCGCCAGGCGACACAGCAACTGAAGGCGCTGGCGCGTTACTCCGACGGCAGCGTGCGCGACGTCACCGACATGGCACTGTTCGAGTCGAACGACCGTGCGATGGCTGACGTGTCGGAGGGCGGACTGGTCAAGGTGCTCGACCTGCCCGGCAAGGTTTCGGTGATGGTCCGCTACCAGGGGCGCGTCGCGGTCTTCAACGCTGCGATCCCTCTGGGCGCGCCGGTAGGACAACTGCCGCCGGCCAAGAACTTCATCGACACCGCCGTCTTCGCCAATCTGAAGGAGCTCGGCATCCCGCCGTCACCCGTGTGCGACGACGCCACGTTCTTGCGCCGCGTTACCCTGGACATCGCCGGGCGGTTGCCGACCGAGGACGAGGCGAAAGCGTTCCTGTCCGATAAGAGCCCCGACAAGCGCGACAGGTGGATCGACGAACTCCTGAAGAGTCCGGACTACGCGGACTTCTTCGCCGGCAAGTGGACGGCGGTGCTGAAGAACCGCCGCGACGACGCCAGCGACCTGGCCGCCAACTTCGCCTTCCACGCCTGGGTCCGCGACAGCCTCCTGAGCAACAAGCCCTACGACCAGTTCGTGCGCGAGCTCCTGGGCGCGACCGGCACCGTCATCGGCAACCCGCCCGTGGCTTGGTACAAGCGGGTGAAGGAGCCGAAGGACCAGATCGAGGACGTGGCGCAGCTCTTCCTGGGTGTCCGGATGCAGTGCGCACAGTGCCACCACCACCCCTTCGAGCGCTGGAGCCAGGACGATTACTATTCGCTCGCGGCGTTCTTCTCGCAGGTGGGCCGTAAGCCCTCCGGTACCCGCGACGAGGATCTGATTTTCCACAAGCGCGGGATGGCGGCGGCCACCAACATCAAGACCCGCATTGCCGTGAAGCCGGCCGCGCTCGGCGATCAGGTGCCGGCGATCGCGCCGGACGAGGACCCCCGTCTGCGGCTGGCGGACTGGATGAAGTCGCCGAAGAACCCGTTCTTCGCCAAGGTGCTCGTGAACCGCTACTGGAAGCATTTCTTCCAGCGCGGGCTGATCGAGCCCGAGGACGACATTCGCGACTCCAACCCGCCCACGAACCCGGAGCTGCTGGCGGCGCTGGAGAAGCACTTCATCGAAAGCGGCTTCGACCTGAAAGAACTGGTGCGGGTCATCACCCGTTCCAGCGCCTACCAGTTGAGTGCGACGCCGAACAAGGACAACGTCGGCGACCGCCAGAACTACTCGCGGTATTACCCCCGGCGCCTCCCCGCCGAGGTGATGCTGGACTCGATCGACCAGTTGGCCGGCACCCAAACCGATTTCGCGAACCTACCGCCCGGCACGCGCGCGGTGGCCCTGCCGGACAACAGCTACAACCGCTCCTCGCCGTTCCTGCGCGTCTTCGGCCGGCCGGAGGGCCAGAGCGTGTGCGAGTGCGAGCGGGTGCAGTCGTCGAGCCTGGCGCAAAGTCTCCACATGATCAACGCACCGGACATCCGGGGTAAACTGGCGCACGCCAACGGTCGAGCGGAGCGGCTGGCCAAGGACCCGCGGCCCGCCGAAGCGAAAATCAAAGAACTGTATCTGGCGGCGTTCGCCCGGGAGCCGCGGCCCGAGGAGTTGAAGGCGGCACTGGCCTACCTGGCCGAGCCGCGGCTCAACGCGGCCGGGCAGAAGGTCGATGCACAGAGGGCCGCTCGCGAGAACTTCCAGGATCTGATCTGGGCGCTGATGACGGCCAAAGAGTTCCTCTTCAACCACTAACAGCGATCACTAAACGAAGGCCATGTTGATTACCTCACGACACTACTCCCGGGCCGCGGTTGCCTGGGCGCTGGTTCTGGGCTGGGCCTCGGCGGCGCCGGCACAGTCGGTGGGGCTGCCCGCCCCCCGGCTGCTGACGACCGTACCGATGGGCGGAAAGGTCGGAACGGAGGTCGAGGTGGTCGTCACCGGCGAGCACCTCGACGACGCCGGCGACCTGATCTTTTCGGACCCGCGGGTCACCGCGAAGCACAAGCTCGACGCGTCCGGCAAGCCGGTCGAGGGCCGCTACGTGGTGACCATCGCCCCTAACTGCCCCGCGGGGCTGTACGAGGCGCGCGTGATGACGCGGCTGGGTATCTCGTCGTCGCGCGTCTTCGCGGTCGGGACGCTCGCCGAGGTGGTACAGACGAAGCCCAACCGGACCCTGGCGACGGCGCAGGAACTGCCGCTGAACTGTGTGTGCAACGGTTCCGTCGCGGATCGGTCGGTCGATTACTACACCTTCCGGGCCAAGAAGGACCAGCGGGTGGTGGTCGACTGCGCGACGCGCGGGATCGACTCGAAGCTGAACGCGACCGTGATCGTTGCCGACGCGGCGGGGCGGGACCTGATCGTCGAGCGCCGCGGCGGGGTGCTCGACTTCGCGGCGCCGAAAGACGGCACCTACGTCATCAAAATCCACGAACTGACCTACAAGGGCGGGCCGGCGTTCTACTACCGGCTGGGGCTGTGGGAGCAGCAGGCCGGGACGCCGATCGTCCGCCAGCCGTCGACGCACGCGGTGAACGCGTTCTCGTGGCCCCCCGTCGGACTCCCGGAGCGTGCCGCGCAGACGGAAGTCGAGCCGAACGACCGCACCCGCCCCCAGCGGATCAGCCTGCCGTGCGACATCGCGGGGCGGTTCTTCCCGGCGGCCGATGTGGACGTGTTCGAGTTCGAGGCCAAGAAGGGCGAAGAGTGGTGGATCGAGGTGGCGTCGGAGCGACTCGGGCTGCCGACCGATCCGGCCGTCCTCGTGCAGAAGGTCGTGAAGGGCGAAAAGGGCGCCCCGGACACGTTAACCGACGTACTGGAGCTGAGCGACGTCCCCAGTCCGGTGAAGGTGTCCAGCAACGGCTACGCCTACGACGGGCCGCCCTACAACGCCGGGACCTCGGACGTCCTGGGCAAGCTCGCGATCAAAGAAGACGGCCTGTACCGCCTCCAACTGACGGACCTGTTCGGCGGCACGCGGAGCGACCCCAACCACGCCTACCGGCTGGTGATCCGCAAGGCGGACCCCGACTTCGCGCTGGTCGGCTGGGCGCTGCACATGGAACTGCGCAACGGCGACCGTAACGCCCTGTCGAAGCCGATCGCCCTGCGCGGCGGCGCGACGATGGCGCTGGAGGTCGTGGCCTTCCGGCGTGACGGGTTCAACGGCGAGATCGAATTGGCGATGGAGGGCTTGCCCAAGGGCGTGACCGCGCAGGGCCTGAAGATCCCGGCCGGGCAGTCGCGGGGCATGATGCTCATCACGGCGGCCGCGGACGCGCCCCGGGGCTACGCCAACGCGAAGTTCGTCGGGCGCGCGACGGTTGAGGGACAAGCGGTAACGCGACCGTGCCGGCTGGCGTCGATGGCGTGGCCGATCCCCGATTCGTGGGGCGAGATCCCCAGCCCGCGGCTCCTGGCCGACGTGCCGGTGTCCGTGAGCGGGCTCGAATCGGCTCCCCTGACCGTTGCCGCGAAGACGCCGGTGCTGGAAGCGCGGGCGGGCGAGAAGGTGACCGTCCCGCTGGTTCACAAGCGGACCAGCG
>JAFKJJ010000051.1 GCA_017306025.1 Planctomycetota bacterium
GTAGGAGCAGAAAGGCCGGCCCGCCGGCGCCCGCGGGCGGGTACAGCGCGGGCACGGACCACGGCGGGCCGAAGCCGCTCGCGACCATCGACCCGAAGGCGCCGCCGAGCCCGGCACCGGCACCGGCCGCCGCGCCCGTCGGCGGGTGGACGGGCGCGGCGCAACCGAGCGTCGAGGTCACCCGGGCGCAGGTCATCAACTACCCGCGGTTCGATCTCGGCTACGACCTCGAACAGCGCGGCCCATCGGGCCTTAGCCGCGTCGACCTGTGGGTGACGCGCAACGAGGGGCAGACGTGGCAGAAGTGGAGCCAGCACGACGGCAAGGGGGGAGCGGTTCGCGTCGCACTCGACGTGCGCGAGAACACGCAGCTCGAAGGGCACTACGGCTTCCGACTCGTGCCGGTGAGCGGGGCGGGCCTGAGCGAGCGCGAGCCGGTCGCGGGCGACACCCCGGACATGCGCGTGGTGCTCGACGTCACCCCGCCGCAGATCGACCTGTACCCGCCCGTTTCCGACCCGAACGTGCCGGACACGCTCGTCATCCAGTGGAAGGCGACCGACAAAAATTTCGGCGACGACCCGATCACCCTGGAGTGGAGCGAGGCCCCGGCCGGACCGTGGAAGCCGGTCGCGGCGACCGGAACCGACCCGGTGGTCCAGGCGACCGCCATGAGCACGCCCGTCGCACGACGACTGGCAAATACCGGTCAGTACGGCTGGCGGATTCCGACCGGTGTTCCCGCCCGCGTGTACCTCAAGGCGACGGCGCGCGACGCGGCCGGGAACGTGAAGGAAGTCGTCACGCGCGAGCCGATACTCGTTGATCTAACAAAGCCACGAGCAAAAATCAGCGGCATCGTGCCCCCGGTTTCACCCCGGCCGTAATTCTGCTGCGGAAGAAGAGCCGCAAGGCTCGTGTTTGAGTCCGAAAGTAAGAATTGGGGGTTCACGGCAGTTTCGGTTGCGGGTGACTGCGTTCGTGACCTAGATTGCAATGTCAAGAGTGCCGATTTTGATAGCACACCGTCGAGCCCCGCGATGGTCGAGAAAATCACGGACACCTGGATCAGTACGCCCAAGAAGCTGTTTTCTGCGGCTCGTGAAGCGTGTTTGGTCCACATCTACCCGTCGGGTCCGACGATGGGGTGCCGCTACCCCCTCTCGGACCGGCTCCTGGTGATCGGTCGCGGCGAGGACTGCGACATCAAACTCACGGACCACTCGGTCTCCCGCAAGCACGCACGAATCGAGCCGAGCGGCGACGGCTACTACGTCTCCGACCAGAACAGCACCAACGGCACGTTCGTCAACGACAAGCAGATCGACGACCCGCGGCTGCTCCGCGACGGGGACTACCTCCGGGTCGGGAACTGCCTCTACCGGTACCTCGCGGCCGAGAACATCGAGGCCGAGTACCACGAAGAGATCTACCGCCTGACCATCCTCGACGGGCTGACGCAGATCCACAACGCCCGGTACCTGAACGAGTTCCTGGAGCGCGAGGTGGTGCGGTCGCAGCGGCACGCCCGGCCGCTGTCGATCCTGGCTCTGGACATCGACAAGTTCAAGACGCTCAACGACTCGCTCGGCCACCTGTGTGGCGACTTCGTGCTGCGCGAGCTGGCCGACGTGATCCGCGGCAACGTGCGGCAGGAGGACCTGTTCGCCCGGTGCGGCGGCGAGGAGTTCGTCATCGTCCTCGTCGAGACGACGAAGGACGGCGCGGTGCTGGTGGCCGAGCGGCTGCGGGAGGCGATCGCGAAGCACCTGTTCCGGTTCGAGTCGGCCCCGATCAACCTCACGATCAGCATCGGCGTCGCGAGCACCGTGGGCGAGCCGGGCCTCACCCCCACCATGCTCCGCAAGTTCGCCGACGAGAAGCTCTACGAGGCCAAGCGCACCGGGCGTAACCGGGTGTGCAGTTGAGAGTTGTTGGCCCTTGGCTGTTAGCCGTTAGCCGCTCACCGTTCACCGGACCGTCGATCGGTTCTGTCGTCTTCTCTGGCTAAAAGCCAAGGGCGAATAGCCAACAGCTCCCTCACAACACCGGGCTGAACAGCCGGCACGCGTTCTCGGCCAGCCGCCCGACGAGCGGGCGGGTCGCGTACACCGCCGGGTCGATCCGCACCGAGGACGCCAGATCCTTCAGGTACGCGTCTTCCATCTCCCGCACCACCCCCGCGTCGAAGAACTGGCAGTTCAGCTCGAAGTTCAGGTGCAGGCTGCGGTTGTCCGTGTTCGCCGAGCCCACCGACGCCCACTCGCCGTCCACCAGTACGTACTTGCTGTGCATCATCCCGCGGGCGTACTGGTACACCTTCACCCCGGCCGCGAGCATGTCGGCCCAGTAGTAACGGGCGGCCAGGAACGGCAGCCACTTGTCCGGGCGGTACAACCCGAGGAACCGCACGTCCACGCCCGACCGCGCCGCGAGCAGGAGCGCGTCGCGGAGGCCGGCGTCGGGCACGAAGTACGGGCTGGCGATCCACACCCGCTCGCGGGCGCGCAGGATCGCCGCGACGTAGGTCTCGCGGATCGCCTTGAAGTCCGCGTCCGGCCCGCTGGCGACCACCTGCGCCAGCGCCGCCCCGGCCGCGCGGTCGTGCCCCGGAAAATAGGTCCCGCCCTTCACCGCCTCGGTCGTGGTGAAGTACCAGTCCTCCAGGAACGTGTGCTGGAGCCCCTCGACCGCGGGACCCTCGATGCGGAAGTGGGTGTCGCGCCAGTAGCCGAACTTCGGGTGCTTGCCGAGGTACTCGTCGCCGACGTTCAGCCCGCCGGTGAAGCCGGTCCGCCCGTCCACCACGAGCACCTTCCGGTGGTTGCGCAGGTTCACCCGCAGCGGGTTGGCGATCGGCAAAAATGACGCGACCTGTCCGCCGTCGCGCTTCAGGGTGCGGAGCAGGCGCGACGGCAGGTTGTACGAGCCTACGGAGTCGAGCAACAGCCGCACCTCCACCCCCCGGCGGGCGCACCCGCACAGCGCGTCGATGAACCGCTTGCCGGTGTCGTCGGGGCGGAAGATGAAGAACTCCATGTGGACGTGGTGCTCGGCCCCCTCGACGGCGGCGAGCATCGCGTCGAACGCGCCGGCCCCTTCGTGGAAGAGCTTCACCGCGTTGCCGCCGGTCACCGGGAACCCGTCGCCGTGGTGCCCGAGCCGGGCGAGCACGTCCCAGCGGTGCGGGACGCCCGCGGAGGTCCCGTCGGGACGGGCGGTGAACTTCTTGTACGCCCGGCCGCGGTGCCGGCGCCGCATGAGCCGCCGGTGAACGGTCTGGTAGCCGAAAACGAAGAACAGGAACGCGCCGACGAACGGCATCAGGAGCACCGTCAGCGACCACGCGATTGCGGACATGGGCTCGCGCTTCAGGTGCATGACCGCGGTCAGCGTCCCGACCGTGACGAGCGCGTCCAGGAGCACGAGCCAGCCGGTGATGTCCTGCCAGAAGGTCGTGACGAAGTGAATGAAGGACATGACCACTTAATACGTTTGGAATCACAGAATCACAGGGGTTCCCCTTGTGCTACGAACGCCGGCCCTCCGGGGCGGAAGTACCTCCGCCCCTGATTCACAAGGGAACCACTGTGAACCCTGTGGAACCGGACAAACCCCGTGGTTCTGTATCATCGCAGGTACCATTCGTTTGAGGAATCGCCGTGAAGCGCGTCGTGTTCGATCGGTTCGGCCCGCCGGCGGAGGTGCTGCGCATCGAGGACGACGTCCCCGCCCCGCAGCCGGGTTTCGGCGAGGTACTGGTGCGGATGCTCGCCAGCCCGGTCAACCCGTCGGACCTCATGTACGTCGCGGGCAAGTACGGGCTCAAACCCGCGCTCCCCGCGACGCCCGGCTTCGAGGGCGTGGGGGTCGTCGAGGCGACGGGCGGCGGACCGCTCGCGTGGTGGCGCAAGGGGAAACGGGTCGCGGTCATCAACGACCGGATCGGCAACTGGGCCGAGTATACCGTGACGAAGGCCCGCCAGGTGGTGCCGGTGCCCGACGAGATGAGCGACGAGCAGGCCGCGAGCTTCTTCGTGAACCCCGCGACCGCCCTCGCGATGACCCAGGACGTGCTGAAGGTGCCCCGCGGCGCGTGGCTGCTCCAGAGTGCGGCCGGGGGCGAACTCGGGAAGATGGTGATCCGGCTCGGGTACAAGCTCGCGTTCCGAACGATCAACGTGGTTCGCCGGCGCGAACAGGTCGAGGAGTTGAAGAAGCTCGGCGCCGATCACGTCATCGTCGAGTCGGACGGCCCGATCCCGGAACAGGTGCGGAAGCTCGTTCCCGACGGGGTCCGCTACGCGATCGACCCCGTGGGCGGTGCGACCGGCGCGCAGGTGATCGCGTCGCTGTCGCACGGCGGCCGGTGCCTCCTGTACGGCTCGCTGTCCGATGAGCCGGTGTCGGTTCACCCGCGGTACTTCATCGGGAACGACCTGCGGGTCGAAGGCTTCTGGCTCGGCGCATGGGCAAAGAAGCAGGGCGTTTTGACGATGCTGAAACTGTTCCGCCGCGTGCGGGCGCTGATGCGCGAGGGCGTTTTGCAAACGCACTTCGCCGCGACGTACCCCCTTGAGGACGTCGCGAAGGCGGTCGAGCACGCCGCGGCGCCCGGAAAGGGCGGGAAGGTGCTGCTACGGATCGGGGTTCGGTAACGCGGTCCGCTCGCTCCGCGAGCGGTGCGACGCGCGCGATGAGGCGTTTGAAACCGTCTGTTCGCTGCGACCGGCGCAGAGCAACCGCTCGCGGAGCGAGCGGACCACTCTGAAGAATTCCGCGAACCTCGCCCGCCCGCCTCTGTCCCTTCTCCCGAACGACGTGGGCTCGCCGCACCCAACGCGACGGGCCTACAAACACAATCCCTTTAGGAGGGAGAGGTCACAGGTTCGACTCCTGTTCCGTCCACTCTTCCCGCGTGCGGCCGAGATGCGGTACGCGGGACAAACGGGCGGATAGCTCAGTGGTAGAGCGCTCAGTGTAACCAACAGCTCGCACAACTCGTGCGGCGCGCCCGCGGCGTTCGTTTCGCAATTATCTCGGAGACAGCCCGTACCCCACAGCGGAAGCGTACAAACGTTAACCCGACGGTCGCGGGTTCGAATCCCGCCCTCACGCCTTCGATGCGTGGGGTAGCTCAGCCCGGACAGAGCATCGGATCAAGTTGCACCGCTTCACGAACTCGTGCGGGCTTATTTCACGAACAACCGGAGCTTGTCCGTACCCCACAAGGAAAGCGTACAAACACATCACAGTGACACGAAAGTGTCTGCGGGTTCGAATCCCGCTGTCGCTCAGAAATGGGCGGTATGGCGAAATGGCATACGCAACTGTCAAAGTTGAACCGCTTCCCGGACTCGTACGGACGACTTTTTCGAACAGTAAGCCACCCCGTACCCGACGCCAGACGGCGTACACACTTTACGGTCTCGAAAACCGTTAATCGGGTAACCGATTCGTGGGTTCGAATCCCACCTCCTCCATTCGCGGGGGAGTGGCCGAGTGGTCGAAGGCAACGCCCCGCAAGGGGATAAAGTGTCCCGCAAGGGACCGCCGACGGGACTTGTACGGGTGGATTCTTCACGGCCGCTTCGGGCGGCCGTTTCCTTTGGTACCGGCCGTTGAAAGGAGGTTGTGCGATGACCATGACGAAGACCGAGGCGGACCTGCGGCTGTCGATGCTCAACAGCCTCCTCACCTGCCCGCACCGGCAGCTCGGGCTCGTCCACCCGCTCCACGCCGAACTGGTGAAGCAGGACCCGCGGTTCTACGTCCGCCTCGCGGCGTGGTACGCGGACCACGGCGACGTCCGCGACCACAAGGAGATGTTCGTCGTCACGCTCGCGCTCTCGGACTTCCCGGGCCACCGCGACGTGGGCCTCGCCATGCTGCGCGACCTGCCGCCATACCAGGTCGGCCGCGTGATCGACTTCATCCACGGCCGCAAGGAGGACGTCGAGATCGAGGTGGACCAGAAGCCCGCCGACGTACCCGACAGCGCGTTCCGGCCAAAAGTGGAGCGCAAGCCCGCGCGCGGAAAGAAGCCCGGGAAGCTGAAGGCGCCCGAAGCCGGGACCGTGACGTTGCAGGACACCTTCGGGCTGTTCCGCAACATCCCACGGTCGCTGAAGACCGAGGTCGTCCGCTACCTGCGCGAGCGGGAGGCCAACCCCGACTGGTTCGACGCGACCGCCATCACCGCTCGCAAGACGCTGAAGCGGCTCTACGCGCTTCTGCACGTGAAGCCGTCGGAGCGCGCGCAGGCCGTGCTGTTCGACGAACGGCCGCCGGCCGGGTCGAAGCTCGCGGGGCTGAAGGAGCTGGCGAAGGCCGAAAGCGCCGAGGAGCAGGCGCGGCTCATCACGGCCCACGACGTGCCGTTCCGCGTGGCGGTCGGGCTGGTGAAGGAGGTGACCCCGAAGGTGCTCGCGGCGCTGGCCGGCCGGATGTCGCCGCAGGAGGTCATCAACAACCTGAACCTGCTGAAAAAACGCGGCGCGTTCGAGAACGCGGGCGTCAAAGCGCTCGTCGAGCAGAAGTTGGAGGCCGCGAAGACCGCGACCCGCGTCAGCGCGTTCAAGGCCGAGAAGGCGCTGGAGACGGTCCCGGTGTCCGCGGAGGTGAAGGCGCGTCTCGAAGCAGTGGCCGACGCTCAGGTGAAGGCCCGCGGCCGGATCGCCCGCCCGACGGCGCTCCTGATCGACAAGTCCGGCTCGATGTCGCAAGCCATCGAGATCGGCAAGCGGCTGGGCGCGCTCCTGGCGGCGGTGGCGGACCGCGACCTGTTCGTCTACGCCTTCGACACGATCGCCTACCCGGTGGAGTCGGCGGGACCGGAGCTCTCCGCGTGGGAGAAGGCTCTCACGGGCATCACGGCCGGGGGCGGCACGTCGGTCGGCGTCGCGGTCGAGCAACTGCGGCGGAAGAAGCAGTACGTCGAGCAGTTGGTGATCGTCACGGACGAGGAGGAGAACACGGAGCCGAAGTTCGTACCGGCGCTGAAGAAGTACCGCGAGGAGCTGAAGGCGGACCCGGCCGTCTGCTTCGTCAAAGTGAGTGGGGCGACCGCGCACCTGGAGGACGAGTGCAAGAAGGCCGGGATCACGGCCGACGCCTACCAGTTCAACGGGGACTACTACGCGCTGCCGAACCTGGTGCCGCTGCTCGCCCGGCCGAGCAAGCTGGAACTGCTCCAGGAGATCCTGGAGTACCCGCTGCCGGCCCGACGGGCGGGGTAATGACGAATGCCCCACCAACGACGAAGGAAGACCTACCGCAACTGTCTTCCTTCGTCGTTGGTGGGGCGTTCGTCATTTAATAGCATCTCTTCGCCCACCCCGCCGGTTCTCCTTCCTCACAGGTGCCTCATGTTCCGCCCCGTCCTTCCCGCAATCGCGGTCGCCATCGCCTGCGCGCTCGCGCCCGGTTCCCGTGCCGCCGACACCAAAACCACCGCCGCGTTCAACGGAAAAGACCTCGCGGGCTGGAAGCTCAAGGACGAGAAGAAGAGCAAGTGGGCCGTCGGGATCGCCGTGATCGACCCCACCAAACCGACCGAATTCGGCCCGCTGGCCCCGGCCGCCCCCGGCACGCCGGGCGACCTGGTCAACACGAAGGTCGGCGGGTGCGACGTCTACACCGAGGCGAAGTTCGGCGACGTGACGGTCGAGGTCGAGTTCATGATCCCCAAGGGGTCGAACTCCGGCGTGTACCTGATGGGCGAGTACGAGGTGCAAATTATTGACAGCTTCGGCAAGCCGGCCGACCAGCTCAAGCCGGGGGACATGGGCGGCATCTACACGGCCGCCGCGCCCAAGAAGAACGTTTGCAAGAAGCCCGGCGAGTGGCAGAAGTTCGTCATCGAGTTCCAGGCGCCGAAGTTCGAGGGCGACAAGAAGACGGCCGACGCGAAGTTCCTCAAGGTCACGTTCAACGACGTCGTCATTCACGAGAACGTCGAGGTGACGAAATCGACCGGCGGCGGCCTGACCGGCAAGGAGCACGCGACCGGCCCGCTGATGTTCCAGGGCGATCACGGCCCGGTCGCGTTCCGCAACGTGAAGATCACGCCGAAGAAGTGAGCCGTGAAAGCGGGCAGCGGGCAGAAAAAGGCAGCGAAGCACTTGTTTCCCCGCCTGTTGCTTGCTGCCCACTCTCCACTGCCCACTACCCACCGCCCGCAATACACTTCCAGTACCCGCTCCCACCCGCCGCCAATCGAGACCGTCATGACCACCGAAGCCGAATACAAACCGGGCCTGGAGGACGTTCCGGCCGCGAAATCCGCGGTCAGTTTCCTCGACGGGAAAAAAGCGGTGCTGGAGTATCGCGGCATCCCGGTCGAGGTGCTCGCGAAGGAGAGCAGCTTCGAGGAGGTGGCGTGGCTGCTCATCAAGGGCGACCTCCCCACGCAGAAGCAGCTCGCCGACTTCGACCACGACCTGCGCCAGCGCCGGGCCATCCACTTCCGCCTCAAGGACCTGATCCGCTGCCTGCCGGCCGACGGGCACCCGATGGACGCCCTGCACTGCTCGGTCGCGGCGCTGGGCATGTTCTACCCGTGCCCCACCGTCACCGACCCGGCCCGGAACTGGGACGCGACGTGCCGGCTCATCGCCGCGCTGCCCACGCTGGTCGCCGCGTTCGCCCGCACGCGCCGCGGCGAGGACATCCTCGAACCGCGCGCCGACCTCGACCACGCCGCGAACTTCTACTACCTGCTCTTCGGCAAGGAGCCGACCCCCGCGACGCGGAAGGTGCTCGACGCGTGCCTGATCCTGCACGCCGAGCACCAGATGAACGCCAGCACCTTCACCGCCCGCGTCACCGGCTCGACGCTCGCCACGCCGTACCAGACGATCGCCTCGGCCATCGGCTCGCTGTCCGGGCCGCTGCACGGCGGCGCGAACGAGGAGGCGCTGCGGCAGTTCGAGGACATCGGCGGCCCGGAAAAGGCGAAGGCGTGGCTGGACGCGAAGCGCGCGGCCGACCCGAAGTACAAGGTGATGGGCCTGGGCCACCGCGTCTACAAGGTGAAGGACGCCCGCGCCACGGTGCTCCAGGAGATCGCCGAGCGCATGTTCGCGGAGACGACGCGGCCGAAGAACTACGAGACGGCGCTCGAACTCGAACGCATCTGCGCCGGCATCTACGGCCCGAAGGGCATCTACCCGAACGTCGATTACTACTCCGGCACCGTGTACCAGGCGCTGGGCATCCCGACGGACGTGTTCACCCCGATCTTCGCAATCGCCCGCGTCGCCGGGTGGCTGGCCCACTGGACCGAACAGCTCGTCGGCAACCGCATCTTCCGCCCGGAGCAGATCTCGATCGGGAAGACCGACGTGAAGTACGTGCCCCTCGAACAACGGCCGTGACTCGGCGAACCCCGCCCACAAGGGCGGGGTTCACCGGATGGGTGTCCCATGAGCCGCCTTTCGGAAGCCCTCGACCAGCTCGACTTCACCCGCCGCTACCTGTTGGAGCGGGTGAACACGGTCCCGCTCGCCGAATGGTTCACGGTACCGGCGGGCGGGGTGTCGCACGTCGCGTGGCAAGTCGGGCACGTCGCGTCGTCGGAATACCGCCTGTGCCTCGAACGGCTCCGCCCGCGCACGCCCGCGGACGAGGCCCTTATTTCTGACGCGTTCCTGAAGACGTTCGGCCGCGAGTCGCTGCCCGAACCCGAGACCGGCTTCAACGCGGAGGAGATCCGCGCCGTGTTCGACCGCGTCCACGCGCAGATCCTGGCCGAACTGCCCCATTATCCCGACGCGGACCTCGACCTCCCGCCGCTGAAACCGCACCCGCTGTTCGACACGCGCATCGCCGGTCTGCGGTACGCCCCGCTGCACGAGATGATCCACTGCGGGCAGATCGCGATGATCCGCCGGATGCTCGGCCAGAAGCCGATCTGGTGAACCCGGAGCGACCGGTACATATCTTCTCCTGTGGTCCGGTCACTCCGTGACCGGATTCCGAACCCGGTCACGGAGTGACCGGACCACACGAAAGCAGCCGAGAGAGCACAGCCATGCTCGACGCCGATTTCATCATCGCAAACGCCGACGCGGTCAAAGCCAACTGCAAGAACCGCGGCGTGTCCGAGGTGGCCGTGGACCGCACGGTGTTCTTCGAGACGAAGCGCAAGGAGTTGGTCCAGAAGCGGAGCGAAACGGCGGCGAAGAAGAACGAGATCAGCAAGCAGTTCCCCAAGGCGAAGACCGCGGAAGAGAAGCAGGCTCTCAAGGATCAAGCCGGAGCGCTCGACAAAGAAGTCGGCGTCATCGACGCGGAACTCAAACTCGTCGAGGGCGACCTGCTCGCGAACCTGATCCAGATCCCGAACATGACGCACCCGGCCGCGCCGGTCGGGGGCGAGGAGGCGAACAAGGTCGTCGCGCAGTTCGGAGAACCGCGGGCGTTCGACTTCAAGCCGAAGGACCACGTCGACCTGTGCGAGGCGCTCGACCTCGCGGACTTCGAGGCCGGAACGAAGGTCGCCGGGCCGAAGTTCTACTTCCTCAAGAACGAGGCGGCGCTGCTCGAAGTCGCGCTCGTGCAGTACGCGATGCAGACGGCGGTGCGGGCCGGCTACACGCCGATCATCACCCCCGACCTCGCCCGCGTCGACGTGCTGGAAGGCATCGGCTTCATGCCGCGCGACCCGAACCCGGAGACGCGGCAGGTGTACACGGTCGCCGACACCGACCTCTGCCTCATCGCCACCGCGGAAATCACCCTCGGCGGGATGCACCGCGACAGGATCTTCGACGAGGCCGAACTGCCGAAGCGGTACGTGGGGCTGTCGCACTGTTTCCGCACGGAGGCCGGGGCCGCGGGCCGCGACACCCGCGGGCTGTACCGCGTCCACCAGTTCACGAAGGTCGAGATGTTCGCGTTCTGCACGCCCGAGAACAGCGACGCGATCCACGAGGAGATCCGCGCCCTCGAAGAGAAGATCTTCCAGGGTCTGGGGCTGACGTTCCACGTCATCGACACCGCGTCGGGCGACCTGGGCGGCCCGGCCTATCGAAAGTACGACCTGGAAGCGTGGATGCCGGGCCGCGGCACCGGCGGCGCCTACGGCGAGGTGACGAGCACGTCGAACTGCACCGACTTCCAGGCGCGCAGGCTCGGCATCCGGTACCGGGGGAAGAGCTTCAAGGGCACGCGGTTCGTCCACACGCTCAACGGGACGGCGGTGGCGTGTACACGGGCGCTGGTGGCGATCCTGGAGAACAACCAGCAGGCCGACGGCTCGGTGGTGGTGCCCGAGGTGCTGCGCCCGTGGGTCGGTAAGGACGTGATCGCGCCGAAGAAGGCGTGACGCCTGTGGCCGTGGTCCGGTCACTCCGTGACCGGATTCCGAAGGCATCCGGTCACGGAGTGACCGGACCACAGCCGGCCGGCACTTCCTGAAATCCGTATCACTTCGGGGGTGCGAGCGGCTCCTTCGGCTCCAGATCGCCGCGCTTGAGCGACCGGATGTACGCAACCAGCGCGTTCAGGTCCTCGGCGCTCGCCTGATCTTCGTCGTAGGCCGGCATGATCGCCTCCCACCCCTCGACCACCTTCGCCCGCGGCTTGCGGATCGACTCGACGATGTAATCGTCGTCGGCGGTCTCGGCCGCCCCGCCCCTCAACTGCACCTTCGTGCCGTACAGCCCTTCGAGGAGCGGGGCCTTCGCGCCGGTGGTGTGGCACCGCGCGCACTGGAGTTTCGTAAAGAGCTCGCGCCCCTTCCCCGCGAGCGCCTCGTCCGCAGGTTTGCGGGTCACGGGGCGCGGGGGCGGGATCGAGTCGTCGTCGTCGTCCGCGGGAGGAGCGGGGACCGGTTGCGGCACGGGCTTCGAGGGCGCGTCCGCGGCCCGCTCGGCACACGCCGGGACGGTCGCGAGTAACACCGAAAGTACCACGGGTCGAATGCGCGACATGATGAGTTCCAAAGTGAGGTGCGGGACGTGCGGCGCCGCGGCGAGCGGCGCCGGCCGCTCGACTACTTCTTGTCGTCGTACTTCTTGATCTCGGCCTGGAGCAGTTTCTTCAGCCCCTCGTTGTCGGCGACGGCCACGGCCTTCGAGCCGAGGTCCTTTGCACGGGCCACGTCGCCGTTGGCGAAGTGGGCCTCGGCCACCATGAACAGCGCGAACGGGTCCTTCTCGCCGGTCAGCTTGAGCGCCGCCTCGGCCGCCGTCAGCGACAGCGCGAGTGCTTCCTTCGCCCCCTTGGCGTCGGGCAACCGGAGCGTGAAGGAGAGGCTCTGGAGCGCGCCCGCGTCCTCCTGCTGGACCGCCCTCGCGATCACCTCCTCGGCCGCCTTCTTCGCCTCGTCGAGCTTCTTCGCCCGGATCATCGCGCCGATTTTCGGGGCGACGAAGTACGGAATGTGTGCCAGCGGCGGGTACTTCTTCTCGAACTCGGCGAGCGTCTTGAGGCCGGTTTCGGGGTCCGCCTTGGGGTCGAGCAGGGCCTTGAACACCCCGTCCACGTCCTTCTCGATCGCCGCGATGCCCTTGAGGTCGTCCGCGGTCCACTTCCCCTCGACGACCTTCGGGAGCACGACGTCGAGGTACATCGGGTGGCCGATGTAGGCGACCTTGCCCGCCCCGTCGACGACGAAGCAGCACGGGATGCCGGCCCGCCCGGCCGCCTTCATCCACGCGTCGTACGTCTCGCGGTCGTCGGCGTAGGCGAACGTGTACCCGAGCTTGGGCGCCCGCTTCTCGACGAACGCCTGCACCTTCTCCAGGTTGTTGCCCCGCTCGTCCTTCGCGGTGAACCCGACGAACGTGACGCCCTTGTCCTTGTATTGGGACTGGAGCGCGCCCATGTGCGGCATCATGACGATGCACGGCCCGCACCACGTGGCCCAGAACTCCACCACGTACACCTTGCCCGCGTCGAACGACTTGACCTCCTTCCCCTGCCACCACCTGGCGGCCTTGACGGGCGGGGCCTTGTCGCCGACCTTGAGTTTCGCGTCTTCGGCCCCGGCCGGGCCGATCAGCCCGGCCATCGCCGCGAGAACGAGAACCTTTCGCATGAGACGCCTTTCGAGTGGAACGGGATGGGCAGGGTTGAGTGTACGTGAGGCGGGGGCGGGCGGAAGCGGGAAAGGCACCCGGCGGGCCGAGGCGCCGCCGGTTCACGGGGTGCGAGCGAGAAGTGCGGAACGCGGCGGCCGCGTTCAGGCGGGCCGGGCGAAGCGGAACCCGACGGCCGCGAGCAGCGCGCCGAGCATGAGCGACACGTGGTAGTCGCGGAACGGCTCGACGTTGCGGATGCCGACCTGGTGGCCCGTCACCGCGACCGCGGCGCCGATCAGCACGAGCGCGCTCATCAGGTTGCCCCGGGAGAACAGCGACCCCAGCAGCAGCACCCCGGCCAGCCCGACGTTGAAGCTGTCCGCCCACGCCGTCGCCGCGGCCGGCACCCCGGCGACGGCCAGCCCCCGCGTCGCGCGGCCCGCGTCGAGCGCCGCCGGCGGCCGGAGCCCCGAGAGGTCGTGCGCCTCGACCGCGCGGGCCGCCTGCGACTGGATCTCCTCGCCGGGGACCAGCCCGTTTTGGTGTGCCCACAGCGCGCACGCCGCGATCAGCACGGCCGCGGCGGCGGCGCGGACGTGCGGCCCGACGAACAGCGCGACGACGGCCCCGAGCGGGTCGGACCGCCGCGACGGGGCGAACGTGAACTCGTCGGGCTGCTCCGCGGCCCGCACCAGCGCCCGCACGCTCGCGGGGCGCTCGCCGGTCGCCAGGCCCGGGGTCGCGCGCTGCGTCTCGGCCCGGCGGATCTCGTCGGCGGCGCGGACCATCGCGTCGGCCGCGGCCTTCGCCTGGTTCTCCGCCGTCTGCGTGCTGGCCCCGGTCGCCAGCAGGTGCGCCCGCTCCACCGACGCCAAGAGCGCCCGCTGCCGCGACTCCGTCCGCGCCTTCTCGACCCGCTCCATCCACGCGATGAGCGGCTCGCGCCACGCCGCGTGCTTCTCCCGGGTCCCGGCCACCCCGCCGCGGAGCAGCACCGCCCGCGCCGCCAGCTTCGCCTCGTACCCGAAGAGCGCCTCGAAGAACTCCTCCCAGTTCCGCCCCGCGAACTTCGCCACGAACTGCCGCAGCTCCTCCTCGTCCACGCCGTGCATCCGCATCCGCCGCAGTTGCCGCTCGCAGGCGTCGAGGACCTGCCGCCGCGACTCCTGGACCGCGCGGTCCACGCCGTAGCGGAGCGCGAACGCCAGCCCGACGCCGATCAGCCCGAACCCGGCCCAAATCCAGAACACCTTCAGCAGCGCCAGGAGCACGCAGAACATCCCGAACCCCGCGACGCCGACCGCGAGGTCGCTCGGGCTCATCCCGCCCACGAACCGCCGCATGCAGCCGAACAGGTGGCCCCGGCGCAGCGCGCCGTCGAGCACGAAGTACGCGACCGACGCCTCCAGCGCCAGCCCGAACACCCCGAACGCCCACGCCAGCTTGCCGAAGAACGCTAGGAGCACCGCGGACAGCGCCACCGCGCCGAAGAACCCCTGGACGAGCCGGCCGCGCAGCATCGCCGGGCCGCAGGTGTTGAACTGGAACACGTACCCTTCGATCTTCGCGATCTGCTCCTCCTGCGGCGAGAACGTGCCCGTGTGGTGGACCCCGAGCCACGCCTCCAGCGTCCGGACCACGTCGCCCGCGTCCTGGAACCGGTCGTTCGGGTCCTTCGCCATCATCCGCTGGATGACGGCCGACACCTCCTTCGGCACCCGGCTGACGATCTGTTCGGGCGGCACGAGCGGGTCGTAGGCGTGCTTCGACATCAGCTCGACGGCCGTCGTCCCGTCGAACGGCGGGCGCCCGGTGACCAGGACGTAGAGCGTGCAGCCGAGCGAGTAGATGTCGGCGCGGTGGTCGACGGTGGCGGCGTCGCGGCACTGCTCGGGCGACATGTACGCGGGCGTGCCCAGGGCGATCCGGGCGCCGGTCATGTCGGGCGGGAGCGACAGCAGCCCGCTGCGCGACGACGCCGACGGGTCGGTGAGCTGGTCGTCCGCGCGCGCGGCGGTGGGCGTCTTCACGAGGCCGAGGTCGGCGACCTTGATAAGGCCCTGGTCGTCGAGGAGCAGGTTGTCGGGCTTCACGTCGCGGTGGATCATCCCGCGGTCGTGGGCGTGCTTGAGCCCGCGGGCCGCCTGAAGGACGTACCCGACGGCGGTCTCGGGGTCGAGCTTCCCCTGCTGCTTGACGACGTCCGCGAGCGACTTGCCGCGGACGTACTCCATGCTGAAGAACCGCGCCCCGTCGGTCTCGCCGATGTCGTGGATCTGGACGATGTTCGGGTGCGACAGTTGGGCCGCGGCGAACGCCTCGCGCGTGAACCGGGCGACGAACACCGGGTCGCAGACCCACCGCTTGCTCATCACCTTCAGCGCCACGGGCCGGTCGAGCGAAAGCTGCCGGGCGAGGTACACGGTCCCCATCCCGCCGCGGCCGATCTCCTGTTCGATGGCGTAGCCGCGGACCTCCGTCCGCGGGGCGAGCGGAACCTCCTCGACCTCGGCGGAATCGCCCCCCGGTCCGGGCGAGCGGTGCGCGCCGCTGCCCTTTTCCGGGTCGAGGTTGGTCCTCGCGAAGCCCAACACGTGCGACCCGCCGGCCGGGGGGGCGGGCGGCGCGACGGCCCTTTCGCGCACGGGGGTCGTCGGGGCGCGGAGCGGTTCGGCCGGGAGCACCTCGACGCGCCACGCGGCCCCGACCTCTTCCGGTACGGTCAGAAGGAACGGCTGGGCGCAGTTCGGGCACTTGGGCCGATACCGGCCGGGTCGGGCCGTCTTCGGATTGAGGCGGTGAGCGCAATAGGGGCAGGCGATGGCCACGCGGGCACCCTCGCGAGTCGGGCGGAGTGCGAAGACGGATGGGCGTTCGCAGAGAAGGGTAGGTCACGATCGGAACCGGCGACGGGGTGAATCGGTCCGACCGTTGCACCGCGAAGCGATTTTCGACACCAGCCTGAAAAGTGCCCGGCACAGGTCGCCGGGCAGAGGGTCAATTCAGGCGTGAGTAAAGCCGTCCTTCTTGTCCTCCCCTCCCCCCTTGCGGGAGAGGGCCAGGAGGAAGCGCCGGCCCTCACACCGGCCGCGCGCTGAAACCGACCGCCTGACGAACGAGTTGAAGCGTGACCTGCGCGACCTGCCGCGCCCGCCGCGCGCCGGCCTGGAGCACTTCTTCCACCCGGCCGGGGTCGCGGGCGAGTTGCTTCCGCCGCTCGCGGGCCGCGGCAAAGTGCCCGTCGATCTTCGCCAGGAGCAGCGTCTTCGCGTCGCCGTAGCCGAACGGCCGTCCGCCGCGCAGCTCCGCACCCTTCATGGGGTTGTGGTAGAGGTCGGCCAGCTCCTCTTGCTCGCCCGCGGTGGCGAACAGCTTGTACAGCGCGAAGGCGTTGCACGTGTCCGGGTTCTTGGGCGCCTCCACCGGCGTCGAATCGGTCACGATGCCCATCACCGCGTTCTTGAGCGCCTTCCCCTCGGCGAAGATCTCGATCGTGTTGCCGTAACT
>JAFKJJ010000052.1:0-14144 GCA_017306025.1 Planctomycetota bacterium
TGCGGCTGATGCCGTTTTCACTCATTAAGGGGAAGCTCTCCATGTTCAGCGCGAAGTGGCTGTGGGGCGTGCCGGTGGTCGGGGCGGTGGGGGCGGGTGCCGGGCTGGACGCGCTGTTCGCGGCCGGGGAGGCGAAGCAGGACCTGAAGCCGGCGACGAACCTGCCGATCACCCGGGTGGTGCTGTTCAACTCGGGCGTGGGGTACTTCAGCCGCAGCGGCGAGGTCGAGGGGGACGCGCGGGTGGATCTGACGTTCCCCGAGAGCGACATCAACGACCTGCTCAAGAGCATGGTGCTGGAGGACTTCGGCAAGGGGCACATCTCGGCCGTCAGCTACGACAGCCGCGAGCCGATCGCGCGGACCCTGTCGTCGTTCGCGATCAACCTGACGGGCACCCCGACGTACGCCGGGATCGTGGCCCAGATGCGCGGGGAGCGGGTCGAGGTGGCGGTCAGCCCCACGGCCGCCAACCAGCCGGGCAAGCTCACCGGCACCATCGTCGGGGTCGAGAAGCAGAAGGTCCCCGCCGGCAACACCACCGTCGATGCGGACATCCTGAACCTGTGGTGCGCCGAGGGGCTGCGGGCCGTCAAGATTACCGACGTCCAGTCCCTGCGGTTCGCCAACCCGGTCATCGAGAGCGAGTTCCGCCGCGCCCTGGACGTGCTGGCCTTGAGCCACGACAGCCAGAAGAAGGCGGTGCAGTTGCACTTCGCCGGTCAGGGCAAGCGTCAGGTGCAGGTGGGTTACGTGGTCGAGGCCCCGATCTGGAAGACCAGCTACCGGCTCGTGCTGGCGGACAAGGAGAAGCCCTACCTGCAAGGGTGGGCGATGGTCGAGAACCCGACCGACGAGGACTGGGGAGCCGTCAAGATGGCACTCGTCTCCGGACGACCCATCTCCTTCAAGATGGACCTCTACAACCCCCTCTACATCAGCCGACCCACCGTCGAGCCCGAGCTCTTCGCCTCACTCCGACCTGTCACGTACTCCGGAGGGTTCGGAAATGGCACCGCGGCAGCACACGCCGCGCGGCCGACCGACGAAGCCCTCGCTCGCGCACCCCGACCCGGGGCGGCGCCGATGGCGCCCGGCTTCGCGGGTGGTCCAGGCGGCGGGGGCGGGTTCGACGGGCGGATGGGGCTGGCGGGCGCGGACAAGGCGAAGGACGCCGACCGTAAGGCGTACGCAAACGACGTCGGCCGCGAACTGGCCGGTCGGATGAACACCGGGACGGTGGGTAACGCGGCGACGGCGGGGGCGCTGGGGGATTTCTTCCAGTACGTGATCGACCACCCGGTGACGCTGTCGCGTCAGAAGAGCGCGATGCTACCGATCGTCGGTAAGGATATCGAGGGGAGCCGGGTGTCGATCTACAACCCGGCCGTCCAGGCCAAGCACCCGCTCCTGGGGCTCCGCTTCAAGAACACCTCGGGGGCGCACCTCAACCAAGGGCCGATCACCGTGTTCGAGGGGAGCGTCTACGCGGGCGATACGCGCGTGCTCGACGTGCAGCCCAACGAGGAGCGACTGCTCTCCTACGCCATCGACCTCGGAACGGAAGTGGACCCGAAGGCCGGCGCGGGTGCGCAGAAGATCACCAGCGTGAAGGCGGTGAAGGGGATCGTAACCACGGTCACGAAGGTGACGGACGAGAAGACCTACCGGATCGTGAACCGGTCGCAGACGGACCGGACCCTGCTGATCGAGCACCCGAACCGGACGAGCCAGCAGTTCAAGCTGGTCGATACCGACAAGCCGGTCGAAGACACCCCCGAGGTGTACCGGTTCCAGACCGCCGTCAAGGCCGGAGAGACCAAGAGCTTCACCGTCAAGGAGGAGCGCGACATCACCCAGACGGTCACCCTGACTAACGGCGCCGAGAACCAGATCCGATACTTCATCAGCCTGTCCGAAGCCAGCCCCCAGCTCAAGGAGGCACTGAAGGTGGCCCTGAAGGTCAAGGGCGAATGGGACGTGGCGCGGCGCGACCTGGAGGACGTGGTGCGCGACCTGCAGCGGCTCAACGCCGACCAGGACCGCATCCGGAAGAACCTGCGGGAGACGCCCAAGGAGGCCGAGGTGTACCAAACCTACCTCAAGAAGCTCGCCGATCAGGAAAAGGAAATCGACGCCCTCACCGCCAAGCAGAAGAAACTCATGGCAGGCGAGTTCGCCGCGCGCAAAAAGTACGAAGACTACCTCGCCAACATCGCCGACTGACGCGAGCGCAAGTCGTAGTGAGCCGCGACCGGCAGGGAGCGGGCCGACCACCTAACCCAAAGGTGGTCGGCCCGCTCCCTGCCGGTCGCGGCTCACTACGAGACGATCACACCACCTTTTCGCCGCCGATGTAGACGCCGCGAACGTTCAACTCGTGGTCCAGCACCACGAAGTCGGCGCGCTTGCCGCGTTCGAGGCTCCCGATCTGGTCCGCGACGCCCAGGATGCGCGCGGGCGTGAGCGTCGCCATCCGGACGGCCTCGGGCAGCGGAACGCCGGCCGCGCGGTGCATCGTTCGCACGCAGTGATCCATTCCCATCGCGCCCGACGCCAGCGCGGTGCCTTCGACCGTCACCCCGACGCCGTCCATCTTCCGCACGCGCTCGCCGCTACCCTCCGCGCCGAACCAGTATTCGCCGTCGGGCAGGTCCACGGCGCGCATCGCATCGGTAACGAGGGCGAGCCGGTCCGGCCCCTTCACCTTGTACGCGAGCCGGAGCAGTTCCGGCGCGAGGTGCTTCCCGTCGGCGATCACCTCGGTCGTCAACTCGTCGAAATAGAGGGTGGCCTCCAGCACGCCGCCGCGCATCGGGTACGTCTGCGACTGGCGGAGCCGGGCGCGGTCGGACATTGCACAGAAGAGGTGATCGACGTGCCGCGCCCCCCACCCTACCGCGGCCTCGACCTGTGCGAAGGGCGCGTGGCTATGCCCGATGTTGAACCGCACGCGGTCGCGATGGGTCCGCACGAGCCAGTCCGCGTTCCCGATCTCGGGCGCCACCGTGACGACCAGCGGCATCACACCGGCGTGCCGCGTGAACAGCCGCGCGTTGTCGGCATCGGGGACGAGGAACTCCGCGTCCGGGTGGCACCCGCGGGCCGGGCGCGCGAAGTACGGCCCGTAGAAGTGACTTCCCACGATTCGCGCGCCGCCCGGAACGTCGCCGTAGAGCTCCGCACACAGGTCGAGGAACCGCACGTACTGGTCGAGCCGCGCGACGGTACTCGTCGGGGTCAGGCTGGTCGTGCCGTGGCGCGCGTGGCACCGACACACGGTGAGGAACGCGTCGGGGGTGCCGTCCATGAAGTCGGCCCCGTCGCCGCCGTGGACGTGCAGGTCCACGAACCCCGGCGCGAGGTACATTCCCCCGAGGTCGGTGACGGCCGTTCCCGCACGCGTCCCGGTGCCCACGTCCGTGATCCGCCCGCGCTGGACACGCACCACGCCGTCGGACACCAGCCGGTCGGGCAACACGAGCGTCGCGTTCGCGAAAATCGTTACATCCATCGCAATTCTCCGAGTTCGCCCATCTCATGTTAGCCCGCGCGGTCGCACGCGGCCGGTACGGGTGGTACAACACGAATGAGGACACGTCGGAGGGCGCGCGATGCGGCGGAAGCTGAACGGGCTGCGGGTGCTGGTGACGGGGGCGTCGCAGGGCATCGGCCGGGCGCTGGTGATCGAGGCGGCGAAGCGCGGGTGCCGCGTGTTGGCCGCGGCGCGGTCGCAGCCGCTGCTCGACGAACTCGCGGCCGAGGTGCGTGCGACCGGGGGAACCATCGAAGTGGTCGCGGCCGACGTGACCGACCCCGCAAGCCGCGCCGCGATGGCGCACGCCGCGACGAGGCACTTCGGCGGCCTGGACGTGCTCGTCAACAACGCGGGCATCGGCGCGACCGGGCACTTCATGGACTCCGAGCCCGAGGTGCTCCGGCGCATCTTCGAAACGAACTTCTTCGGGCTGACGGAGACCACCCGCGCCCTTCTGCCGCTCCTGAAGCAAGGGGTGACGCCGGCCATCGTGAACGTCTCGTCGGTGGTGGGCAAGCGGGCGCTGCCGGCGCGGTCGCTGTACTCGGCCAGCAAGTTCGCGGTGATGGGGTTCAGCGAGGCGATCCGCGCCGAACTCGCCAAGGACGGGATCGACGTCCTGGTGGTGTCGCCGGGCCTGACGCAGACGAACTTCTCGAAGAACATGCTGGAGCAGAAAGCCAAGCTGCAACTCGACCACCTCCGCGGGATGACGAGCGAGGAGGTGGCGGCCGCGACGCTGCGGGCGATCGAGCGCGGCAAGCTCGACGTGACGCTGACGCTCAAGGGAAAGCTGCTGGTGCTGGTGAACCGGTTCGCGCCGTGGATTGTGGACTTCTTCGCGAAGAAGAAGGTGCGCGAGCTGTTCGCCGCCGAGATCGCGGAGCGGAAGAAGAAGCAAACCGAGACCGCGGCGGCGAAGTGACGCGGGTCAGTCGAAGTGGTGTTCTCGGTATTTCTGTGCGACGCGGGCATAGAACTCGTCGAGCGACTTGCAGTCACAAGGCAGGAAGAACCCGCCGCAAACGTGCCCGAAGAACGCCCGCACCTGCCCGCGGCTGTCCTTGATGACGACCGTCCCACCGCCACGAACCCAAATGCCGTGGCTTTCGGCGGACAGCCACGCGACCCACTCGCCGTTCGGCCATCGCTTGCTCATAGCGACCCTCGCCGCGGTCTCGGGACTGTCGATCGGTAACAGCCTCTCGCGCCACTCTTCGGCCAACTCGGGCGAGCCGCTGTCATTGACCGCGGCCGCCGCGCCCCAAGAGCCGAAAAACACGCACGGGCAGCCGAGCAAGACCGTTCCCGCGACGAGAGCCATTCGGACTTTCGTTTTTCGCGTCACTCGTTCCTACCTCACCGCCACGAACGGCCGCAGCTTCTCGAGCGTCTTCGGGCCGATGCCCTTCACGCGGTCGAGGTCGTTGACGCTCCGGAACGGCGCGCGGGAGCGCGCCGCGACGATCGCCTGGGCCGTCACCGGACCGACCCCGGGCAGCCGCTGAAGCTCCTCCACGGACGCGGCGTTCACGTCGATCGGTGGCTCGCCCGGCTGGATCTTCTTCACACCGGACGCAGAAGCGGCCGGGCGCGATGCCGGCGTGGCGCGTTGCACCCGCGGTTCCGGTTGCGGTGAGGGCGGTGCGACCTCGACGGGAGGCTCTTGCGGAAGCGGACCGACGCGGAAGTGATCGCGCACCTTCTCGAACGTGACCGGGCCGAGACCGCGGACGTTCCTCAACTCGGCCACCGACCGGAACGGCCCGTGCAGGCGGCGGTGATCGACGATCGCCTCGGCCATCTTCGGCCCGACGCCCGGCACCTGCGCGAGTTCGGACCGTTCGGCGGTGTTGAGGTCGATGAGGTCGCGGGCGGCCGGTTCGGTGGGCCGCGCGCCGAGGTGGCCACCGTACCCGCGGAATGCGAGCAGTCCGACCAGCACCGCGAGGAACACGCCCAAAGCCACCTGCGAACCGCGCGCGGCTGCGGCGGGCGGGGGCGTCGGGGCTGGTGTCGGGGCGCTCATCGGGGCGGCTCAAGCGGCACGTTCCGCGCAACCCCGACAGTCTAATCCATCCGCAGCACAATCACCACATACCGGCACCAGTTTCTTAAAGGCGGCATCGTCCGGAGCAGGCGCGAGTCGACCGCGTCGAGAACCTTCAGTGCGCACGGGTTCCGCCACACCCGGCGCACCATCCCGAGGAGTTGAAATCCGCGCACTTCGACCTGTGGGAAGATCGCCCGCAGCGGGCGGAGGTCGCGGCGCGTCAGCGGTTGCTCGTCCGGGGTGCGGTCCTTGCCGGGGTACGGCAGCGACCGGCGCGCGAAGTTCAAAACCGGGTTGCCGCCCCACGGTTCGCAGAACACCGCGACCCCGCCCGGCTTCAGCACGCGCTTCAGTTCGCGGCCGGCTTTCGTCAAATCGAGGTGGTGGAGGATCGCGTTGCCCCACACCGCGTCGAACGTCCCGTCCGCGAATGGCAGGGCCTCGCCGTCGGCGGTGACGCACTCGACGCTCACGCCGTTGGCCGCGGCGCGTGCGCGGGCTTCGTTCACGTAACCGGGCGAGAGGTCGAACGCGGTGACAGTCGCGCCTGCACGAGCCATCGCGACCGCGGCCATGCCGTGGCCGCAGCCGTAGTCGAGGGCGGCCTTGCCGCGCAACTCGCCCAGCAGCGAGAACGCGGGCCGCACCCACGTCTCGTGGTCGAGGTACGCGTCGGTATCGAACCGCAGCTCGGCCGCGCCGGCGCGGAAGCTGTCGGCGCGGCCCGCGGCCTGGCGGTCGTGGAAGAGTCGCTCGGCGAGGAGGCGATCGGTGGTCATGTGCGTCCGTGCGTTACGCGTTTTGCCCCCGGCCCCAGGGCAACGACCTGGGACGGAATGGCGAAACGCAACCGGTTCTAGAAGTCCATCAGCACGTAGCCGCCGAAGCCGAGGGCGACCAACCCGGCGGTCGCGGCGAACAGCCACAACGCGCTCTTGTGCTTGCGGGCCAGCGCCAGCGACGAGACCACGCTGCCGATCTGCGCCACCAGCATCGCGGTGAACAGCGTCTGGCTCTTGCGCCGGTGCTTGTCCGATTCGGCCGAACTCGTCTTGGTGCGGATCTCGTACAGGAACCCGATACCCTGGTTGAGCCGCGACTCGGCCCGGTACCGGCGCTCTTCGAGGTCGAAGCCGGCCGCCTGCGCCGCGGTGGCCGCGGCCGCCTTCTTCGCGTGCTCCGGATCGTTGGGCTTGATCGCGGTCTGCGCCCGCACCAGCCCCGCGGCGGCGCGGATGATCGGCTCCCACTCCTTGTCGACGCGCTCGTTCGCGCGTTCCGCGTCGTCCAGGGTCGTGTTGATGCTCTCGTGCTTCACCCGCGCCGCGAGCCTGAGCAGTTCGGCCTCGGGCTCGCGCTTCTCGATCGCGTCCCGCAGCGCCTTGATCTGCGGGTCGGTGATCTCCGGGAGGTGCGCGGGCGGCGGACCGGCCTTTTCGCCCCTCGTCTCGGTCAGCCAGCCGTGCGCCCGGGTCTGCGCCTCGAACAACTCACGCGCCTTCTTTTCGGCCTCGGCGTCGCCCCCTTTGTAGTCGAGGGCCGGGGCCGGGAAGTTTGCCGGCGTGTAAGCGCACGTCGCGCGGAGTTGAGCCGCGGTGGTCTGCATAACGAGAGCGCGGTCCCGCTTGAACCCGGCCAGCGTCCACTGGTTCGTGGCTTTTGACTGATCCTGCGCCGCCTGCGACTTCCAGTACATCGCCTGCTGGAGCGCGCCGGTGGACATCCCGGCGAACACGGTGGCGAGCGCGGTCAGCCCGATGGGCAGCGCGGCGCCGATCTTCTCGATGACCGACTTCGGCCCTTCGGGTTTCGGGACCTCCGTGTTAGTGTTCGTCGGCTCGGCGGCGGACATTCGTTGTCGCTCCTGGTGGCAGCGGGCGTAGTGTAACCGGCCGGCGGCCGGCGGTCACGACCGGTTGGGCGAACTTCGCGCGGGCTTCTTGGTGCTTCGTTCCGAACGGCCCCGCCTTTGGCCGCGCCGCGAACGTCGCGTGCGGCCGAGGTGTCCTAGCTCGCAGAGAGTGGCTAAAAAGTCCTCACCACACTCTCAACTAACGGAAAACCACCCGTGGCCGACGAAACCCCGCCCCAGCCGAATCCCGCACAGCCCGCCCGAGCCGGTGGCGCAGCCCGCAAGCCCGCCGACGAAACGCCCGATCTTGCTGAAGTCCGGCTCGCCAAGCTCCGGCAGATCGAAGCGCTGGGCCTCGATCCGTGGGGCCAGCGGTTCGACGACACGCAGCCCATCGGCGAGATCCGCGCGCTGCCCGCGGAGCCATTTTCCGACGAGAAGCGCGGGCCGACCGTCCGCGCCGCGGGCCGCGTCAAGCGGTACCGCACCGGCGGGAAGCTGATGTTCCTCGAAATCTGGGACCAGACCGGTCAGGTCCAGTTGATGGTCCGCGTGAACAAGGTCACGCCGCAGGAGTGGCGCGTCGCGGAACTGCTCGACCTCGGCGACCTGATCGGCGTGGACGGCGAGTTCGGTAAGACGAAGACCGGCGAACTCACGATCCAGGTCGAGAAGCTCACGTTCCTGACGAAGAGCCTGGAGCCGCACCCGAAGGACGTGTTCGGCATGGGCGACGAGGAGTACCGGTTGCGGCACCGGTACCTCGACATGGTCTACACCCCGGACACGCTCCGGCGCGCGCACCAGCGGGTGAAGATCATCCGCACGATCCGCACCTTCCTCGACGCCCGCGGCTACATGGAGGTCGAAACGCCCACTCTCCACGCGATCGCCGGGGGCGCCGCGGCGCGGCCGTTCGAGACGCACCACAACGCGCTGGACATCGACCTGTTCGTGCGCATCGCGCTCGAACTGCCGCTGAAGCGCCTGCTCGTCGGCGGGATCGAGAAGGTGTACGAACTCGGCCGCGTGTTCCGCAACGAGGGGATCAGCCGCAAGCACAACCCCGAGTTCACCATGCTGGAGCTGTACCAGGCGTACGGCGACTACCGCACGATGATGGACCTCACCGAAGGGCTCATCGTCGCGTGTGTGGACGCGCTCGGCGGCGGCCGAACCATCCCCTACGGCGACAAGGAGGTGAATTTCACCCCGCCGTTCCAGCGCGCGAAGTACGCGGACCTGTTCAAGCAGTACGTCGGGTGCGACATGACCGACGAGGTCGCGGTGCGGGCCGCGGCGCGGGCCGAGAACATCGCGCTGGAACTCGCCCCGGCCGAGGGCGCGCCAAAGGTGCCCGTCGCGCACGACGTGCTCGTGCAGGAACTGTTCGAGGATCTCGTGGAGGACAAGCTGACGGGGCCGGTGTTCGTTCACGACTACCCCGCGAGCCTCTGCCCGCTCACCAAGCGGAAGCGCGACAACCCCGCGATCGCGGAGCGGTTCGAGCTGTACGTCCACGGCATGGAACTGGCTAACGCGTACACCGAGCTGAACGACCCGATCACGCAGGAGCAGACGTTCTCGCAGCAGTTGACGGGCCTGAGCGAAGAGGACTCGATGGCCAAGATGGACCACGACTTCATCCGCGCGCTGCGTCACGGAATGCCGCCCGCGGGCGGGCTCGGGATCGGCATCGACCGGCTGGTGATGCTCCTGACCAACACGCAGACGATCCGCGACGTGATCCTGTTCCCGCTGTTGAGGCCCGAGCAAAAGTAGCCACGGGTGGGGACGGCCTCTGATTGTGGCAACGACCACCGGAGGATATCCTGAATATCGTGGGATCGGCTCCAGAGGAACCCGCGATGAAGTTCTCCGAAGTTGCCAAGCGGGTGATCGAACTCGCCACCACGATCAGGGAGTATTGGGAGGCGGAACTCCCGAAATACCACCCGAAGTACCCCCTGGTACAACCCGGCGCCGGTGATCCGCCTTCACCGCCCCAAGAAGGAGAACTACGGCAGTTCCTCCTGTCGCGCCCGGCTGACGAAGTGTACAAGCTCCTCGCCCTGATGTACCTCGGCCGTGGCGATTTCAACGCCTTAGGAATTGTGGAGATGGCGAAGGAACTCCGGAAGTCCTTCTCGACGGATGGCGCCATCCGTCAAATGATCGCGAAGGGGCCGTTGGCAGACTACCTGCGGGACGGACTGGACGAATTGACCACTTCGGGGCTGGACATCGACAATCTGGAGACAGCTCTTGCTACCGGCTCCTGACGAATTGGCCATTTCCCGGAACGCCCATGCCGTCCAACGCTTACACCGGGCACTTGGTCGCGCTACTCCGTGACGCCGAGGAACTCGATGAGGCGCACGCCGCACTGCGAACGGGTGCCCCAGGTCGGCAGTACGGTCCCGCCGCGCTGAATCGCGCCACAGTGGTGATGTGTGTTTCCGCATGGGAAGCGTACATCGAGGAACTCGTCCGTGAGTCACTTGCTGCCGTTCGGCCGCCGGGCATCTCCGACCCGATCTGGAACTTGCTCCAAGCTCCAACGCTCCGAGCGCTCCAACGGTTCAATACCCCGAACACGGATCAGGTGCGACAGTCGCTGGCCGAATCGATCGGCGCCCCGGACATTTCGGCGTCGTGGACGTGGCGCAGTTGCACCGCGACCCGCGCCCGAGAGCGGCTTCGCGAAGCGATGGATTACCGCCACCAAGTTGCTCACGGGGTCAACCCGCGACCGATCATCCACAACAGCTACTCCAGCGAACTTCCGAACTTTTTTCGTCGCCTCGGTCGCTGCACCGACAACGCGGTTCGCACACACCTCGTCAACACGCTCGGCATCGCTAACCCGTGGCCGCCGTGACACAGACGGTCCGCGACGTGATCCTGTTCTCGCTGTTGAGACCCGAGCAGAAGTGACGATCTTCCAATAATGATCCCGGGATAGTGGCCCGGTACGGTGTGTGCTACCCTGCGAGGGTTGCGCCCGTACCGGAGACGATCATGCACTTCTTCCGCCGGGCACGCGAGGTCGCCCGCCCCACTTCCACCACGCGGCTCCGACTCGAACGGCTCGAAGATCGAGAAGTTCCCACCGTGATCGCCGGGTTCACCGAATCGCCGTTCACCTCCGGGCTAACGCAGCCGACCGCGATGGCCGTCGCCCCCGACGGACGCGTCTTCGTCGCCGAGAAGGGCGGCACGCTCCGCGTCGTTCAGAACGGGACCGTGCTCGCGACCCCGTTCCTCAGCGTGAGCGTAGACACCGCCAGCGAGCGCGGACTGATCGGCGTCGCACTCGACCCGAATTTCGCGACCAACGGGTCCGTGTACGTCTATTACACCACGAGCCAGGCGTCGGCCGGGAAGGTCGTCAACCGCGTCAGCCGGTTCGCCGCCAGCGGGAACGTCTCGACCGGTACCGAGACGGTCCTCCTGGACGACATCGCGTCCACCAACGGCAACCACAACGGCGGCGCGCTGGCGTTCGCGCCGGACGGCACGCTGTTCATCGGCGTCGGCGAGGCCGGCGTGCCGAGCAACGCGCCGGACCTCACGACACTGTCGGGCAAGATACTACGGATCAACGCGAACGGCTCCGTCCCGGCCGACAACCCGTTCGTCGGGATGGGCAACGGGGTGCGGCCCGAAATCTGGGCCTACGGGCTGCGGAACCCGTTCACGATGGCGTTCCAGCCGGGCACCGGGCGGTTGTTCATCAACGACGTCGGGCAGAGCGCGTTCGAGGAGATCGACGAGGGCGTCAAGGGGGCAAACTACGGCTGGCCGGCGACCGAGGGCTTCACCCCGGCGGGCGTGGCGGGCGTCACCTACCCGATCTACGCCTACGCCCACGGCACCGGACCGCTCCAGGGCAACTCGATCGCCGGCGGGGCGTTCTACAACCCGGCCAGCCCGTCGTTCCCGTCGGCGTTCGCCGGGGACTACTTCTTCGGCGACTTCGTCAACAGCCGCATCTTCGTCCGCGACGCCGCCACCGGCACCGTGAACACGTTCTCGCCCCAGACCGCCGGGGGTGGGGTGGTCGATCTGGACGTGTTGCCGGACGGCCGCTTGCTCTACCTCAGCCTCAACACCGGCACGATCTATCAGATCGCCGCGGACCCGAATGCGAACCCGAACACGAACCCGAATTCCCCCTTCGGTCAACTCGCAGCGGCGGGCACGGCGGCCGGGACGGCCCCGCTCGCGGTCGCGCTGAACGCGGACGGCACGGTACGGTTCGCCGCGCCCGTGTTCCCGAACTACGCGGACGTGCGGGTCGCAACGGGCGACGTGACCGGCGACGGGGTGGAAGACCTGATCGCCGCGTCCGGACCGGGCGGGCCGCCGCTCGTGACCGTTTACGACGGCGCCTCCGGCCAGCCGCTGAACGCGTTCTTCGCGCTCGACCCGCGATTCACGCTCGGGCTGAACGTTGCGGCCGGGGACGTGGACGGCGACGGCCGGGCGGACGTCGTCGTCGGCACGGCCACCGGCGCGGCGTTCGTCGCGGCGTTCGACGGCCTGACGGGCCAGATGACGCGCTCGTTCTTCGCGTTCCCCGGGTTCGCGGGCGGGGTGACCGTGGCCGCGGGCGACGTGGACGGCGACGGCCGGGCGGACGTCATCGCGGGCGCCGCGAGTTCCGCTTCGGCGGTCGCGGTGTTCAGCGGGGCGACCGGCGCCCCGATCCGCTCGTTCTTCGCGTTCGGAACGGCGCCGGTGGGGGTGAACGTCGGGTTCGCCAACGGCGACGTCCTGACCGGGACCGCGAGCGGCCCGCCGGTCGTCGCGACGTACACCTCGGCGGGTCAGTTGCGGCAGTTGTTCCTCGCGGCGCCGGCCGCCACCTCAGGAGGCGCCAGGGTGGCCGGCGCCGGCGACCAGATCCTGGTCGGGGTCGGACCGGCCCTGGTGTGGTCCGACCGGCTCACCGCCGGACCGATCCGGGCGCAGTTCGCGTTCGACGGCGTGTTCGTCGGATGAGTGAGAAGAGGGACTAACCACAGAGACACAGAGACACAGAGAAGGCCGGAGAAGAGTTCTTCGAACACTCTCTCCCCGGCCTTCTCTGCGCCTCTGTGTCTCTGTGGTTAGTCCCTCTTCTGCCTGCCGCCCCACTTCGCCTTTTCCCGCCGCACCGATCGTGCTACAAGCGGTTCGCACTCGCACCCGCCGTGCGCGCCGGGGGAAGGATCGCCGTGTACAAGCTGCTGCTCTGCGTCCGCTACCTGCAAACGCGCTACCTCGCGTTCATCTGCATCGTCAGCGTCATGCTCGGCGTCGCGACGCTGATCGTGGTGAACGCGGTCATGAGCGGGTTCAGCACCAAGCTCAAGGACCGGCTCCACGGCGTGCTGTCCGACGTCGTGATCGACACCGACCGCCCCGACGGGTTCGAGGTGCGCGACGACAAGGGCAACTCGCTCACGCCCGATCAGATCATCGACCGGATCATGAAGAGCGGGGCCGGGCCGCAGATCGAGGCCGTCACGCCCACCATCGAGGCATTCGCGATCCTCCAGTTCCGGTACCGCGGTACGGTGATCGCCAAGCCGGTCAGGCTCATCGGCATCGACCCGGAGGGGCGCACGCAGGTCGGCGGGTTCTCGGAGTACCTCGTCCGGCAGAAGGACGCGCCGCGCCCGAGCTTCGAACTCACGCCGGACGCGCTCCAGCGCCACGCCTGGAACGTCGAGCAGTTCCGCCGCGAGAACGGCCCGAACGTCCCCGCGCCGAAGGTGCAGCCGCTCGTAGCGGACCCGAACGCGATCCCCGAGCCGAAAATGGAGATCGACCGCGGCATCGAGCAGCCGAAACTGCACGGGGTCATCGTGGGCTACACGATCGCCCACTTCCGGTACAAGGACGAGTCGGGCAATCTGGTCGAAGAGGCCGCGCTCAAGGAGGGCGACGACGTCATCATCACCACGGCCGGCGGGCAGGAACTGAAGCCGGTGTGGGGGAGCTTTTACGTCACCGACTATCTGAAGACGGAGATGAGCGAGTACGACCAGAGCTTCGTGTACGTACCGCTCGAACAGTTGCAGCGCATTCGCGGGATGATGGGCCGGGCCACCGCGTTCCAGATCAAGCTGAAGAACTACGACCGCGACAAGGAATCCGTCGGCAAGGAACTGCGCGGCGTGTTCAAGAACTCGCCGGAGGTTCGCATCGCGACCTGGGAAGAACACCAGGGGCCGCTGCTGGCCGCGATCGACGTCGAGCGCGGCATCCTGAACCTCCTGCTCTTCATGATCGTCGGGGTTGCGGGGTTCAGCATCCTGGCCATCTTCACGATGATCGTGAGCGAAAAGTACCGCGACATCGGCATCATGAAGTCGCTCGGCGCGTCGAGCTGGGGCGTGATGCAGATCTTCCTGGGCTACGGCCTGCTGCTCGGCACCGTGGGTTGCGCGCTGGGCACCGGACTGGGGCTGTGGATCACGAGGAACATCAACGACATCGAGAAGAAGCTGACCGCGTGGACCGGCACCTCGCTGTTCCCGCGCGACGTGTACTACTTCAAGGAAATCCCCACCAACATCGACCCGGCGACGGTGGTGCTGGTCAACGTCGGGGCGGTCGTGATCGCCGCCGTGTTTAGCCTGCTCCCCGCGTGGCGCGCCGCCCGGCTGCAGCCGGTCCGGGCGCTGCGGTTCGAATAACTCCCGTCGAAAG
>JAFKJJ010000052.1:14193-30691 GCA_017306025.1 Planctomycetota bacterium
AGACCGACGACGACTCCTGACTTTACGGCTTTCGACCTTACGACTTTCGACGTGAGGTCCCGATGCTCAAGGCCGAAAACCTCCAGAAGACCTACCGCCGGCACGCGGTCCAGGTGCAGGTACTGAACGACCTGAACCTGGAGGTGAGGACGGGGGAGTTCCTCAGCATCGTCGGCGCGTCCGGGTCGGGTAAGAGCACGCTGTTGCACCTGCTCGGCACCCTCGACGCGCCCGACCGCGGGCGCATCTTTCTCGACGGGAAGCGGATCGACGACCTCCCGGCCCGCGAGCGCGACTGGCTCCGCAACCGCACGTTCGGCTACATCTTCCAGTTCTACCACCTGCTGCCCGAACTCAACATGCTCGACAACGTGCTGATGCCCGCCTACATCGGGCACTCGCTGTTGAACTGGTGGCAGACGCGCCGGCAGTGGCGCAGGCGCGCCGAAGAGCTGTTGAAGAAGGTCGGGCTGGCGCACCGGATCAAGCACCGGCCGCGCGAGCTGTCGGGGGGCGAGATGCAGCGCACCGCGATCGCCCGCGCGCTCCTGATGAACCCCCGCGTGCTTCTGGCCGACGAGCCGACCGGCAACCTCGACGTCGAGAGCGGCGGCGAGATCGTCCGCATCCTGCGCGACGTCAACCGCGCCGAGGGCGTGACGATCGTGATGGTCACCCACAACACCGAGATCGTCTCCGCGACCGACCGCGTCGTGCGCATGGTCAACGGCGTGGTGATCGACGACACGCAGCCGAAGCAGCCGTGGCAACAGCCCCGATTAGCGGCCGTTTGAGAAACACGGATTGCGGAACGCGGAACGCGGAGTAAAAGACACCAAGCAAGCGCGAAAGCGGCGCTCTTGCATTCGTCTTTACTCCGCGTTCCGCATTCCACGCCCCGCGTTCTTCTATGTCCCTCCTCTGGCTCAACGGCACGCTCACCGACAAGGCCGACGCCCGCATCAGCCCGTTCGACCACGGGCTGCTCTACGGCGACGGCGTGTGGGAGCCCCTGCGGCTCTTCGGCGGCAAGCCGTTCCACGCCCAGCACCATCTCAAGATCCTGTTCACCGCGGCCGAGGCCGTCGGCATCGAGGTCCCGCTGTCGCAGAGCGAACTGCTCAGCGCGATCGACGCGACCGCGAAGGCGAACGGCCGCACCGAGGGCTACGTGCGCGTGATCGTGACGCGCGGGCCGGGGACGATCGGCCCCGACCCGCGGAAGATCGAGCCGCAGGTGATCGTCGTCGCGGAGGAGTACCAGCCGTTCCCGCAAGAACTGTACGGCCACGGGCTGCACGCGATCGTGTCGCCGTTCGCGCTCGACCCGGAGAACCCGGCGCACCGGTTCCGCACGCTCAGCCAGCTCCACGTCGTTCAGGCCAAGCGGTACGCACTTCAGAACGGGTGCCTGGAGGCGCTGTTCCAGTCGCGGGGCGGCAAGATCGCGGGCACGACCGAAGGGTTCCTGTTCGCGGTGAAAGACGGCGCGGTGGTCGTCGCGGGCAGCCAGCCCGAGGACGCGACCGGGTTCGCGGTGGCGACGGTGGCCGCGGACGCCGGGCTGGTCGTCGCGGAATACGTCCTGAAACTCGACGACCTGCTCGCGGCCGAGGAAGTGTTCATCGCCGGGACCGCGTGCGGCGTCATCGGCATCATCCGGATCGACAAGACGGGCATCGCGGGCAAGGCCGAGGGTCCGATCACGCGCGCGCTCCGCGAACGGTATCAGCAGCTCACGCGGGACGAATCGAGGTAGAATGACGGTGTCTCCTTCTCTGTCGGGGGAACACCGATGATCAGCATCCGTCGCATCCTGGTGCCGACCGACTTCAGCGACTGCGCTCTACCCGCAGTGCGGTATGCGGCCGAACTGGCGGACAAGTTTTCGGCCGAACTGATCCTGTTGTACGTCGTCCCCGACGCGGTGCTCGCGCTGCCGGACGCGGTGATGCCCACGCCCACCCCGGCCGCCGACCTGGGCGAACTCACCGAGGCCGGCAAGCAGGGGCTGGCGAACCTGATCGCCGCGGAGAAGCTCGAACCGCGCCACCCCCGGCCCGAGGTGCGGATCGGTTCGCCCGCGGCGGAGATCGTCGCGGCCGCGAAGGACCTTCACGCCGATCTGGTGTGCGTCGGCACGCACGGCCGCGGCGGCCTGGCCCGCGTGATCCTCGGGAGTGTGGCCGAAATGGTCGTGCGGCAGGCCCCCTGCCCCGTACTCACCGTGCGCCCGAAGGCGTGCGGCGGGTAGGTGCGGCTTTCCTGTGGTCCGGTCACTCCGTGACCGGACCACATCAAACCACCGGCGGCAGCCCGACTACTTCCACCGGTTGTCGTCCCGCGGGCGTTTCGGCTTCCATTCGCGTGCCGGGCTCCTGGTGCTTCCACTTCAGGTACGCGAGCGCCACCGGTGCCCCCAGCCGCGGGGAGTCGCAACTGGATGTCACCAGCCCCACCTCCTGGCCGTCGCGGAAGAGCTTCGTTCCGGACGGGAGCGGGCCGCCATCGAGCACCTTCAGCCCCAGAAACGCACGGTTGACGTGCCCGGCACGGTCACGGGCCATCACGATCGGCTCCTGACCCAAAAAGCACCCTTTCGAGTAGCTCACCGCGCGCCCCGCGAAGCCGACTTCCATCACGAAGCGGCTGTCGTCGATGTCCTTGCCGAACACCGGCGTTCCCGCTTCGATCCGCAAGGTCTCGTAGGTTCCGCCGGTCGCCGGAGTCGCCCCCGCGGCCGTCAGCATCCGCTTGACGCCCTCGGCAACGTCGGTACGGCACACGATGTCGAAGCCCGGCACGCCGAGCGGGTCGCGGCGCCGGATCGAGCACGTCGCGTCTTTCCCGAACGTGCGTTCCATGTGTGCGAATTCGGGCAGCGGCGGCACCGGTTCGCCGAGCGCGCCGGCCAGCACGCTCGCGGCCTTCGGACCGGCCAGATGAAACTGCGCGAAGTCCCCGGTGCGGTCCGCGATCTCCACCTGTTCCGAAATCAGGTAGCGGTCGAGGTACTGAACCAGTTCGGTGTTGCGGTCCGGGGTCGTCTCGACCCACATCGCGTGCCGGCCGTCGCCCAGCCGCACGTGATAGATCTGCGTCTGGAACTTCACCTTCGCACGCGGGTCGCAGAAGTACGCCTCGCACCCGCCGCCGAGCGGGAGGTTCTTCACGTCGTTGGTGCTGAGGTTGCCGAGGAACATCGGCGCGTCCGGCCCCGTGAGCAGGACCTTCGCAGCGCCGGACGTGTCGAAGAGCGCCGCGGAGGTGGTCGCGGCGGCGTAGTCGGGGGTCATGGGGTGCTCCGTCCCGTCCCGGGGCGTTGCCCCGGGCTAAGGAATCTCATACCGAATCGGGCGGATCGGTAACCGTCGCGGTTTGAGCGCGTGGCTTTGTCGTGGGGCCGGCCGCCGGGCCTGCCATAGCAGCGAAGGCAGGCCCGGCGGCCGGCCCCACAATAAAGGCCGCCACTCCCGACCGATACTCGTCACCCGGACTTGGTATCACCCCTTCGGGGTGAATGGCCTTCCGACCCCGGAGGGGTCGGATTGCTCAGCCCGGGGCAACGCCCCGGGAACCGACGCGGATCAACCGACGGTCACGGTCGTCTTATGGGCGTCGGGGATGAGCAGCACGCTCCCGCCCGTGTCGATCAACCGCTGCGCCTCCGACGGCGTGTGAATCGGCGTCGCGAACAGTTCCTCCGCGACCTCGTCGGGGTAACCACTCGCCAGGAAGATGCTCGCCCGCTTCGCGGCGAACGCCCACAGCGCGGCCGCGGCCCAGTCGTCGGGCTTCTCCTTGTCCAGTAGCCGTTTCGCGCCGGTCGGGTCGTCGAGCGTGCGGAGCAGTTGTGCCCCCGGCCCGAGGTCCGGGGCCGCCGTGGTGAGGAGCGCGATCCGCCCGCCCTTCTTCACAACACGGGCGGCCGTCGCGGCGGCCTGCGCCAGATCGAGGAAGGTGATTTCGGACGGCGCGCCGCCCAGCGCCGCGATCACCGTTTCTGGTTCCGTGGCGACGGTCCCGCGCCAGCGCGCGTCCTGCCGACGAACGCCCTCCGCGGCGCTGTCGTACAAACCGGCGACGACCTCCTGAACGCTCCCGCCGGCGCCTTCGATGACTTGTACGAGGAACGGCGTGCCGAGCAGCCACGCGATTTCGGCCGCCTCGCCCTCGCTCGCCGCCGGGGCCGCCGTGCTGAACTCACCGGCCAGCGCGGTTCGCGTTTCTTCGTTGGAAAGCGCCGGGAACACCGCGGCTTCGGCGCCCGCGTAGCCGGAAAACGGATCGAAGCGCCGGCCCGTCAGCAGGACGACGAAGTCCGCTTCCACGAGCGAGCGGTTGAGGTACAGCCGGCGGCCGCCCTTGGTGGTCGCGAGGTACGCGAGCTTCTTCGCGTCGGCCGGGTCGTGCGTCTCGGCCGTGACGTCGGCGAACTCGTCGGGCAGTTCGTCGATCCACGCCTGCGGCGCGTTCGGCGGCGAAAGGACCGTCACCGACGCGGGTCCCACGCCGGCCGTGCCGAGGTGGCGGAGCACCTCCGCGAGCATCTCCGCGAGGTGCGGCAGCCGCGGGTCGATGACGACCGTGACGCGGTCGTCCGGCGTGAGCGCGCGGCGCAGCGCCTCGAAGTGGTAGGGCTTCTCCAGCGCGTCGTGAACGAGTTGCCGCGGCGTGCCCGCGGGCGTCGCGACCGGCGCGCGCCGCAGCGCGACCGCGCGGTCGGACGGCACGGTCAGGGGCCACGGGTCGGCGCCCACGACGAGTTCGATCGGTTCGGCCATCGGCTGTCCTCGCGGCCTGTCGCAGAGAAGCTGCTTCACGGCCGCTCCACGGTTCCTCGCCAGGCGACCGACATTATACGCTCCGCCCGGAGCACAGGGTCCCCGCCCTGTGATCTCTGTGCGCGGAGACGTGCTGTGCGCGGGGACGCGACGGCGCGTAGAATGTGGTAACACCACGTCTCGGAGTTCCGCCATGAGTCCGTTCTTCGTTCCCGGCCGGCTGTTCATCGGCGGTGAGTGGTTGAAGGGGCGCAACGACTTCGACGATCGTAATCCGGCCGACCTCGACGAAGTAATCGGCTCGTTCCCGCAGGCGGACGCCTCCGAAGTTGCTGCCGCCGTTGAAGCGGCCCGCGCCACGTTTCCCGGATGGCGGCGGACGTCGCGCATCCTGCGGGCCGAGGCGTTCGACCGGCTCGCGCAGCTCATCAAGCGCGACACCGACGCGCTGGCGACGCTCATGGCCCGCGAGTGCGGCAAGAACATCACCGAGTGCCGCGCCGAGGTGGTCGAAGGGCTGCACATGGTGCAGTACGTGTTCGGCACCGGCCGCGCGGGCGTCTACGGCGAGGTCGTCGCGAGCGAGATCGCCGAAAAGGACGTGCTCGTGCGGCGGAAGCCGTGGGGCGTGGTCGCGGTGGTCACGCCGTGGAACTTCCCGTTCGCGGTGCCGCTGTGGATGCTCGGGCCGAGCCTGCTCGAAGGCAACACGTGCGTCTTCAAGCCGAGCGAGGAGACGCCCGCGATCGCGCAGCGGTTGGTCGAGTTGTTCGTCGAGGCCGGGTTCCCGGCGGGCACGGTGAACCTCGTTCACGGCGCCGGGGCCGTCGGCGAGCAGCTCGTGAAGAATCCGGGCGTGAACGTGGTGTGTTTCACCGGCAGTTACGCGATCGGCAAGCGGATTCAGGAAATCTCCGCCGGCATGCCCGATCGCATCGTGGCCGCCGAGATGGGCGGCAAGAACGCGGTGATCGTCTGCGAGGACTGCCGGTTCGACCTGGCAGTAAATGCGGGCATCCTGAGCGCGTTCAAGACGACCGGGCAGCGGTGCGTGTCCGCGAGCCGGATCATCGTTCACGAATCGCTGGTGGAGAAGTACGCGAAGGCGTTCACCGACACCGCGACGCGGCTCCGCTTCGGCGACCCGCTCGACCCGACCAACTTCGCGGGGCCGCTGGTGAACCGCAAGGGCGTCGAAAAGGTCCTCAGTTACAACGCGCTCGCCAAAACCGAGGGCGTGAAGGTGCTCGCCGACGCGGGCGACGTGCCGGCGAACGCGAAGGGCTGTTTCCTGTCGCCGTTCATCTACCAGGCGAACACGAACCCCGCGACGCGGGTCCTTCACGAAGAGGTGTTCGGGCCGCACGTCGCGCTGATCCCGTTCCGCACCGACGAAGAGGCGGCGCGGATTTACAACGACACCGAGTACGGCCTGTCGATGGCGGTGATTACCGAGTGCTACCGCCGGATGCGGTTCTTTCGCGACGAGTGCGAGTACGGCATGGGTTACGTGAACCTCCCTTCGATCGGTGCGGAGGTTCACCTGCCGTTCGGTGGCGTGAAGAAGAGCGGCAACGGCCACCCGTCGGCCGCGGCGCTGGTGGACGCGGTGACGCACAAGACCGCTTGGACCGTGAATCACGGCACCGACATCAAGATGGCACAGGGGCTGACGACCGCGATCGAGGGAGGGCCGGCGTGAACGGGGCGAACCCCGCCCGCAAGGGCGGCGGGTGACGCACCGGACCACCAACCCGACACCCGGCGCCCGACACCCGCCGCCCTTGCGGGCGGGGTTCGCCCCGTTCATCCATTGACCGCTTCTGCCCGCTCTGGCATACCCCGCCTTCGCCTGGGGGTCGGACCGAAAGCGGGGGAAGCGCCATGACGCGGGGAGTCTGGGCGGCGGTGGCGGTGTGCGCGGTCGGCGTCGGCTGCAACTCGCCGCAGTATTACACCGCGCCGGCCGAGCAGTTGCCGCAACCGGTCAACATCGGTGGAACGACGGTCCAGATCGTCGACCAGCGCCCGGACTGGGAAAAGAAGCCGTTCACCGGCGCCGTGTGCCTCTACCACCTGGACAAGGCACACCCCGGCGCGTGGGCGCAGCTCGCCGACGAGACGAACGCGGTCGTCGCGGCGCTGCCGCAGAAGCCCGAGCGCGTCGAGGTCGCCGTCACGTCGTTCCGCCTGGTGCGGTCCGGCGACACCGGGAAGCGGTACCGCGACATCAACAACGCCCCGAACGTCAACCCGAACATCCAGATGCAGGCGTCGATGCGGGCCGACGACGAGCGGCGCGAGCAGCAGCGCCGGGACCGCGAGGGCATCACCGGCGCGACCGACAAGCAGATCGCGGCCGACAAGCCGGGCAACGACATCGAGCTGCTGTTCGCCTCGAAGGACGACCCGCGGCGCATGCTCCGCGAGCACCCGATCGGCGCGAGCTGCTCGATCCAAGCGAAGGTGCGACTCGTCTACCCCGGCGGGCGCGAGCAGACCGTCGACGTGAACGCGATCGCCCGCGGCGCCAACAGTTCCGGCACCGCGTACTGGGGCGAGGCCATCGACTTCGCCGCGCGGACCGCCGTGCACCAGTTCAGCGAGCAGTTCCGGTCCGGCGTCGGGCTCGGCACCGAAAGAGGGCCGACGGTTCCGGGGACCTCGACCGCCGCCAACATCCGGGGAGGGACACCATGACGTTCGCCTTCGATCACCTTTCCGTGCCCGAGATCCGCACGCCGCTGCCCGGGCCGAACGGCGCCGGGTTGCTCGCGCGGCACAACGAGTTCGTCTCGCCGTCGTACACGCCCGCGTACCCGCTGTTCGTCGAGAGCGGCAGCGGGGCCGTCATCCGGGACGTGGACGGCAACCTGTTCCTCGACTTCACCGCGGGCATCGCGGTGACCAACACCGGGCACTGCCACCCGGAAGTGGTCGCGGCGATTCAGGACCAGGCCGCGAAGCTCATCCACATGAGCGGCACGGACTTCTACTACCGCCCCCAAATCGACCTGGCGGAGAAACTGGCGCGGGTGGCGCCGGGGTCGGGTCCGAAGAAGGTGTTCTTCTGCAACAGCGGCGCGGAGGCGCTCGAAGGGGCGCTCAAGCTCGCGCGCTGGCACACGAAGCGCAACCGCGCCGTCGCGTTCTTCGGCGCCTTCCACGGCCGCACCTACGGCGCGATGTCGCTCTCCGGCTCGAAGCTCGTTCACCGCCGCGGGTTCTCCCCGCTCGTGCCCGACATCCACCACGTGAACTTCCCCCGACAGCAGGCAGTGGATGGTGGGCAGTGGGCAGAAGACGAGGGCAAGTGCGGCGTGCCGGGCTGTCCGCCCGCCCACAGCCCACTGCCCACTTGCAAGCTTGTCGCGGAGATCGAGGACACGATCTTCCGCCGCACCGCGCCGCCGGAGGAGGTCGCGGCGATCTTCGTCGAGCCGATCCAGGGCGAGGGCGGCTACCACCCGATCGCGCGGGGGTGCCTGCCGACCCTCCGCGCGCTGTGCGACAAGCACGGCATCCTGCTGGTCGTGGACGAGGTGCAGTCGGGCATGGGCCGCACCGGGAAGATGTTCGCGGTGGAGCACTTCGGCGTCGAGCCGGACATCGTCTGTTCCGCGAAGGGGATCGCCAGCGGGATGCCGCTGGGTGCGATCATCGCGCGCGGGGACGTGATGGACTGGCCGCCCGGCAGCCACGCGAGCACGTTCGGCGGCAACCCGGTCGCGTGCCGCGCGGCGCTCGCCTCGATCGAGCTCCTCGAACGCGAGTACATGGCCAACGCGACCGCCCGCGGCGAGCAACTTCGCACCGGGCTGCGCGAACTGGCCGCGAAGCACGCCGGTCTGAGTGGCGTTCGCGGGTTGGGGCTGATGACCGCGGTCGACCTGCCGTCGGCCGCGATCCGCGAGAAGGTGATTCAGACCGCTTTCCAGCGCGGGCTGCTGCTGCTCGGCTGCGGCGAGACCGCGATCCGCTTCTGCCCGCCGCTGTGCGTCTCCGCCGCGCAAGTCGAAACGGCGCTCGCGCTCCTCGACGGCGTGCTCGGCGCGATCGAGCCGGCCCAGGCGCTGCGCGTGCCGGGGACGCCGGACGTCGAGGGCAAGCCGGCCGGGGCGTGACTTGAAAGTAGTAGGCACACTCCGTGTGCCGTCGCTTCACGAACGATGTCGCGACGGCACACGGAGTGTGCCTACTACTTTCAAACACTCTGGTGCGGCGCCCCGCGGTCGCGCACAATGGGGAGGAATGGCGTCCGCCCGCTCGCTGCCACACGGAGGAGCCATGCGCCGACCCGCACTCGTGCTCGCGTGCCTGTTCGCCGCCGCCGCGCCGTCGGGCGCCGCGTCCCCGAACCCCGAAGACCTCGTCCCCACGCCCGAAGTGCGGGTGAAGTGCCGCGCGCTCGTCCGGCAGTTGGGGAGCGAAGACTTCACCGAGCGCGAGGACGCGCAGAAGCAGCTCGCGGCCCTCGGGCGGTCGGCGCGCCCGGCGCTGCTCGCGGGCGCCAACACCAGTTCCGACCCGGAGGTCCGCGCGCGGTGCGCGCAACTGCTCCCCGCGGCCAACGCGCTCGACCTTCAGGCGAAGCTCGAAACCTTCCTCGCCGACACCGACGGCCGCTACGAACACGACCTGGCCGCCTGGAAGACGTTCCGCGCCGTCGTCTGTAACGAGTGGTCGTTCTGCGGGCACACGCTCTGGTCGGACCGCGCGCTGGAGAGGGCCGCGCGGCAGGTGTTCGTCGAGATGGTCGCGACGCACGCGAACCGGCGGCTGCTCATGGCGGTCGACGGCTCGCGGGTCGAACTCACGGAACTGGTCGTCGCGCGCAAGATGGACCTGTACGGGCAGCGCGGGCTCCGCGGCGAGGGGGACGGGCGCCCCCTGACGCTCGACGAGATGGCCGCCCTCCTCTTCGCCGACAGCCGCGTCGGGTCGCAGTACATCCCCCGCCGCTCCGTGTCGATCGGCTCCGCGCTGAGCGGGTCGGGGTTCGTGTCCGCCGCCCGCGGCGGGGACGACAAGGCGAAGGTGTACCGGGCCATCGCGGCCGCGTGGCTCGACTCGCGGAACGAGCCGCGCGAGATGACCTCGGCGATGAGCGTCGCCAGCAGCCTCGACCTGAACGACCAGGCCGCCGGGCTGGCGGCGCGGCTGTTCTCGATGCCCGGCGTCACGGCGCTCGTCCGCGGCCGGGCCGCGTCCAACCTCGTCAGTTACGGCGGCAAGAAGCACATCCCGCTCTTGGAAAAGGCGCTCGCGGACACGGTCGTGGTGGCGAGCGTCCGCCCCGCGGCCCCGACAGACGGCGCGGGCGAACTCTACGAGGTCCAGGTCCGCGACGTCGCGCTGGGCGTCGCGATCGCCCTCGCGGAGCAGAAGCCGGAGGACTACGGCTTCACCGACCGCTACGCGGGCGTGCCGGGCTACGAGAACCGGTACTACGCGCACACGCGGTACTACTTCGCCGACGACGCGGCGCGCAAGAAGGCGTTCGCGAAGTGGGCCGAGTGGCGCAAGGCCAACCCCAACGGCTGAAACCGCGATTGACCCCGTCCGCCACGAATCCGTATCAGCCGATCCGCCGAATGGACACACGCCGCCGGGCACGCGCCCGGCGGTTCGCTTCGCCCGTCTGAGGAACCCGAATCGATGGCAAATTCCCCCTCTCCGGCCGAACCGCTCCCGCCGAACATGCTGCTCTTACAGATGGTGTTCGGCAAGGCGGTCACGCAGGCGATATCGGTCGTGGCGCGGTTCCGACTCGCCGACCAGATGGCGACCGGCCCGAAGAGCGCGGCCGAACTCGCGCAGACCGCCAAACTGCACCCGGGGCACCTGTACCGCATCCTCCGGGCGCTCGTGAGCGTCGGGGTGCTCGCGGGCGACGCCGCGGGGCGGTTCTCGCTGACCCCGGTCGGCGAGTTCCTCCGGTCGGACGTGCCCGGCTCGATGCGGGCCGTCGCGACCTACGTGTGCGACCCGTGGAGCTGGAAGCCGTGGGGCGACCTGGCCGGGTGCGCGAAGAGCGGCGAGCCGGCGTTCGAGCGCGCCTTCGGCGAGGGCGTGTTCGACTACCTCGGCAAGCACCCCGACGAGGCCGCGACCTTCAACGAGGGCATGACCGGCTTCTCGCAGCACGCCTCCGCGACGATGCTGAAGGCGTACGACTTCGCCCCGTTCAACACGATCGTGGACGTCGGCGGCGGGCACGGCGCGATCCTGTGCGCGATCCTGAAGGTCAACACGAAGGCCCGCGGGGTGGTGTTCGACGCGCCGCCGGTGGTCGCGGGCGCGGCCGACCCGATCCGGGCGGCCGGGCTGGCCGACCGGTGCCGCGCCGAGGGCGGCGACTTCTTCAAGTCGGTGCCGGCCGGCGGCGACCTGTACATTCTGAAGCACATCATCCACGACTGGAACGACGCGAGGGCCACCCAGATCCTGAAGTGCGTCCGCGCCGCGATACCCGCGACCGGCAAGCTGGTGCTCGTGGAACTGGTCGTGCCGCCGGGCTTCGGACCGGGGTTCGCGCCGATCCTCGACCTGGAAATGATGGTGATCTGCGACGGCAAGGAGCGGACCGAGGCCGAGTACCGCGAGCTGCTCGCCGGCGCGGGCTTCGAGCTGACGCGGATCGTCCCGACCGAGGGGCCGCACAGCCTGGTGGAAGCCACTCCCGTTTGACGCGGACGGCGTTCTGACTTACAACCCCTTCGGGCGGTGAGCGCCGCCGGCCCACGTTCGAAGGGGACTTCATGCCGACAGTTCTGGTCACCGGCGGGTGCGGGTTCATCGGATCGAACTTCGTCCGCCACCTCCTCGCCACGGACGCGGCGGTGTCGGTCGTCAACCTCGACGCGCTCACCTACGCCGGCAACCTCGCCAACCTCACCGACCTCACCGGCCACCCGCGGTACACCTTCGTCAAGGGCGACATCACCGACCGCGACGACGTGCGCGGCGCGATGCGGCACGGCGTGACGGACGTGATCAACTTCGCGGCCGAGAGCCACGTCGACCGCAGCATTCAGGACAGCGGCCCGTTCGTCCGCACCAACGTCATCGGCACCCAGACGCTCCTCGACGCCGCCCGCGAGTTCAAAATCAGTAAATACGTGCAGGTCAGCACCGACGAGGTGTACGGCTCGCTCGGCCCGACCGGACTGTTCACGGAAGAGACGCCGCTGCACCCGAACAGCCCGTACTCGGCGAGCAAGGCCGGCGCCGACCTGCTGGTGCAGGCGTACCAGCACACGTTCGGGCTGCACGCGGTCATCACCCGGTGCTCGAACAACTACGGGCCGTACCAGTTCCCCGAGAAGCTGATCCCGCACTTCATCGCGAAGCTCTTGAAGAACGAGCGCGTGCCGGTCTACGGCGACGGGCTCCAGGTGCGGGACTGGATTCACGTGCGCGACCACTGCCGCGGCATCGAGGCCGCGTGGCGTGCGGGGCGGTCGGGCGAGGTTTACAACTTCGGCGGCCGGTGCGAGAAGCCGAACATCGCACTGACGAAGGAACTGCTGAAACTGCTCGACCGGCCGGAGTCGCTGATCGAGTACGTCGCGGACCGCCCCGGCCACGACCGCCGGTACGCGATCGACTGCACGAAGGCCGAGCGCGAACTCGGCTGGGCGCCGCGCGAGACGTTCGAGGCGGGCCTGCGGGAAACGGTAGAGTGGTACCGGGCGAACGCCGCGTGGGTCGCGGCGATCAACAGCAAGGAATATCTCAGTTACTACGCGAAGCAGTACGGACCTTCGGCGTAGTCATCGGCGTAGTCACAAGTCTGCAAGTCATAAAGTCGTAAAGTCGAAGACATCCGTCGTCTTTCTCCTCGACTTTTCGACTTTCGACTTCTCGACTTTCGACTTCTCGAATTGCAGACTTGAGGGCTCAAGAGATGTCCATTCGCGGCGTGATTCTGGCGGGCGGCAAGGGCACCCGCATGGGCGAACTGACCCGCGTCACGAACAAGCACCTGCTGCCGGTCGGCGCGTGGCCGATGGTGTACCACCCGCTGAAGAAGCTCACCGGGGCCGGGCTACAGGAGGTCCTGCTCGTGTCCGGGACCGAGCACATGGGCGACTTCGTCGAGCTGCTCGGCTCGGGGCGCGACCACAACTGCCGGCTGACGTATCGGGTGCAGGACGAGGCCGGCGGGATCGCGCAGGCGCTGGGGCTGGCGGAGCACTTCTGCATGGGCAGCCGGTCGCTCGTGCTGCTCGGCGACAACATCTTCCGTGATCCGCTGATCGGCCTTTTAGAGAAGGCGAACACGCGCCCGGACTGGGCGTGGATCGGACTGAAGCAGGTGCCGGACCCGCAGCGGTACGGGGTCGCGGAGCTGAAAGGCGACCAGCTCATCGGGATCGAAGAAAAAGCCGCCAAGCCGAAGAGCGATTTTGCGGTCGTGGGGATCTACATCTACCCGCCGGACGTGTTCGGGGTCATCAAGACGCTCAAACCGAGCGGGCGCGGCGAACTCGAAATCACGGACGTGAACAACCACTACATCAAACAAGGCCGGCTCGGGTATTTCATGCTCGACGGCTACTGGACCGACGCGGGGACGCTCGACAGCCTCGACTACGCGAACGAACTCGTGCGGAAGGAACCGCCGCGGTTCTGAGCGAAGAAGAATGAGCCACGGATGACGCAGACAACACGGATGAGGACAGCAGAGATCAATTTGAACTCTGCTGTCCTCATCCGTGTTGTCTGCGTCATCCGTGGCTCTTCCGCCTTCAAATCAGCCCGTGGTGCCCCAGGTACCGCTCGGCATCAAGCGCGGCCATGCACCCGGTACCCGCGGCGCTCACCGCCTGACGGTAGTAGTCGTCGGCCACGTCGCCGGCCGCGAACACGCCCTCCACGCTCGTGTACGTCCGCGCCAGCGTCGTCCACTTGATGTAGCCGGTCGGCGTCAGCTCCACCTGCCCGCCGAGGAAGCTCACGTTCGGCGTGTGGCCGATCGCCAGGAACAGCCCGGCCGCGGTCAGCTCCTCCTTCGCGCCGGACTTGTTGTTCCGCACCCGAACCGCGGTCACGCCCTTCTTGTCGTCGCCGAGCACCTCGTCCACTTCGGTGTGCCACCGGACCTCGATTTTCGGGTTGGCCGTCGCACGGTCGGCCATGATCTTGCTCGCCCGGAGCACGTCGCGGCGCACCAGGAGGTGAACCTTACTGCCGAACTTCGTGAGGTAGCCGGCCTCTTCGACCGCCGTGTCGCCGCCGCCGACCACCACGATCGGCTGGTCGCGGAACCGCGGCAGGAACCCGTCACACACGGCACAGGCCGACACGCCCTTGTTCTTGAACTTGTCCTCGCTCGGCAGCCCGAGGTAGTTGGCCCGGGCGCCGGTCGCGATGATGACCGTGTGCGCCTGCACGCTCTTGCCGTCGTGCGTGTTCAGGGTGAACGGCTTCTTCTTGAAATCGACGGACACCACGTCCTTCGACTCGACCCGCGTGCCGAAGTTCTTCGCCTGCTGGCGCATGAGGGCGACCAGTTCCGGGCCGTTGATGCCGTGCGTCGGCTGCGGCTTCTTGGGGTCGTTCACCCACAGCGGGAAGTCCGGGTCGTCCTCCTTCAGCGCCGTCTTGAGGTACTGCCGGGTGTCCCCGGCGGGCCACGACGGGAAGTTCTCGACCTCCGTCGTCAGCGCGAGCTGGCCCAGGGGCATGGTACCGTTCACGCGGTTCCGGTCGTCGAACGGGTTGCCCTCGAACACGAGCGGGTTGAGCGTGGCGCGGGCCGCGTAGATGGCGGCCGTCCACGCGGCCGGTCCGGAACCAATGACGACGACGTTTTCGGGCATGGCGGATCGGTGTTGGGTGTTTCGTGTTGGGTGGTTCGTGCCTCACGGCCGGGAGTCGCCGCCCGCGGCAGTCGTGCTATTCTAGACGGACACGGCGAACCGTCTTGATCGGCTTTGCATTGGCAAATCATCGGTCGTCGGGCGACAGCAGAACACGAAACATCCAACACAAAACACCCAACACCCCGCCGATGCACGAGCGCCTGACCCACTTTCGCGAGATCCTGCGGTACGTGCCCCGGTTCCGCGACCGGGTGTTCGTCATCGCCGTCGACGGCGCGGTCGTCGAGGACGACAATTTCCCGAACCTGCTGCTCGACATCGCGCTGTTGCGCAGTTTGAGTATTCGCGTCGCGCTCGTCCACGGGGCCGCGCACCAGATCAAGCGGTACGCCGAACTCGTCAAGGTCACGCCGTCCGACCTCGTGGGCACCGGGATCACCGACCGCGAGACGCTCAACGTCGCGATCACCGCGGCCAACCGCGTCACGCACGAGATCCTCGAAGGGCTGTCGGCCAACGACCTCCGCGCCGTGTGCCCGAACGCGGTCGTCGCGCACCCGGCCGGCATCCTCGGCGGCGTCGACCAGCTGTTCACCGGGAAGGTCGAGCGCATCGACGTCCCGCTGCTTCAGACGCTCCTCGAACACGACATCATCCCCGTCGTCCCGCCGATCGGGATCGACGGGTCCGGCGCGTCGTACCGGCTCAACTCGGACGCGGTCGCGGTGGAGGTGGCGAAGTCGCTGCGGGCGGTCAAACTGGTGTACCTGAACACCGAGGGGGGCGTTCGCGACGCGAACGACGTGGTCCGACAGATGACGGTACAGGAGGCGGACGCCTTCCTGAAGAAGCACCGGGCCGAAATGACCCCGGAGGCCGTGACCAAGCTCACGCACGCGGTGCGGGCCGCAAAGGAGGGCGTCGAGCGCATCCACATCATCGACGGCCGCGAGCAGGAAGGGCTACTCGGCGAAGTGTTCTCGAACGAAGGGATCGGCACCCTGGTCCACGCGAACGAGTACCAGGCCATTCGTCCGGCCCAGAAGAAGGACGTGCGGGCGGTGTTCGGGCTGATCCAGCAGGGCGTGGAGAACGACGAACTGGTGAAGCGGACGCGGGCCGAGCTGGAAAAGATCATCAGCGACTACTTCGTGTTCGAGGTGGACCGCAACCCGGTCGCGTGCGCGGCCCTGCACCTCTACTCCGAACAGAACATGGCCGAGTTGGCGAGCGTCTTCGTGGACGAGCGGTACGAGAACCAGGGGATCGGCGGGAAGCTGATCAACTACGCGGAGGTCGAGGCCCGCCGGCGCGGGATCGCAAAGGTGTTTTGCCTCTCGACGCAGGCGATCAACTATTTCGTGGCGAAGGGGTACAAGCACGGCACCCCCGACGACCTCCCGCCGGCGCGCCGCGAAAAATACGAGCAGAGCCGCCGCAAGTCGCAAGTGCTCGTCAAGCAGGTGACGTGAGGCGCGACGCCTTTCCTGTGGTCCGGTCACGGAGTGACCGGTGCGATTCCACCCGGTAGCGCGGTACGGTGACCCATTGAGCGCGTCGCACCGGTCACGGAGTGACCGGACCACACCAAAAGTGCCACAGGCCCGGCCTGTTAATCTGTAACGCTTGCGCCGCCGCACCTCACGATCCTCCCTTCCGCTACGCCGGTTCGCGTCGGCGCCCGAACGACCGCCGACCGATACCCTCGGCACACGCAGGAGGGGAAACGGCATGGCAACGTTCTATCTGCTCCCGCCGCGGGACTGTCTGGAACGGGCGGTCGGCGACCTGCTCGGCAAGCTGCTGCCGGGCCTGCCGTTGCCGGCCGAGGCGTGGGACGCGGTCGCGCAGCACCTCGCCTCGATCGCCGACTGGCCCGCAGAC
>JAFKJJ010000700.1:0-2666 GCA_017306025.1 Planctomycetota bacterium
GAGCTGGCTGAACGAGCTACCTCCCTACCAGGGGGGAGGAGAGATGATTAAGACGGTAAGTTTTGAAAAGACCACCTATAATGACCTGCCTTATAAGTTTGAAGCGGGAACCCCGGATATGGCCGGAGCCATCGGATTGGGAGCCGCGTTGGATTATGTCCAGCAGTTAGGGTTGTCCGCCATCCGGCAGACAGAAAACAATCTGATGGCTTATGCGCTGGAGGCTTTGCGGGAGGTGAAGGAACTGCGGCTGACGAGGGCGAGGACGTGCGAGCAAGCCAACCGCGTGCTGGAGCGGTTGGTGACCGATCACAACCGCCGGTTCGCGAAGGCCGCTTCGAAGCCGACGGGCGCTCACCGGCGGTTGGGTGCCGGCCACCGCCTGGAGCCCATTCTGTCGTCGCAGTGGGCGCGCGTGGTGAGTAACGACTACGTGGTGCGGTGGGCGAACCGGCACTACCAGTTGCTCCCGCCGGTGTATCCGGGCGAGCGTGGTGGTCGTGTGGTGATCGAACACCGCTTGGACGGGTCGATGGCGATCCGGTTCGGGAAGCGCTACCTGGCGTATCGGGAGGTCGAAGCGGCGAGTGATCGGGAGGAGGCCGCCGGGCCACCGGAGGTGTCGAAGATGAAGCCCGCGAAGGTGTGGAAGCCACCTGCGGATCACCCGTGGCGAAAGCGTGTGGTAAAGTGGTCAAAGGCACCCCCGAGAGGAGGACATTTCTATCGGGGGCGAATTGCGGACATTTCTATCGGGGCCTGACACACTCTATCGAGCCTCTGGCGGCGCAGGCCGTAACACCCGATAATGTTTGCGATCGAACCCCCGGTCGGCGGACGCGGTCTGTACGGTCGCCCACGCCCGCCTCGGACGCCCGCATGAATCTCGTTATCGGCATCGACCTCGGAACCACGAACTCGGCCGCCGCGTTCCTCGGCCCCGACGGCGCGCAGATCATCCCCAACGCCCTCGGCGACCGCCTCACCCCCTCCGTCGTTGGGGTGGACGAGTCCGGCACCGTTCTCGTCGGCGCGGCCGCGCGGGAGTTGCAGGTTCTCCGCCCCGAGCGGTGCGCCGGCCTGTTCAAGCGGTACATGGGCACCGACCGCAAGCTGACGGTCGCGGGCCGCACGTTCATCCCGGAGGAATTGTCCGGGTTGGTGCTCCGCTCGCTCAAGGCCGACGCGGAGGCGTTCTTCGGTCACCCCGTCTCCCGCGCGGTCATCACCGTCCCGGCGTACTTCAACGACCGCCAGCGAAAGGCCACGATCGCGGCCGGGAAGATCGCCGGCTGGACCGTCGAGCGCATCCTCAACGAACCGACCGCCGCGGCCATCGCCTACGGGTTCCACGAGGCCGGGGCCGACAAGAAGTTGCTCGTGTTTGACCTCGGCGGCGGCACGTTCGACGTGTCGGTGGTGGAGCTGTTCGAGGGAACGCTCGAAGTGAAGGCGTCCAGCGGCGAGAGCGCGCTAGGCGGCGAGGACTTCACCCGCGCCGTCGCGGCCCGCGTACTGCTGGGCCTGGGCGAGTCGTTCGAACAGGTCGAGGCCCGCTCGCCGAAACGGGTGTCGCGGCTCGTCCAGCAGTGCGAGCGAGCGAAGTGCGCCCTCAGCCGCGATGTCGTCGCGGCCGTCCGCGTTCCCGCCCCCGACGGCGAGTTCAAACCCGGCACGCCCCAGGTCACGGTCACCCGCGAGCAGCTCGAAGCGTGGGTGTCCCCGACGCTGGCCCGCATCGAACTCCCGATCCGGCGCGTGCTCGGCGACGCGCGGCTCACCCGCGACCAGATCGACGAGGTGATCCTGGTCGGCGGCGCGACGCGGATGCCGCTCGTGGTGAACCGCGTCGCCGCACTGCTCGGGAAAGAGCCGCGGTGCCGGCTGAACCCGGACGAGGTGGTCGCACTGGGCGCCGCGGTACAGGCCGGACTGGTCGGCCGGGCGGCCGCGGTCGAGGACCTCGTCGTCACGGACGTGGCGCCGTTCACGCTCGGCGTCGAGATCAGCAAGGACCTCGGCGCCGAGGTCCGCGACGGCTACTTCGACCCGGTCATCGACCGCAACACGACGATACCGGTGAGCCGGGTGAAGCGGTACTCGACGCTGGTCCCGAACCAGCGGATGATCCGGGTGAAGGTGTACCAGGGGGAGTCGCGGCGGGCCGACGAGAACCTGTCGCTCGGCGAGTTCGAGGTCCGCGGCATCCCGCCCGGCCCGGCGAACCAGCCGGTGGACATCCGCTTCACCTACGACCTCAACGGCGTGCTGGAGATCGAGGCGACGGTCGTCGCGACCGGCAAGTCGGTCACGCACGTGATCGCCAAGCACGCACAGGGGATGACCGAGTCGGAAATCCGCGCCGCGGTCGCGGCGATGGCGAAGCTGAAGACGCACCCGCGCGACGAGGAGGCCAACCGGTTCGTCCTGCTGCGGGCGGAGCGGGTGTTCGAGGAGCTGCCGTCCGAGCTGCGGGACGTGCTCGGCCGGTTGCTCGACGGGTTCGAGGCTGCGCTGGCCGGTCAGGACCCGGCTGTGATCGCGCGGCACCGCGAGGCGTTGGAGCGGTTCCTCGCCGCGTATGACGCGGACGGGGCCGACCCGAATGGGGGTGACGAATGACCGCCGACCCGCGCGCCCGGTGGGCCGAACTGCTCCGCACTCCG
>JAFKJJ010000700.1:2684-3184 GCA_017306025.1 Planctomycetota bacterium
CCCGGCGACGATTTCCTGCCACCGGTCGAGCGGGTGGCGGCCGTCAACTCGCTCGCGGGCGCCGGCGCGCCGGTCCGCCGGGACGCCGACGTCGAGCGCCTGTTGCGCGACGAGGTGGAGGCGCTCGCGGCGCGGTTCTGGGCGCTGGCCCCGGGCGACCGGCTGTTGGCGTGGGCGGACCTGTCGCGCCGCGGCGCGGCCCCCGTCCGGCTGCGCGAGCTGGAACCGGGGCTGGACGTCGCCGCGCCGGCGCCGGCCGACCCGGCGGCGGAGGAACTCGCCGCGCTCGTTCGCGAACTGTTTGTGCTGCTGCCCCGGGCACGGGCGGTCCGGCGGAACGCTTGGCTGCTCGAACGGGCGGCCGAGGCGGAGAAGTGGCGGGCCGCGCACGCGGTCCTCCGGCGCGACGCCCCGGCGCTGGCCGCGCTGGAACCGGGCCTGTGGGCCGCGCTGGACCCGGACCGTCAGACCGCGTTCGCCGCGTTCGCCGAGGGCGCCAC
>JAFKJJ010000701.1 GCA_017306025.1 Planctomycetota bacterium
CGTTCGCCGATGGCTCCGGGCCGAAGCCATGTTGCCACGGGCCGATGCCCAGCACGCGTTCCAGAAACTGCCCGAACCCGTGCGCGAACTGTTATTCACCTCGCGGGCTCCGGCCGCTTGAGAGCAGGAGAATCGGCACCAGTCGAGCTTAATGTCCAGGTCGATGCCAGATCGAATCTCGTGGTCGGCACACCCACTCCACTAACAGTGAGGTTTATGGACGCGACCTACCTCGACATTCGTGGCACGTTGACATGGTCAGTCGGCAATGTCGGTGTTACGCGAGGGCCGTCCCGGGTGTAGGACACGTTTTGCGGCTGGACATGGTTGGCGTACAACAGGAGGAAGCAAATCACCCGGGAAGTTCGCCCCAAGTGTAAGGCAGGACGGCCGATGGCGAAGTCCAAACTGTCACCTGAGCAACTGGCGGCGTTGGAAGAACTGGCCCAACAATGGGGCAAGATTGTCGCCCACCGGGCTTACGGGGAAGACGGTCCCGGCCTCGACGTGGACTTCGATCCGATGGAGCAGATTAGCGCCGCCGTCTCACGCGGGCTGGCGCGGGGCACGCTCGAACAGCTCACTCAGCGCCAAGCCCAACAGGTTCCCGGTGAGGTGCCCTGTCCATCCCTTTTCACGCATCACGGATGAACACTACGGCAGGGGCAAATAGCCCTGGTTTTCAAGGGTTTGGACTATCGCCTGTGGGGTAGACTTTCCCGGGAGTGGGGTCGCCAGGAAAACCCGATCTCTCGAAACTACTGTTGTTTCAGCACTTGCGTCCTGGGTGGAGCGCGAAGAGGGATGGGTGCCCTGTCCCACCTGCCACAAGGTCTGCCCGGTCCACACGCGACCGCGTGATGTCGTCGCACGAGGGTCCACGGTCGCGCTCCAGGAACCGGTGGCCCACTGTCCCGCCTGTCGCCGGGACTTTTTCCCCCCAACGAACCGACCTGAAACTTGATTCCCACGGGTACAGCCCGTCGGTGCTCGCCAAGGTCGTTCACGCGGGCGCGGTACTCCCATCGTTCGAGTTGGCTTCTCGGACGCTCCGGTTACTGGCGGACATCTCGATCAGCGGGCGTCACGTCGGGCGACTGACCGAAGCCATCGGTGCCGAGTTGGCCGCCCGACGTGACGAGCAGGCCGAAGCCCACCGGGTCCGCAAGCTCGAGGCGCAGGTTCCCAACGCGCCGGCCGTGGTAGCCGTCGAAGTCGATGGCGGGCGGTATCAGCGCCGCGCGGAGGGGCACGGGTGCGGGGCGCGGTCCCCGCAGTGGCGCGAGGACAAGGTCGCGTGCCTGGTTACGCTCACCAGCGGGACGCACGACACGGACCCACAACCCGAACCACCCGATTGCTTCTTCGATCGCACGCGGGTCGGGAACATGACGCGATGCTCCGTCGCAAAAGGGCCTGAAATCGCTGGCGCCGCCGCCGATCCGTTGGTTGTGTCGGCCCCGGGGCGGATCGACTGGCAACCGGAGCGGGTGGTGCGCACGTGCGTGGCGACGACACGCGACAGCGACGCGTTCGGCCGCCTGGTGGGCGCGGAGGCCAAGGCGCGGAACTTCGAGGCCGCGAGCCGCCGCGCGTTCGTGAGCGACGGTCAAGCCTACAACTGGTCGATCCACAAGCGCTGGTTCGGGGAGTACGTCCCGGTGTTGGACTTCATCCACGTGCTGGGTTACGTATGGCAAGCCGCGCGTGCGACCGGTGGCACCGAACCGGAGCAATGGGATCGGTACGTGAACTGGATGCGGGGTTGCTGGCAGGGGCGCGTGTCGGAAGCTCTCGTGGAGATGGACCGCGAGCAGCAACGGATCGGTGAGGCACCGGAAGGCGCGGAGGAAACGGACGCGCGGGTGGGGCTGAGTCGCGCGCGCGGTTACTTGGGGAACAACGTGGACCGGATGAAGTACCCGGAGTACCGGAAGGCGGGTCTGCCGGTGACCAGCTCGTGGGTCGAGTCGCTCATCAAGGAGATCAACTACCGGGTCAAGGGCACCGAGAAGTTCTGGAGCGCGTCGGGGGCGGAAAGTATCTTGGCGGTGCGAGCCGCCGCGCTGTGCGACGACGAGCGACTGGACAAGCGCCTCGCCGCGCGGCCCGGCTGCCCGTTCCCGCGCCGGACGACCAAGGCCGCCTAACTTACGAACCCGGTCCTACACCCGCCGTCCCCGGGCCGTCCCCCCGGAGGGCAGACAGCCAGATCCAAATTGCTCCTGGGGGCGAATTCAGAAGGGCGTAACCGGTCGCCCGCTACACCGATAGAGTCCATGTAACCTGGTCAAGGATCGGTCGTTGCGGGTAAAGTCTCTTGGTTTCCCGCTCGATGCGGAACTGTTGGAACGCCTCCCAGTCGCCGTTCAAAAACTCGCTGCGGACGTCCAACATCGCCTGGGCGCCCTCACGGGTCCAGTGCATCCCGGCCCGTTCCAGACGGTCCTTCACGTAGTGCCGGCACGCGCCCTCGATCACACCGCTGGCGATCGGGTATCCCGTAAGCGCCTTGTGAAGCACATGTCGGTGTTTGGCGAGGTTGAGCGCGAAGCTCAGGTGGTCGGCGTGGGGCGTTGACGTGCCCAGCGATCGGGCAGAAGTTCGTCGAGGCGCTCGGCAGGGAGAGACGGGAGTTGGGTGAACACGTC
>JAFKJJ010000053.1 GCA_017306025.1 Planctomycetota bacterium
CCAATCGCCTCGGTACCCCGGGCGGTGCGCCGTCTGCCGAGCCGGCCTCTCGGCGCTGACCCTTCGTTCCGTGCCGCCGTTCGTTGCTCGCGCTTACCGCGTACCGCTTACCGCATGAGCGATCCTCAGCCGATCCCCATCGCCAGGTCGACGGCCCAGCACCCGCGGACGTGCCCGCCCGGCCGTCGGCAGTGGTTCAGCACGTCCTCGTCGTCGCAGCCGGCGTCCTGGAGCGCATCGGCGAGGATCGGCAGCCGGTCGAAGGCCCGGTCGCGGTGGATGCCGCGGGCGAGCGCGAGAACGTCGGTCGTGCGCCACCGGGGCCAGCGCGGGTCGGGTGAATCGGCCTCGCCGAGCACCTCGCGCGCGGTCGCGAACAGGCTCTTCCACTCCCATTCCCACAGCGGCCCTTCGTGCTTTTGCGCCGCGCCGGGGCTCTCCAGAGAGAGGGCGTAGAACGCGGCCTTCGCCGCGACCCAGGCGGGTTCGTCCAGTCCGCTGCGCACGCCGTCGAGGATGCCGCCCTGCTTCGCCACGCGGCACTCGTACTGGTACGCCGCCCGCGCGCACCCGAAGCAACAATCACACCACTCGGACAAGAGGTGGTCGTCGTTCCACCCCTGGCCGCTCCACAGCGACTCTCCGAATTCCCGCGCCGCCTGCGACCGCGCCCACGCGAGCGCGTCGGCCGTGATCCGGCCGTCGGCGAACTGCTCCGTCGCTTCCACCGCGAACCGCGTGTGGTGCGACGGCAACCGGTCCCACACGCGCCGCAGGAAGGCGGCCGTGAGCAGGTGGAGCTTGCGGGCGGAGAACGCGACGAGTTCGAACTGAAGTTCCGTGATGTCCGAGCAGGCGAGCCAGTCTTCGAGCGTCATCGAGGGCCGCTTCGACGGAAGCGGCGGGGTTAGACGGGGAACGCGATCAGGTTATCATACCAAATCCGGGTGAAGAGTATCGGTCGGCGGCCTTTGTCGTGGGGCCGGCCGCCGGGCCTGCCATAGCGAAGGCAGGCCCGGCGGCCTGCCCCACGATCAAGACACGCGACCGAACCGCGACCGTTACTCTTCACCCGGACTTGGTAGCACACCCGCGCCGCGGGTCAACGGGCGCGACCGGCTTTCGGTCGGCGCGACACGCGCCCGACGAGTCGGTTCCCGAGCCACAGCATTCCCCAGGCCGCGCCGATGCCCGCGAGGCCGGGACCCGCCCCGCTGCCACACGAGCGGAACGGACCGGTGCGCCTCGGCGGGTCGCGGGGGGCGGGCGGCGGGGACGGCGTGTCGGTGGCCGGATCGACCGCCGCGGGCGGTTGCGGCGCCGGGTTCGGCTTCGGCGGCTTCGGTCCCCTGAACGGCCAGGGGGCCGCGTCCGCTCGGGCCGGAGCGGACGCGGCCGCGAGTAGACCGACCGCGATCAACCCCAAGCACAGAGCACGCGTCATCGGTACCTCCGGGCAAACCGATACCGCATTTACCAGCGCGTGCGGCCGGCGGGAAGTGGAATCGCCGGTCACCAGCGGTCGTCGCGGTCGCGGCGCCGCGGGCGGTCGTCGTAATCGTCCTGATCTCGCCGGCGCGGGCGGTCGTCGTAATCGTCGCGGTCGTCGTGATCGTCGTACCGGCCGCTCGGCCGAACCGGGGCGATCGCGCTCACGATCCCGAACGCGACCAGCGCGCCGACGATCGCCCCGGCCAGCGCGCCGCCGTAGGTGAGCAGCATGTCCGGCTCGCCCCCGCCGTTGCGTGCGACCGAGAGCGCCGCACCAACGATCGCGCCGAAGATCTCTCCGCCGAGCCACAGCACCACCAGGAGGAAGCCGAACCCGCCCCCGCTGCGTCCCTTGTCCCGCGCCTTGGCCGCGATGTTCTTGCACAAGGTGATCAGAATGATGATTTCGAGCATGGATCGCCCCCGCGTGGTGCGACGGTACCGGTTCAGCCGATGATCTTAAGGTACAACCGCTCGTAGGCCTCGGCGCTGCGGTCCCAGCTCCAGTCCTGCGCCATCGCGGTGCGCACGATCTGCCGGAAGTCCTTCGGCCGCTCGCGCAACAGCGTCAGCGCCCACCGCACCGTCTCGTAGAGCGCGTGCGCGCTGTACTCGCCGAACGTGAACCCGGTCGCGCGGCCGTCGGCCAGGTTCTCCACCGTCGCGTTCACCACCGTGTCCGCCAGACCGCCCGTCATCCGCACCACCGGCGGGGTGCCGTACTTCAGGCTGTACATCTGGTTCAGCCCGCACGGCTCGTAGCGGCTCGGCATCAGGAACAGGTCGCTCCCCGCCTCGATCGCGTGCGCCAGGCCCTCGTTGAAGCCCAGATAAACGCCCACGCGGGTCGGGTTCCGGTCGCGGAGCGCCCGTAGCTGGTCGTGGTACTCGCGGTCGCCGTCGCCCAGCACCACGAGCTGGCACCCCAGGTCGAGGAACCCGCGGGCGGCGCTCAGCACGATGTCGATGCCCTTCTGGGCGACCAGCCGCGCCACCACCCCCAGCACCGGCGCCGCCGGGTCCTCGGCCAGCCCGAACCGGCGCTGGAGGTCGGCCTTGCACAGCGGCTTCCGCTCGAACACCGTCTCCGGCGTGTACGGCGCCGCGATGAACCGGTCGTGCGCCGGGCTCCACTGCTCGTAGTCGCACCCGTTCACGATGCCCGTCAGCTTCCAGTGGACGCCGCTCAGCAGCCCCTCCAGCCCGCACCCGAACTCGGCCGTCTGGATCTCGCGGGCGTAGGTCGGGCTCACCGTGTTCACCGCGTCCGCGAACACCACCCCGGACTTCAAGAGGTTGAACCCGTAGTGTTCGAGCTGTCCCGGGTTGTACAGGGCCGGCGACAGCCCGGTGACGTTCATCAGGCTCCGCGGGTACGACCCCTGGTACGCGATGTTGTGGATCGTGAACACCGAGCGGATGCGCTGGTAGCCCGGGCTGAGGTGGTACAGCTCGTTGAGGAACACCGGCACCAGACCGGTCTGCCAGTCGTTGGCGTGGATCACGTCCGGCGGGAACCCGAGGTGCGGGATCAGTTCCAGCACGCTGCGCGAGAAGAACACGAACCGCTCGCCGTTGTCCCAGTAGTCCTCCTTGCCGCCGCCGGCCCCCTGCGCCTGGTACAGCCCGCGGCCCGCGGCCGGGTCGTCGCGCTCGAAGAACGGCTTGTGCTCGATCAGGAAGACGGGGACGTCGGTGTTGGGGAGGTGCGAGCGGTACACGCGGCAGGCGAGCACCCGGTCGCCCATCGGGACCGGCAGCACGAAGCGGGTGCGCTCGATCGGCATCCCGGACCGGCGCACCGAGTTGTACAACGGCATCACGACGGCGGTGAGGTTCCCCCGCTTCGCCAGCGCCCGCGGCAGGGCCGCCGCCACGTCCGCCAGCCCGCCGGTCTTGGCGAACCCGGCCACCTCGCTCGCCGCCACCAGCACCCGCAACCCCGCCACGCTGATTACCCCACAGTTCGGAAGGCAGGACAGCTAACCACAGAGACACAGAGACACAGAGACACAGAGACACAGAGGAGGCAGAAGAGCTAACCACAGAGACACAGAGACACAGAGGAGGCAGAAGAGAGAATATTGTTTTGAAGCACTTCTTCTCTCCCGTCTTCTCTGTGTCTCTGTGTCTCTGTGGTTAGTCCTGCACTCTGGTTAGTCCTGCACTCTGGTCAGTCCTGCACTCTGGTCAGTCCTGCACTCTGGTCAGTTCGGCATTGTGGTTAGTCCTGCACTATTTCTTCTCCTCGATCCGCTTCGTCACGCTGAGGCTCCGCACGATGCGTGCCACTTCGGGCCGCAATTCCGCGTCGTCGGCCGGGAGCGTCGCGGCCGCCGTCACCCCGCCGTCGCTCTGCTTCAGCACCGCGTACTCCAGCCGCAACTTGTTCGGGCCGATGGTGGCGTCGAGCGCGAACCGGTCGAGCTGGACCGGCTCGGCGCGGACCCGCGCCGGCTTGTCGGTCGCGGTGATCGTCGCCTTCTGCTTCTCCCGGAGGACGCCGAGCGTCTCCTTCAGGTAGTCGTCGGCCGAGGGCACCTTCGCGGGCGGCTCGACGGTGAAGAGGAGCCCGCCGCCGCGGGCGTGGTCGAGCGTCAGTTGGTTCCCCTGTACCGCGCCGACCCGCCAGCCGCGCGGATAAAGGAAGCGAATTCCCAGGTCCGCGTTGTCGTATAGGAGGAGGGTGTTCTCCGGGGTGGGCTTCAGTTCGAGGTCGCGGAGCGCGGCGTCGGAGAGGTCGGGCGGCATCTTCGCCACCGGCGAGCGGGTCATGGTGAACTGCCCCTCCACGACCCCGGCCGTCTGGCCCTTGCCGTCGAGCAGTTCGTGCGTGCCGCGGACCGAGAGGTAGGTCAGGATGTTGGCGTCGAGGTCGAAGTACGCGGTGCCGTCGAGCTTCTGCCGGTTCGGGCCGTCCTCGTTCACCCCGCGGACGGTGCCGCTCAGTTTCAGGCGGGCGAGCGACCGGCCGTTGACCTTCGCCACGCCGACGAACTCGACGGCCACGCCCCCCTCCTCGACCTTCTCCATGTCGGTGAGTTCGGCGACGGCCGCAGCCGCCGCCTTCCACGACTGCCCCGGCTTGACGGGCTTGGGCGGGAGCAGCCCGGGGACCAGCGCGGGGTTGAAGACGTCCGTCCGGATGACGTCGATCTCGCCCCACGTCAGCGGGCCGTCGGGCGAGAACGGGGCCTTCCGCTCGCCGGACCTGATGACGACCATGCGCCGGACCGACGGGCGGATGCCCGCGTCCTGTTTGGCGTCGCCGACGGTGCGCTCGAACTCGACCTCGCGGTACGCGCGGACGGTCTTGAGGAGCGTCGCGTCGTCCGGCTGGAGCAGCCGTTCCTCGTAGGTGAGCTTGCTGGTCCCGACGACGGAGACGAGCTGCGGCGGCTTTCCCTTTTCGGCCGTCGGGAGCGCGAGTTTGCCGGTGAGCTTCACCTGCACTTCGACCCGGCTGGTGTGCCCCGGCTTGAACGGCTCCGCGAGGGCGATTTCCTGCGCGGCGAGCGGCCCGCCGGGTGACGCCAAAAGGAGCAGAGTGGTTGCGGCGACGCGCCGAATCAAAGCGGTGTGCATGTGCGGTTTGGTCCGGGGTGTCGGAATCGTCCCTGCCGACGCGGCGCGTCATTTTATCGCGCGTCTCATTTCATCCCGGCGCAAACTTGAGACAAAAGCCCGATCTTTGGGCGACGATCGTAACCTGTAACGTTTAAGAGGGTTGAGCAGAGCAAAAGAACTGCGAGATTCGGACGTAAGTGGCTTTCAAGAGATTGCAAAAAAGAGCAGGATGGAAGAAAAGTGAGCCGAGTTTTGACACGCCGCCGACACCCGTTCGACACTTAGCTCGGTGCAAACTCCTTGATCTCGTAATTCGCAAGTGACGTGCTGATATGTATTAATGGCGACGCAAGCGGACGAGCCCGGTGATTTCCGAACCTTTGGCAAGCGACGTGCATCTTGGAAAATGCCTCGCGACGAGCCTCCTCAAGACGAGCACCCAGAATCACACCGGCCGGCCTGACCGTTTCTTGCGAGAAAGCGGATTGGACAAAGAGGCGAACCCTTCGGGGCGCCGGACGTATCCAATTCGACAGATGGGTTCAAGCCGGGTTCGCGGTCACAGACGGTCCTTGTGACACGTTGGGTAAGAAACAACGGTCGGAGCGAGTATCACCTGTGTGTCCGGTGCGGAAGTGAAACCCCGAACCGGTCGGAGCGAATACCTAAGTAACGCCCTGAACCATCTTACCGTCGGGGACAACTGTCCCGGCGTTCAGATACAGATCGTGCCACACCAGCGGGCCGGTATGCCCGCGGCCGGGAGGAGCCGGTGACCGAGTTCAAGACCCAATCGCTGAGGGAGCTGACCGAGCAGCAGACGCGGTACGCGCCGCCGGCCCGCCGTCAGGTCCAGATCGCCAACGCCCAGAAGCTCCTGGGCGAGATCGAGCCGGGCCGGGCGTACCCGTATCAGTACGTCTGCTACCGGGTGACCGAGTACCGTTCCGACGCGTACCCGGAACTGCTCCTGGCCGGGGAAGACCTGCGCCACGACCTGGCACTGTTCATCCGCCGCGTCGCGCGGTCGGTCCCGCCGGTCCCGTCGGAACAGTCCGTCGAGCCGATGCTCACGCTCGAAGAGGTGAGCAAGCGGTTCAACGTCTCGACGAAGACGATTTCGCGGTGGCGGGTCAAGGGGCTGGCGGCGCGCCGGGTGAAGGTGAACGGCCGCAGCCAGCTCGGGTTCCCGGCCGCGGCGGTGGAAAAGTTCGTCGCGGAACACAAGGTGCTTGTCGAGAAGGGGGCGCGGTTCAGCCACCTGACCGACGCCGAGAAGGAGGACATTCTCAGGCTGGCACGAGAACTGCGAGACGCCGGTGGGACGCTCACGGAGGTGAGCAAGTGCATCGCGACCAAGCTCGGGCGCAGTCCCGAGGCCGTGCGGTACACGATCAAGAACTTCGACCGCGGGCACCCGGAGGCGGCACTCTACCCGCACGCGACCGGCCCGCTGACCGACGCCGCCAAGCAGGAGATCTACTTCGCGAAGCGGCGGCACGAGATCGACTTGCAGAACGCCAAACCCACGGGGGAGACCGTGAATACGATCGCCAAACGATTCGGCCGCACGCGGTCCAGCATGTACCGCGTGGTGAACGAGGTCCGGGCCAAGGAGCTGGTCCGCACGCCGGTCGATTACATCTATAACGCCGAGTTCGACGACGCCGCGAAGGAAGCCGAGATCCTCGGCCAGATGCCGGGGCAGGCGGAGTTCGACGCCAAGCGGGCCGCGAAGGCGCCGCCGAAGGACGTGCCGCCCCACATGGCCCACCTGTACGAGTGGCCGCTGCTCACCAAGGAGCAGGAGCAGCACGTGTTCCGCAAGATGAACTTCCTGAAGCACCAGCTCCACCGGCTGCAGGAGGCCATCGACCCGGCCAAGGCCACGGTCGAGGACCTGAGGCGGGCGGAGGAACTGAAGGCCGGCATCCGCGGCTGCCGCGACGTGCTCATCAACTGCAACCAGCGGCTGGTGTACGCCCAGGCGAAGCAGAAGCTGGCGCTGGGCGAGAACATCGACGACCTGGTGAGCGACGGCAACCTGTCGCTGATGCGGGCGGTGGAGAAGTTCGACTACGGCCGCGGCAACAAGTTCTCGACCTACGCGACGTGGGCCATCATGAAGAACTTCGCCCGGTCGATCCCGGACGCGAAGACGCACAAGCAGCGGTACATGACGGGCCACGACGACCTGTTCGAGGCGAAGGCGGACGTCCGCACCGACGAGCAGGAGGTGCTGGCCCTGGCCGACGCGGCACGGGCGCGGGTGAACCGCCTGCTGGAGCACCTGGACGCCCGGACCCGCGAGGTGATCCGGATGCGGACGGGCCTGGACGGCTCGGAGGAGATGACGCTGGAGCAGATCGGGCAGCACTTCGGCATCACGAAGGAGCGGGTGCGCCAGATCAACGTCCGCGGGATGAAGATGCTCCGCGAGTGGGCCGCGAAGGAGAACGTGGAAGTGCCGTAAGGCGCGACGGCCGGTGCGAAGTGGAGTGACGCGGCCCACCCCGGAAGCGGGGCGGGCCGTTTGCGTTTACTTTCGGCGCTGCCACTTTCGCGGATCAGCGCTCGCGTGTTGTACGGCAACAACCACGACCTCGTTCGGCCCATGCGGTAGTAGACGATGTACTTCGAGGTGGGTAGCGGCGCCGCGCGGGTGGTTCGATTAACCCGACTATACTGCTGTGGGTTCTGGCCGATCCTGTCGAATTGATCCCGGAGTTCGTCGAGAAATGCGTCACCGCGCCCCGCCTGCTGGCTCTCGTACCAGTCGCGCGCGTCGTCGATGTCGTCTCGGGCGTCAGGGGTGACGACAACGGGGGTGCTCACTTCTTCCTCTTCACATGCGCGACGACCTCGTCCCAGGTGTAAACCTTGTCCGGGTTCGCCTCGTAAGCGGCGTTCCGCTCGTCGAGCAATTTAGCGAGTTCGGGAGAGAGTTCGTTCGACATTCGAGAGGGATAGAGTTCGCTAAGGCGTTCGAGAAACTCGACCCGCTCGGCGTCCGACAGCGTCTCGACCTCTTTCAACAGCGCGTCCACGCTCATGTACCTTCCTCCGGTGCGATGCGCCATCATACCGCACTCCGGCACCGCGAACCACGCGGGCCGCGGCCGCGGTCATTTCAGAGGGAGGATCAGGTCCTCGTCCTGGTAGAAGCCCTCGCCGTCGGCCTGGAGCAACCCGGATCGGCGCCGGAACAGCCAGTCCCAAAGGGTGTCCAGCAGATCCAGCGCGTCGCCGTGGCCGCCCACGCGGACGGCGATCGTCCGCTTCGTCTTGTCGAGCGTCTCTAAAACCTGAGCTTTGGCGGCCGCGACCTTTGTTCCGCGCTTGGCCTCGACGGCGGCACGAAACTCGGCCAGCTCCGCGTCGAACGTCCCGTCGCCGGGTTCGGAAATCTCGACCTGCGCGAAGTCGGCCCCGTCGTAGGTGAGCTGGCCGCGGTCGAGGTCGAACTTGCGGTCGATGCGGCGCAGCGCCGAGCGAAGGGTGCCGAGCTTCAGCGGCTTCTTGTGGGTGTCGAAGAACCTCATCCAGTAGCCCATCGCGATCGCTCCGGGGTTCGGGATCGGTGCGCGGGCGTGATCGTACCGCGCACACGAGCCGCGAACCACAACGGAGTCAGCCGCGGGACGTGAACAGGTTCCCCAGCAGCCAGCCGACCGACAGCGCGCCCAGCGCGCCGAGCAGTCCGGTCGTCAGCGACAGCGGGGCGGCCTTCGGACGCGATTTCAGCACGACGGGGTGAGTTTCGATTCGCGTCTGACACGCCTTGCACACCGGGACCGGCCGACCGTTGACGCTGGGAAGGGCACGAATGCGGTCGAGGTACGACGGGTTGTCGAGGTTGTCCGTTTCGACGAGGAAGCGGAGCTGTTGGGCGGGTTCGAGTGCGCCATCGCAGCAGGCGCAGCGGCACAGGTTCGTCACGGTAGTCCTCACCGCGCAAGCGGGACCGGAGGCAGAAGCCTCGGCGGGGAAAAGGTGAAGGCCGGAGAGGCTGGTGTTAAAGTAACCTATCTTACCCCGCCGCGATGTCAAAGTTTCGCGGGGGATTGCACCGAGTTCTGCGGGTTGCGTCAAGGCGGGTTCGGATGTGGTCCGGACTCGGATGTGGTCCGGTCACTCCGTGACCGGTGCTCGATTTCCGGTCACGGAGTGACCGGACCACATCCCGGCAACATCACAGCAACCCCGCCTTCTCCAGAATCGTCCGCAGCTTCTCTTTCTGTGCGGCGCCGAACGGCAAGACCGGGGACCGCATCGGCCCGGCGCTGCGGCCGAGGAGGGCCATCGCCTCTTTCACCGCGCTGTTGCCGGTCCCGAGGCTCATCGCCATCCGGACGCCGTGCAGGCGCGACTGGCAGTCCTTCGCGGCGTCGATGTTGCCCTTCACGAACGACTCGTAAATGCCGACGCACAGGTCCGGGGCGATGTTGCACGAAGCGGGGATGGCCCCTTGCGCGCCGGCCTGGAGCGCCGCGAGGATGAGCGTGTCGCGGCCGTTGAGCACGCTGAACTTGTCGCGCGGGGTCTGGCGGATGATCTCGATGGTGTTCTGGAGGTCGCCGGACGAGTCCTTGATGCCGACGATGTTGGGCACCTCCGCGAGCTTCGCGCACGTCTCCGGGTCGATGCTCACCCCGCCGCAGGTGGCCGGGTTGTTGTAGAGCACGACGGGCAATTTCGTGCTTTCGGCGATGCGCCGGAAGTGGTCGGCGATCTCGGTCTGGTTGGGCTTGATGAAGTACGGGGTGATGACCGACACGCCCGCGACGCCCTCGCGCTCGGCCATCTTGGTGAGCCGGATCACCTCGCGGGTGGTCTCGGCGCCGGTGCCGGCGTACACCGGCGAGCGGCCGTTGACGTGCGCCATCGCGTCCGCGACGACCGTCTGCTTCTCCTTCTCGTCGAGCGCGTAGAACTCGCCCGTCGTGCCCAGCACGAAGATGCCGTGTACGCCCCTGGCGAGCATGAGGTCGATGTGCTTCCGGAGGCCGGGCAGGTCGAGTTCCTGATCGGCGGTCAACGGCGTGACGACCGGCGGAATGATGCCGTGCAGTTTCATGAGGCGGGTTCCTCTGGGGTTCGGGTTGTTGTACAAGTCGCCCGGGCGCCCTGAAACGGGGCAGGCAGAAACGGTTGATCGCGCTCAACCGACATGGTGCCGGGGGTCGTTCGGAAGATACCGAAGAATCGTGCGGCTCACGACCGAAGAACGGATGTGGCGAATCGCGCGCCCGTGTATCTTGAACGCCTCCTCTTTGGCAGGTGCGGCATGGTTCGGGGGATCGACCTTTTCGCCAGCGCGGGCGGGCTGACCATCGGCTTGAAATCGGCCGGGGTGGAGACCGTGTGCGCCGTCGAGATCGACCCGTGCCGGACCCAGACGTTTGTCACGCACACGCCGAAGGCAAAGATCATCACCGCCGACATCCAGCAGACCAGCTTCACTGAGTACCACGGCAAGGTTGAACTTGTCTACGGTGGCCCGCCGTGTCAGCCGTTTTCGTCAGGCGGGTTGCGGCAGGCACAGAACGACGAGCGGGACATGATCCCGCAGTTCATCCGGGTGGTGGGCGAGGTGAAGCCCGACGCCTTCCTGATGGAGAACGTGCCCGGTCTCGTCGCCGGCGACCGGATGAAGTACCTATCGAAGGTGATTCGCCAGTTTGAGGACTTGGGCTTCCAGGTGAACTGGCAGATAGTGAACGCCTGCGACTACGGCGTGCCCCAGAAGCGGCGGCGGCTGTTCGTCGTCGGGATGCGGAACGGCCCCTTCCAGTTCCCCGAACCCACGCACGGACCGGCCCGCACGCACGCTCACGTCCGTGTCCGCGACGTACTGCCCGATCATCAGATCGGTGACCCGAACCCATCGAAAGTCTTCTACGCCAAGAACCCCGACCTGCGCCCGAGCCCCTACGACGGACACGTCTACAACGGCGGCGGGCGGCCGATCAACCGGGACCAGCCGTCGCACACGATCCTTGCTTCGGCGGGTGGCAACAAGACGCACTTCTTCGACACGCTGAACTTGGTGCCGGAGTACCACGCCCACTTGATGCAGGGCGGCAAGCCGAAGTCGGGTGTGCTGGAAGGCGCACGCCGGTTGACCGTGAAAGAGTCGGCGGTTCTCCAGACCTTCCCCGCCGACTTGGAGTTCTGCGGGCCGAAGTCGGCGCAGTACCATCAGGTGGGCGATGCGGTGCCCCCGCTTCTCGCCTGCGTACTCGGGCGGGCACTTCTGGCACAGATGGGGACCCCGCAGAAACAGCAGGCGAAGCGCCGGTCCCGTCAGGGGGTGCTGTTCGAATGAGCGAGCGGAACAAGATCGTGGAAGAAGCCGTCCGGCTGGCGCTGGAGCGGATCGACGCCTTCATCAACGGGGAAAAGGTGGCGCTGCCGTCGAAGGAGCACCGGCGGGCGGCCGACACACTTCTGGAAGAACAGGCGCCGAGCGTCAGAACAGCCGCTCTCTATCTGATGTACTATTGGGTCAGTGATCCGGACTGGGACTTGAACTCCGTTCCGGTCGGCACCCGGGGAACGTACGGCGACAAGTTGCTTTGTGAAGAACTGGGGCTGCGCCACATCACCCTGTACGGCTCGATCACCGCTTATGCCGAGAACCTGGGCTGGAAGGGGAACGTCAAGAACGTGAGGCTGGAGAAAGATCCACGGTTCAACGGGTTTCTGGCCGCGGTCGCCGATGCGAAGGGCGCCCCGAAGGAAGTGCAGAAGATAGCCGACTACTTCGCCAGCCGGTTTGCAGAATCGAAGGTCGAGCCCACTCCGCTGCCCCCGGTCGGGGCCGACGTGCTCACCTTCGTGCGGGCCAAACGACTCTTTCATGCACTCCTTGCCCTGGAGTCGGAAGGGCACGTTCAGCAGTTCCTTGTTGCCTCCCTGCTTTTCGAGTACCGAAGGCGGCACGGGCTGGAGATCAGGACACATCACCCGCATGCTTCGGACAAGTTCGACGGCACGGCCGGGGACATCGAGGAGTACCATGAAGAGCGACTGGTGCGTGCCTACGAAGTCACCGTCCGGGACGACTGGCGGAACCGGGTATCGAACTTCAAGACGAAGATGGACCGCTTCAAGCTGCCGAAGTACGTCATCATTGCCGCCAACGTGAACGCCGATCCGGAATGGTCGGTCCCGGCGACGATGGCGTTGAAGCTCAACAAGTACGAACGTGATATTGCCGTTGTGGACATCACTGACGTGCTGAACTTCCTGGCCGCTGAGTTGAACCCGGCCGAACTGCGGGCCGTCGTGAATAAGGGGTACGAATACCTCTCCGACCGGAAGCTCTGCGGCAAGGAAGATTTCAAAGAGAAATACCGAGAGACCGTGCGGGACTGGCTGGACGAAGTGAGCGGCAGTGGAACGGCGGCTACTTGAGACGCTGGAGGGCGGCACCTTCGGGAACGTCACCGAAGGCGCATGAAATGGATGAAGGCCGTCCGGTTCACCGGGAACAAGTCCGCTGAAAAGCGGTCCCGAGGTTGCTGGCGCAGGCCCGTGTGAAGGGCGGGCGCACGAACCCCGAAGGGCTTCCGGGCAAGCCGGACTTCCTCTTCCCGGAGTCGCGGGTTGTCGTCTTTCTTGACGGCTGCTACCGGCACGGTTGACCCGTTGCGGGCACGTCGGCAACGTAAACCGGAAGTACCGGTCTGCGAAGATACAGGGCAATAAGCACAGGGACGCCCGGCACACGAAACAACTGACCGAAGACGGGTATCACGTCCTGCGGTTTTGGGAACACGAGCTGGCTGAGGCCCCGAACCGGTGCGTCGAAGCGGTGCGGGCTGTCGTCGCCAGACGCCCACCACCGCAACAGAACGGCCCACGCACCGGACCCTCTACCGAACCGACAACACGAGGAACACAGGCCCCTCCATCAACGAATTGGCAGCCCAGAGCCGGCGGTCGAAGCGGTAAAAGGAGAACCACCACCGCCATTCACTTTTGCCACCGTCATTCTGTCTTCGCTTGTTTCTTCGGCGCGGCCGGAATTCTACAATCCCCCTCGCGGCGTCCCTCGTCGAATAGGAATACCCGCGGCCGCCGCGGCCACGCCCTCCTTCGCCCCGGAGAACCGCCAATGCTGACCTCGTTCGTGCTGTCGATGGCACTCGCCGCTCCGGTACCGCCCGCCACCCCGCCCGTCCCCAGCGGCCCCGCCCCGCGGGTCATGGAACTCAAGGCCAACGCCGACGGAAAGGTGATGGTCACCGTCACCCGCACCGAGGCGCAGAAGATCCAGATCGCCCAGGCCGGCCCCAACGGGGCGCAGGTCGTCACGCGCGAGGTGCAGATCCCCAAGATCGCCACGGTCGAACTCGGCGAGGTGAAGGACCTCAAGATCACCACCGCCGACGGGAAGAAGGTCGAGGTGGACGAAGCGGTCAAGAAGCTGAAGGAAGGCGCGGTCGTGGTCGTCTCCGCCGACGGTAAGGCGGTCAGCCCGAAGTTCCTGAAGGCGTTCAAGGACGACGTGCTGGTGCTGGCGGCCGCCGAACTGGCCGCGTCCCAGGGGGTGCCCGCGCTGCCGCCGCCGCCCCTCCGGCCCGGGGCCAACATCCTCCCCGTCCCGGCGCAACCGGGCGTGATCCAGATCCAGATCGCCCCGGCCGCACCCGTTCCGGCGCCGGCACCGGCACCGGAAAAGTAAGGTTCGGCTTGTCGTGGGGCGGGCCGCCCGGCCTGCCCCGCGTCTGTCGCGGCTTTGTAACACGGCTCCCGGCCACTTTACCCCGCCGAAATGGCGGGGTATGTTGGTCCCTATTGGCGAACGTCCGAATTCCGAACGTCCGACCGGAGACTCATGATGAACCCCTCACTGGTGCTGTCGGCGGCCCTCCTCGCACCGGCCGCCCCGGTCCCCCGCGACACCACCCCGAACACCACCGGCCCCGCCCCGCGCGTCCTCGCCCTCAAGGCCGACGCCACCGGGGCCGTCCGCGTCACCGGCAACATCCCCACGAAGGTCACCGTCACGAACGTCATGTTCACGATCGAGACCGTCGTCGAGAACGGGAAGCAGGTTCAGAAGCAGGTTCAGAAACAGATCGAACAGGACGTCGTCACCGCGCAGTACTTCAACAAGACGCTCGCCGAGTTCAACGGCAAGTTCGCGACCGCCGACGGCACCCCGCTCACGCTCGAAGAGGCGACGGCCCGCGTGCGGAGCGGCGCGACCGTGCTCGCGTCGGCCGACGGCAAGCCGGTCGCGAAGTCGTGGCTCCGGGCGGTCGACCCGGACACCGTCGTGATGGTCGCCGACGGGCTGTCACACGCTCAAGTGTCGTGGGGCGGCCAACTGCCGAGCACCCCGGCCCCGCGGCTGGCGCTCTTCGGCACCGACGCCGGCGGGCGGGTCATGGCCCCTTGCACCAGCCAGCCGCTCAACGGTAACGGCGCCTATTACGACGAGATGATGTTCGAGGGTCGGGCCATCCGCGGGCGCATCCGCTTCAACGGCGACTACGGCTACAACCCGGCGCAGACCACGGCGACGGTCGTTTACAGGCCGCTGGCGGACGTGAAGTTCGAGGCCTACGACCAGAACGGCAAACTGGTCCCCAGGGCCGAGGTGCTCGAGCGCCTCGCGGCCGGCGGGATGGTGCTCGTGGCCGGCGACAACCGCGTGCCGGACGAGAGCTACCTGAAAGCGTTCAAGGACGACGTGCTGGTCCTGGTCAGCCCGGAACTGGTGCTGCCGATCGCCCCGGTCGACCAGACCAGGAAGAAGGACGCGAAGGACACGGAGCCGAAAGCGCAACCGGCACCTCAGCCGGTCCCGGCGCCGCCGATCGCGCCGATCGCGCCGATCGCCCCGATCGCCAAACCGGCCATCATCATCAAGGGGCGTGCGGTTGCGGTTCCCGCTCCCGCGGCCGTGAAGGTCGAGAAGGTCGAGAAGGTCGAAGACAAGAAGGAAGAAAAGAAGTCCGAAGAGAAGAAGTGACCGCCGCGGAGAGCCTCGTACGGCTCCCAGGAATCGAGTGCCTGTTTTTATTGTGGTGCAGGCGTCCCGCCTGCAACCACCTCGATGCAGGCGGGACGCCTGCACCACAACAAAGCCACACGGGCCGGCGCGTCGATCGTGGCACGAGCGACGCGCCGGCCCGTGTGGCTTTGGCAAAGTCCGTGCGAAAATTCGCGCTCTCCTCTCGCTTTCTCTCCGCACATCGCGCACCATAAACATTCTGCCGACCCCTGCCCGTTTTCTGCTCCCGAACCCCCTTACCTCGCTGCCACATGACCGCTCTCAACCGCCGCGGGTTCCTGCGCTCGTCTGCCGGCGGGCTGGCGTCCGTGCTGTTCGCCGGACCCGGCTCGTCCGCCGCCGAGCCCCTCGAAGTCGCGCCCCCGCCGCGCCCGGTGATTTCACCGGTGCCGGACAAACTCACCCCGCAGGACACGCTGTTCCTCACCTGGCAGCGTGACCCGACCACCACGATCACCGTTCAGTGGGTCGGACCCGAGAAGGACGCGCCGACCACCGTCCGCGTCTCGGCGGCGCGCGCCGCCGACGGGTGGACGGTCGGGAAGGTGGTCACCAAGCCGTTCGGCAACACGACGGTGAAGGTCCACCGGTGTGAGTTCACCGGCCTGAAGCCCGGCACGGAGTACCTGCTCCAGGTCGGCACGAGCGTCCACACCAGCCAGTTCCGCACGATGCCGGCGAAGGCCACCGATACCTTCACCTGGGTGTCGGGCGGCGACTGCGGCACCGGCCCGCACGCGGTCGGCACCAACCTGATCGCGGCCAGGCAGGAGCCGTACTTCGCGCTGATCGGCGGCGACCTGGGGTACGACAACGGCTCCTCCGCGAAGGCCGCGATCCAGTTCCTCGCGAACTACTCGAAGCACATGATCGACCCGAAGGGGCGGCTGATCCCGCTGGTCACGTGCCTCGGCAACCACGAGGTGCGCGGCGGGTACAAGGGGAAGCGGTCCGACGCGACGTACTACCTCCCGCTGTTCGACGGGCTGTACAAGGAGTCCACCTACGGCGCGCTGGACTTCGGTGACTACCTGAGCCTCGTGCTGCTCGACACCGGACACGTCTCGGCGATCAAGGGCGCGCAGACGGACTGGCTCGATTCGGCGCTGGCCGAGCGGCAGGACCGGCC
>JAFKJJ010000054.1 GCA_017306025.1 Planctomycetota bacterium
CGCTCCCAGAGAAAACGGTCAACGAGAACCACCCATGCACCCCACCGACGAACGCGCCCTTCTGCTCTCGCGCCGGCACTTCTTCGGGCGCACCGCGACCGGCATCGGAACCGCGGCGCTCGCCTCGTTGCTCGCGCAGAACGCCCCGGCCGCCGACCTCAAGCGCGTCGGCGGGCTGCGCGACCTGCCGCACCACGCGCCGAAGGCCAAGCGCGTCATCTACCTGTTCCAGAACGGCGCCCCGACGCACGTCGACCTGTTCGACTACAAGCCGGAACTCACCAGGCAGAAGGGGAAGCAGATCCCCGATTCGGTGGTGAAGGGCGCGCGGTTCAGCACCATGACGAGCGGCCAGACCGTGCGGCCGTGCCTCCCCGAGATCACGAAGTTCGCGCGGCACGGGCAGAGCGGGGCGTGGGTCAGCGACTTCCTGCCGCACACGGCCGGCGTCGCGGACGAGCTGTGCTTCGTGAAGTCGATGTACACGACCCAGGTGAACCACGCCCCGGCCATCTGCTTCTTCCTCACGGGAAGCGAGATGCCCGGCCGCCCCAGCGCCGGCGCGTGGCTCACCTACGGGCTCGGGAGCGAGACCCAGGAGCTGCCCGGGTTCGTGGTGATGACCTCGCGCGACAAGGAGGCGTCGTGCGGGCAGATCTTTTACGACTTCTACTGGGGCAGCGGGTTCCTTCCGACCAAGTTCCAGGGGGTGAAGTTCCGCGGGCAGGGCGACCCGGTGCTCTACCTCTCGAACCCCGACGGGATGAGTAAAGACAGCCGCCGCGCGGCCCTCGACGACCTCGCGAAGCTCAACGAGATGACGCTGAAGGAGTTCGGCGACCCGGAGGTGAACACGCGGATCGCGCAGTACGAGATGGCCTACCGGATGCAGACGTCCGTGCCGGAGCTGACCGACTTCAGCAAGGAGCCGGCGAAGGTGCTCGAAATGTACGGCCCGGACGTGAAGCGGCAGGGGAGCTTCGCCTACAACTGCCTGATGGCGCGGCGGCTGGTCGAGCGCGGGACGCGGTTCGTGCAACTGTTTCACGCGGGCTGGGACCAGCACCGCAACCTCAACACGCAACTCAAGGTGCAGTGCGCCGACACCGACGCGCCGTCGGCGGCGCTGGTGAAGGACCTGAAGCGGCTCGGGCTGCTCGACGACACGCTGGTGATCTGGGGCGGCGAGTTCGGCCGCACCCCGTTCCTCCAGGGGAAGATCGAGGAGGTCAAGAGCTGGGGCCGCGACCACCACCCCTACGTCTTCACGCTCTGGATGGCGGGCGGCGGGGTGAAGAAGGGGACCACTTACGGCGCCAGCGACGACTTCGGCTTCGCCCCGGCGAAGGACCCGGTTCACGTCCACGACTTCCAGGCGACGCTCCTCCACCTCCTGGGCATCGACCATACCAAACTCACGTTCCGGTTCCAGGGCCGCGACTACCGTTTGACCGACGTTCACTGGCACGTCGTGAAGGGCCTGTTGGGGTGAGGTCCGGTTTTTCATTGTGGGGCAGGCCGCCGGGCCTGCCATCGCCCTTCGGCAGGCCCGGCGGCCTGCCCCACGACAAAGCCGCGCAACCTTTTCTGAACGCGCTTCCTGGCGGGCTCGTCGCATTCCTCACATGGCCCCGGCGGCCCCGTTCGGGCCGGTTCCGCCGGATGTGCCGGTAGGGCGGCACGCGCTGTGCAAGGCACCAGCGCAGCGAGCTTCGCGTGAAGCCGCGGACGCACTTCAAACCGAGGTGAAATCATGCCGAACCGCAAAAAGCACAACGCCGTCGTGGGCGTTTTTGAAACGAAGGCCCGCGCCGAGCAGGCGATCGAAGACCTGAAGGCGGCCGGGTTCGACGACGACAAGATCGGGATGGTCTACCGCGGCGAGGACGGCAACACGGTGAAGACCGGTGCGGCGGAGGAGACGTACGCCGAGGAAGGGGCGGTCGCGGGGGCGGTGGCCGGGGCCGCGGGCGGCGCGCTGGTGGGCGCGGGGATCATCGCGGGCGTCATCCCGGTGGTCGGGCCGGTGCTGGCGCTGGGCACGCTGGGCACGGTGCTGGTGAACGCGGCCGGCGGCGCGGCCATCGCGGGCGTCACCGGCGCGCTGATCGGCTGGGGCATCCCGGAAGAGGACGCCTCGTTCTACGAGAACGAGGTGAAGAGCGGCCGGTACCTCGTGACGGTGGAGGCCAACGGCCGGGCGATCGAGGCCCGCGAGGCGCTGCACCGCCGCGGCGGGTTCGACCGGGCCGGGTGGACGGCCGTCCGGGCCGACCGGGCCAACACGCTGGCCGAGGGCGGGTTCCGCGACGAGACCGGCCGGGTGATCCAGTTGAAGGAGGAGCGCCTGCGGGCCGACAAGGAAACGAGCACGGGTTCCGTGGAGGTGCGGAAGGAGGTCCGGACCGAGGAGCAGCAGCTCACGGTGCCGGTGGAGCGCGAGGAGGTGGTGATCGAGCGGCGGCCGGCGGGCGGCCCGGCGTCGGGGGAGATGGGGGCCGAGGAGATCCGCATCCCGGTGAAGGAGGAGCGGGTGAAGGTGACGAAGGAGCCGGTGGTGCGGGAGGAGGTGTCGGTGGGCAAGCGGAAGGTGCGCGAGACGCGCACGGTGCGCGGCGAGGTGCGCAAGGAGGACATCATGGTGGAGCCGAAGGGCGGGGCGAAGGTCCGCAACACCGTCAAGCCCAAGAAGTGACCGGCCGACGCGGCACCGCACCGAACCGAACCCCCGCCGGCCGGCGGGGGTTCTTCCTCGCGCGGTGGCGGAGTGCGGTCGCCCCGGCCGTTTCCCTTCTCGGGACCGCGGACCGTTACCGGGCCAGCGGTCGGGGACAACGGGTAGGACGCGAAAGCGTGCTCTTCTTTCGGGTCGCGCTCGCACTACTTATGAGGCCAGATCACCCGCCCCGCGGTAGTCGTCCGGATGCTGTAGAGCGTGCCGCCGCCGGTGACGTAAAGCGTCTTGAGGTCGTCGCCGCCGAAGGCGCAGTTCGTCACCTCGTCGGTGGGCACGCCGACGAACGCGAGCAGTTTTCCGCTCTCCGGGTCGATCACGTAGACGCCGCCCTTCACGTCGGCCGCGGGTTCGGCCGGCGGGTTCGGCTTGTTCAGCCCGCCCGCGACGTACAGCCGGCCCTTGCCGTCCTGCTTCACGCCGTCGGGGCCGCGGCCCTTGCCCCAGTCGTACAGCAGCTTCTGGCTCTTCGGGTCGACCGTGCCGTCGGGCTTCAGGTCGAAGCGCCAGAGCTTCCGGGCGCCGCCGACGCCGTTGTTGTTGTCGGCCACGAACAGATACTTGTCGTCGGCGGACACGAGCACGCCGTTGGCCCGCTCCACCTCGCGGCCGATGACGCGGCTCACCTTGCCGTCGGGGTCGATGCGGTACACGCCCTCGATCGTGTTCCCCTTCTCGTCCTTCTGCTGCATGTCCTCGCGGCCGCCGTAGCGCGGGTCGGAGAAGTAGATGCGGTTCTTCGAGTCGATGGTGAGGTCGTTGGGCTGGTTGTACTTCTTGCCGCCGAACGAGTCCGTGAGGACGGTGCGTTTGCCGTCGCGGGTGATGCGCGAGACGGACCGCGCCACCGGCTCGCAGCAGACCAGGTTGCCGTCGCGGTCGAAGAGCAGGCCGTTGGTGCCGGCCTTCTCGCGCCACACCTTCTTTTCGCCACCGGGGGTGAGCTGGTGGATGCCCTTCTCGCCGCTGGTGAGCACGCCGAGTTTCGGGTCCCACGCCGGCCCCTCGCCCGCGCCGCCGTCGCCCGCGAGCGTGACCAGCTTCGCCCCCGGCCCGAAGATCGGTTCCTCTTTCGCGTCGGCCTTCGCGGCGGTGAGGCCGAGTTCCTTCAGCACGTCGGCGGGCGTCGTGAGGACGAGGTTCTTCTCTCGGCCGAGCAGCTTGAACACCTTCGCGGCCGGCTCATAGGCCGCTGCCAGTTCGTCCGGCTTGAGTGCCCTTCCGCCGGCCGACACCCCGCCCGCGATGACGACGCGCTTCGGCGCGCACAGTGCCGCGATGTGCCCGACGTCGCCGACGTCGCGGAGGATGCCGGGTGCCATCAGGCCGAGCCGCTGGTTGGTGTACGGCTCATCGGTCACGAAGCTGGCGAGCGTGTCGACCGTCGCGACCTTCGTGACCCGCTTGTCCGTCGCCGCGGCGCACAGCGCGACCAGTCCGGCCGACCCTTCGCCGATCACGACGACGTCACGCGGCAGCTTCCCTTGTGACCGCTGTTCGAATAGATCGATCAGCCGCCGGACGTCCACGACCCACTGCCCGAGTAGCGGCCGGCCGACCCACAGCCCCCATTCGGCCGAGTTGTGGTCCGGGGCGCGGCCGACCCGGTCGTTCTGTACGGCGCTCGTGCGGAGGCGGGGGACGACGACGAGCGCGTCGCCGTCGGCGCGCAGCGCGTCGAGCAGCGGCCACGGCGCGGGGGCGTCGAGCGCGACCAGAACGACCAGTCTCGTCGGGGCGGTCGTGGCCGCCTTGCCGTCCGGTCCCCGATACAACTGGTACTCCGCGGCCGTTCCCGGTTCGGGGACGTACAGTTCGGGTGCGAACGTTCGATGGAACGCTTCGACCGGTCCGTCTTTCGGGAACCCGCCGAGCGTCTTCTCGACCAGCGCTTTTCGCGCGGGGTCGCCCTCTTTCGCCAGTTCGTCCGCGGTCTTCGGTACGGGCCGCGCCGCGAGCAGCTTCTTTCCTTCCGCCGCGGCGAACTTCGGGATCGTCACGAAGTCCTTCGGGCGCGTGTCGCCGGGGAAGCACCGGAGGTCTTCGGGGTTCTCGGTCGTGAACTTCGGCTCCGGGATCGGGTCGCCGCTCCCCTGGCCCTTGAGGTGGAGCGTCATGAAGCCGTACATCGTCTCGCGCATCGGCTTGCTGTAGTCGTGCCCCGACTCGAACACCTCGTGCCGGAGGTGGCCCGGTTTCCGGTAGAGGTTGAACACCGAGTACGCCGCACCGATCGACTTCCGCGCCTCGTCCACCGAGAACTGAATGCCGTCCCTCGTGGCGTTGATTACCATGAGCGCCCGCGGGGCGGTCAGCGCGAGGACGGCCCATTCTTCAGTGAACCGCAGCGCGCCGGGGACCACCTCGCACATGCAGCACGCCGTTTGCAGGTACGCCTGGTAGTTGCCGACCGAGCACACCGGCACGACGCACTTGAACCGCTTGTCCCACGCGCCCGCGTACATCGTCTGGTTGCCGCCGCCGCTCGCGCCGGTGATGCCGATTTTTGATTTGTCCACCTCGGGCCGGCTTTCGAGGTAATCGACCGCCCGCGTGTTCTCGTACACTTGCAGGCCCGACAGCGGCAGGCCGAGCGGAAGGAGCGTCGCGGCGGTCATTTCGCCGTGGTACTCGCCCAGCGCGGTGCCGACGCCGCGTTCGCCGGCGCCGAACGCGTCCACGCACAGCACGACGAACCCGAGCTTCGCCGCGCCGATGCACCGCGACTGCACCACCGGGTCCTGCTTGGCCCCGCGCCAGTGTCCGTGAACCATCAGGATCGCCGGGGCGGGCGCCTTCTTGGCCGCGTCGGGGACGTAGAGATTGCAGGTCATCCGGACGCCGGGGCGGGTCTGGATCGTGAGTTTCTCGACGGTGTAGCCGTCGCGCTTGAGCGGCTCGCCGTGCCGTTTGGGGTCGAGGTCGCACGGCTTCGGCAGGAAGCACGCGTCACCGCCCCACGCGGCGAAGAGGTGCTTGCGCAGTTCGGCTTCTTGCTTCGCCCACTCGTCGGCGGTGGCGGGGGGCTTATCGTTCTTCCGCAGTTCGGCGGCTTGTTTCAGGATGAACGCCTGGTACTGCCTGGCGGGCGGGACCTCGTCCGCGGCGGGCACCGCGGGGAGCGCGACGAAGAGCGCGACGAGGGCGAGGGGAGCGACACGCGACATGAGGTTCACCGAGGAGGGACACGCGGGCGGGCAGATGGCTGACAGTGTGACGCGGCGGAGCGGGCGGTGCAATGGGTTATACTGCTGCGGAGAGAGCTGAGCGCTTTCGCTCTGTGGACGTGGGCGATATCGGTTAACATTTTCGTATGCCGATTCCGTCACTCCTCGTTGATTTCAATAACGCCGACCCGCAAGGGCGGGTTCGGCTGAATTGCGTCGGCACGATTGAAGACCTGGCCCGATTCGGCGTTCGCCTCGTGGACGGCCTTCGCATCATCGTCAGTGATGGCGAACTCGAAGCGGACGGCGAGGTGATGTACTCTACCGACGAACACGTCTGGGTGGCGAAAATCGACTGGAACGCGATTCGTCGGCTCGCGTGATTTCGCCACGCCTCATTTCCCGCCTGAATTTTGTTCTACGCTTCCGGTAGCCCGCTCCCCTCGGTTGCCGGATGCGCGCATGAAACGGCTGTTTCGACCGGAAACGGTGTTCTTTCTGCTCGTGTGGCTCGGCCTCATGGTCGCGTTCCGCGACCGCGGCTTTTACGACCCCGGTTCGCTCTGGCACGTCAAGGTCGGCGAGATCATCCTCGACCGCGGCATCCCGCAGACCGACCCGTTCAGCTACACCCTCGAAGGCAACCGCTGGGTGCCGCAGCAGTGGGGCGCGGAAGTGCTCATGGCGCTCGCCCACCGCGCCGGCGGCCTCGACACGATGCTCCTCGGCTTCGCGGCCGGGGTGGCGCTGCTCTACACGCTCATCTTCCGGCGGTGCGTGCTAGGCGGGATGGGGCCGGTACTGGCGGCCGTGATCGTGGGCGGCGTGCTGTGCGTCGGCGCGTTCCACTACTTCGTCCGCCCGCACATGTTCACCATCGCGTTCCTCGGCTGGACGATGATGTGCATCGTCGACTACGAGCGCGGCCGCTGTACGGAATGGCGCCTCGCGGGGCTGATCCCGCTGTACGTGTTGTGGGTGAACCTTCACGGCGGCGTGCTCGGCGGCACGATGACGCTCGGGCTGGCCGTCGCGGGGTGGGGCGCGGTGTTCTTGGCGCGAAGGGCGACCGCCGCCGCAGAACCTACCCCCCCGTCCCCCCTCCCTGAAGGGAAGGGGGAGAAAAACGAAGAGAACCCGGTTTCGCTAGAGGATGCGCAGGATGCGATCTCATCGGTCCCCCCCTCTCCCTCTGGGGGAGGGGGTTGGGGGGAGGGGTTGTCTTCGCCCATCCGCTCGTGGCGCACCGCGTTTCTGCTCGCCGCGATCGTGGGCGCCTGCGGGCTGACGCCGTTCGTCAACCCGCACGGGCTGGAGATGATCCGCATCTGGCAGCGCATCGTCGCCTCGAAGGTGCTGCCCGAGGTGGTGAACGAACACATGCCGCTCGACCCGACCTCGCCGCTCGGGCTCGCGGTCGTCGGCCTCGGCGCGTTCTACGTCTTCATGCTGCTCGGCACGCTGCCGAAGGCGCCCCGCGTGTCGTGGCTGCTCCCGCTCGTGTGGTTCGCGCTGAGCTTCAAGGGCATCCGGCAGGGGCCGCTGTTCGCGGTGTGCGCCGCCGTCGCGGTCGCGGACCTGTGGAAGCACACGCTCTGGCACCGGCTGCTCGTGAAGTACGGCGACGGCTCCACCGCCTGGAACGCGGACGACCCCGCCGAGGCCCGCCGCCGCGCCGGCCCGCTCTGGGCCGCGCTGCTCGTCCCGGCGCTGCTGGTCGCCGTGTCCGCGAAGCTCCAGGCGCACCGCGTCGAGGTGCCGGTGGTCGGGAGCGGCTGGGCGCGGCTCGACCCGGACTTCATCCCGTCCGACATGACACGCGCGGTGACCGAGTACGCCGCCAGCGTCCCGCCCGGCACGCCGATCTTCAACGACGCGAACCTCGGCGGCTACCTCATCTACCACACGCCGGGCCTGAAGATCTTCATGGACGACCGCTGCGAACTCTACGGCGACGACAACATCCGGTTCTACTCCGACACGATGGGCCGCGCGCCGGCGGAACTCGGACCCGTGTTCGAGCAGTGGGCCGCGCGGTACAAGTTCGAGCGCGCGATCGTCATGACCAACCCGCCGGAGCAGGAGAAGCCGTCGGTCGAGCGGTACCTCTCCGCGTCGCCGCACTGGCGCGAGGTCGCCCGCGGCAAGCGGGCGGCGATGTACGAACGGATTCGCTAGCGGGCGCGGGTCGAAAGTCGTAAAGTCGAAAGTCGGAAGCAGTAGTCTTCGACTTTACGACTTTCGACTTTACGACTTTACGACGTGCCTTCATGACCTTCCTCGCGCTCGCCAGCTATTTCAAAGGCAACCGGTTCCTGGAGCGGCTGAAGGCCGAGGGCTGCACCGTCTACCTGCTCACGGTCGAGTCGGCGCTGAAAGAGGCGTGGGCGCGGCACGCGTGCGACGACGTGTTCGCGGTCAACAACTTCCACGACCGCCGCGGGCTCGTCAACGCGGTCGCGTACCTGATGCGGGCGCGCCAGATCGACCGGATCGTCGCCCTCGACGACTTCGACATCGAAGTGGCCGCCCACCTGCGCGAGCACTTCCGGATGACCGACACCGGGCACGGCGATTCGCAGGCGCGGCTGTTCCGCGACAAGCTCGCGATGCGCACGAAGGCCCGCGAACTCGGCATCCGAATCCCCGAGTTCTGCCCGCTCTTTCACCACGACGCGGTCCGCGAGTTCCTGGCCCGCGTGCCCGGCCCGTGGCTCGTCAAGCCGCGCAGCGAGGCGTCCGCGGCCGGCATCCGCAAGCTCCACACCGCCGACGAGGTGTGGCGGCGCGTCGAGGAACTCGGCGACGAGCAGTCGTTCCACCTGATCGAGAAAATGGTGCCGGGCGACCTGTTCCACGTGGATTCGCTCACCGCGGACGGCGAGGTGGTGTTCGCCGAGGTGAACGCGTACTGGCGGCCGCTGCTCGACGTGTACCAGGGCGGCGGCATCTACGCGACCCGCACGTTCCCGCGCGACCGCCCCGAGGGCGCGGCACTCCGAGAGGCGAACGCGCGGGTGCTCGAAGGGTTCGGGCTGGGGTGGGGCGCGTCGCACACCGAGTTCATGCGCGCGCACGCCGACGGCGAGGTATACTTCATCGAGACGAGCGCCCGCGTCGGCGGCGCGAACACCGCGGAGATGGTCGAGCACGCCGCCGGCGTCAACCTGTGGAGCGAGTGGGCGAAGCTCGAAACCGTTCGCCCCACCGGGCCGCGAGGGGCTCACCCGGCGTATTCGCTCCCGCCCCTGAAACAGCGGTACGGCGGGGTGGTGACGTCGCTGGCGCGGCAGGAGCGGCCCGACACGTCGAGCTTCGACGACCCGGAGATCGTCTACCGGCTCGACATGAAGCACCACGTCGGGTTCGTGGTCGCGGCCGACTCGCCCCGGCGGGTCGAGGAGCTGCTCACGCGGTACATGGACCGCATCGCCCGCGACTACCACGCCGCGCTGCCGGCCGCGGACAAGGTGTCGCACTGACGTGCGCGGTTCTGCCGGTCGGTCGGTCGGGCCGTCGGGCACGCCGGTTGCTCGTTCGACTTCGCGCGTGTAGACAAGGGGGTTCCGCGCCGAATAAAATGGGTGAACCCTCTCCGCCGAACTCCACTTTCTGACGATCCGACCGGGAGAGAGCCGTGAGTCGCCGACCCGTCATCGGGATAGCCACACAAACCCTGCCCGCCGTCCCCGGCGAGCGGCAGGCGTGTTGGCTCATGGGTCGCAGCTACATCGAAGAACTGCGCAAGGTCGGGGCGGTGCCGTGGGTCATCCCGCTCGTCCCGCAAGACCCGGACACGCTGCAAGAGATCTTCGACCGCCTCGACGGCGTGTTCATCACCGGCGGCGTCGACGTCGACCCGAGCCGCTACGGCGAGCCCAAAACGCCCCTCTGCGGCACCACCGACCCCGACCGCGACGCGGTGGAGATCGCGCTGCTTCAGCACGCGCTGAACCGCTCGCTCCCCGTGCTCGCGGTGTGCCGCGGGATTCAGATCCTCAACGTCGCGTGCGGCGGAACGCTCTACCAGGACGTGACCGCGCAGGTCCCGGCCGCGCTGAAGCACGACTACTTCCCGACGCCCGACAAGCCGAGCCGCAAGTACCTCGCACACGACATCACGGTAAAATCCGGGTCGCGCCTGGGGCACATCCTCGGCGACGCGCGGGTGCCGGTGAACAGCATGCACCACCAGGCCATCAAGGACCTCGCCCCGCGGCTCGCGGCCACCGCGCACGCGCCGGACGGCATCATCGAGGCGGTCGAGGGGACCGACGATCAGTATCTGGTCGCGGTGCAGTGGCACCCGGAAGAACTGACCGAAGCGCACCCCGGCCAGGCGCGGCTCTTCGTCCCGTATTCTGTCCTCTGCGACCTGTTTCGACCCCTGGAGCCGTCTCATGCGCTTACTCGCAATCGTTGCCGTCGCCCTTGTCGCGCAGCCCGTGTCCGCCGCGGACCTCGAAACCCGCATCGCGCCGCTCGTGAAGGAGCACAAGGGTAAGGTCGCGGTCGCGGTGAAGAACCTCAAGACCGGCGAAACGTACTTCCTCAACGCCGACGCGGTGATGCCCACCGCCAGCCTCATCAAGCTGCCGATCATGGTGGAGACGTACTGGCAGGCGAAAGACGAGAAGGTCAAGCTCGACACCGCGCTCACGCTGAAGAAGGAGGACAAGGTCCCCGGCAGCGGCATCCTCACGCCGCACTTCTCCGCCGGCGCCACCTTCCCGCTGAAGGACGCGGTGCGGCTGATGATCGTCTACTCCGACAACACCGCGACCAACATGGTGCTCGACAGCATCGGCCTCCCGTCCACCAACAAGCGCATGGAGTCGCTCGGGCTGAAGGAAACGAGGATCAACGCGAAGGTGTTCCGCGCGGACACGCGCATCGACCAGGAGCGCGGCAAGAAGTACGGCCTGGGCAGCACGACCGCCCGCGAGATGGTGCAGCTCCTGGAACTGATCGAACAGGGGAAGGTGGTCTCGCCCGAGGCGTGCAAGGAGATGCTGGGCCATCTGAAGGCGTGCGACGACAGGGAGAAGATGACGCGGTTCCTGCCCGCGGGCACGGTGGTGGCGCACAAGACGGGCTCGGTGAACGCGTCGAAGACGGACGCGGGGATCATCTACACGCAATCGGGGCCGGTGGCGGTGTGCGTGCTGACGGACGAGAACGCCGACCAGCGGTGGGTGGCCGACAACGCGGCGCAGGTGCTGATCGGCAAGATCGCGAAGGAGACGGTCGATCAGTTCGGCGGCCCGGAGAAGAAAGAGAAGAAGTAACCGCGAGACGAAGACAAAAAGAGAATGGCCACAAAAAGGCACGAAGGGGCACAAAAAGAAGACCGGAGGATCAGGGTGCCGAACTCTCCCTCTTGTCCCGGTCTTCGGTTTTCTTTGTGCCTTTTTGTGCCTTTTTGTGGCCATTCTCTACTGTCTTGATCGTGCGGTTTCTCTTCTTCCGGAGCTTCTCCCAATGGCCAAGAAGCAACTTCGCGTCGGCATGATCGGGTACGGGTTCATGGGCCGGGCGCACTCGAACGCGTACAAGCAGGTCGGCCAGTTCTTCCCCTCGCAACACGAGGTCGTCCTGAAGGCCGCGTGTGCCCGCAACGCCGACCAGATCAAGGCGTTCGCCGACCAGTGGGGCTACGAGTCCACCGAGACCGACTGGCGGAAGCTGATCGAGCGGAAGGACATCGACGTCGTCGACATCTGCACGCCGAACAACCTGCACAAGGAGATCGCGCTCGCCGCGGCGGCCAACGGCAAGGCGATCCTGTGCGAAAAGCCGCTGGCGATGAACACGGCCGAGGGCCGTGAAATGGTCGCGGCCGTCGAGAAGGCCGGCGTGCCGAACATGGTGTGGTACAACTACCGCCGCATCCCGGCCGTCACGCTCGCCAAGCGGCTCATCGAGGAGGGGCGGCTCGGCCGCATCTTCCACTACCGCGCGAAGTTCCTTCAGGACTGGACCATCAAGGCCGATCTGCCGCAGGGCGGTCAGGGGCTGTGGCGCCTGGACGTGGCCGCGGCCGGCAGCGGCGTGTCCGGCGACCTGCTCGCGCACTGCATCGACACCTCCATCTGGCTGAACGGCCGGCTGGACAGCGTGTGCGCGATGACCGAAACGTTCGTGAAGGAGCGGCTGCACAACCTGACGGGCAAGGTGGAGAAGGTCGGCATCGACGACGCCTGCACGTTCATGTGCCGCTACGCGAACGGCTCGCTGGGCAACTTCGAGAGCACCCGGTACGCCCGCGGGCACAAGGCGGCGTACACGTTCGAGATCAACGGCGAGAACATGAGCCTCGGGTGGGACCTGCACGACCTGCACCGGCTCCAGGTGTTCGACTACAAGGACGAGGGGAAGATCCGCGGGTGGAAGAGCGTCCACGTGACGGACAACAGCCCGGACCACCCGTACATGGCGAACTGGTGGGTGCCGGGGCTGTCGATCGGCTACGACGCGAGCTTCACGCACCAGGTGGCCGACTTCATTCAGGGACTGGAGAGCGGCAAGCCGCAGGGGCCGACGTTCCGGGACGCGCTGGAAACGCAGGCGGTGCTCGACGCCGTTCTGGACTCGGCGAAGGCCGGCAAGTGGGTGGACGTGGCGAAGTGAGGGCGAAATGGGCGTCGCACTTTTCTACCAAACGACGAAGCCAGTTGTTGCGGCCGTCAAGCGCGCGATTCTTGCGGACGCCGCGCGCTTGAACGGCGAACGCGGGTGGTGGTGTGAGAGCATCATCTTCTTCGAGGTCGATCGGAAGAAAGGGCCGACGCCGATCACCGGCGACACGAAGTTGTTCCGGTCCGACGCGCACGAGGACGACGACGATTTTATGGCCCATCGTGACGCGGCATTCATCGTGCAACAACTCGTGAGGTGGTCGAGGGAGCACGGGGTGGACTGGACGCTGGAAATGGCTGGCACCGAAGTGGGAACGATCACTAACGGGCAGGTTCAGCCACCCGGATTGTTCCAGTGGGACCAGCCGGAATCCGCGGCGGCTCGAAGACGGGCGGCGCGGGTCACGCGGAAGTATGCGTCGCAGAGCGGCTGACGTTGTATGCCGTGAGGGGAGCGGTATGCTCCCCTTCAGGGAGGATCGAGCGATGTCCGTCGCGCAACAACCACCAGTCACCGCCGAGGAGTTCGCGAAGATGACCGACCCGCCCGACGGGTCGCGACTGGAACTCGTTCGCGGGGAGGTCGTCGTCATGCCACCGCCCAAAGGCAAGCACGGGATCGTCTGTTCCGAGGTCGCGTGGGTGCTGAAAAACTTCGTGAAACCCCGCAAACTCGGCTGGGTGACCACAAACGACACCGGCGTCGTTCTTGAGAAGGGGCCGGACACGGTGCGCGGGCCGGACGTGGCGTTCTGGAGCATCACGCGACAACCCGAACAGCCCGAGGGTTATTTCCTGATCCCGCCGGACCTGGCCGTCGAAGTGCAATCCCCCGACGACCGCCGGAAGGACCTGCGCGCGAAAATCAAAGAGTACCTCTTCTACAGCGTTCCGCTCATCTGGCTGGTCGATCCCGAAACGCGAACCGTGACCGTCTACCAGGGCAGCATGCGCGGCACCGAACTCGACGAAACCGATACGCTCGACGGCGGCGCCGTGCTTCCCGGCTTCTCGTGCAAAGTGTCCGATCTGTTCGCGTGAGGGCACCGGCCGGCGGCATCCCTCCGACCGCTCCGCGATCTTCGCGCCGACCACCACAGGCTCGGCGCACCACTTTTCAGCGCCCGTCCCGTCTGAAAAACCGCTCGCCGTCCGCCGCGCCCCTTCGGTTCGGGTACCATCGAATCCACTCTCCGCGAATTTCGCGCGACGCGCACCGCGCGGATTGGGGAGTACCGGTTCGGAGGCGACGGAATGAACGCGACGCGCCCGGCGAACGTCCTGCGGCAACTCGAACGCGCCAACGGCCCGTCCGACACGGACGCCGACCTGCTCGCGCGGTTCGCGGCCGCCAGGGACGCCGACGCGTTCGCGGAACTGGTCCGCCGACACGGGCCGCTCGTGCTGGGCGTGTGCCGGCGCGTCACCGGGCAGGCGCAGGACGCGGAGGACGCCTTTCAGGCCACGTTCCTCGTTCTGGCGAAGAAGGTCGGCGCGCTGCGGAACCCGGAACTCCTGGGGAACTACCTGTACGGGGTCGCGTTCCGGGTCGCGCGGCGCGCCCGGCGCTCCGCCCTGCGCCGCCGGACGCGGGAGGTTACGGTGGCCGTTCTGCCCGACCCGCCGGCGCCGGCGGCCCCGCCCGCCGCGCCGGACCTCGCGCCCGTTCTCGACGAGGAACTCGCCCGGCTGCCCGCGTGCTACCGCGAGGCGATCGTGCTGTGCGACCTGCGCGGCGCGACCCGCGAGGCGGCCGCGGCCGCGCGGGGCGTGCCCGAGGGGACGCTGTCGAGCCGGTTGGCGGCCGGGCGGAAGAAGCTCGCGGAGCGGCTCACGCGCCGCGGCGTCGTGCTTTCGGCCGTGGCGGTTCCGGTCGTGCTGGCCGAATCGCGCGCGACGGCGACCGTACCGAACGAACTGGTTACGAAAACGTGCGGGCTGGTGGCGGACTGGGCGGCCGGCGGGGCCGTGCCCGCGCCGCTCGCCCGGCTCGCGAAGGGAGGTTGGACCGTGCGCAAACTGCTCCTGCTCGGTGCGGTGACGGCTCTGAGCGTCGCGGGCGCGGTGTTCGCCGCGCACCCGCGCGACGACGCGCCGCCGGTCGATCCGCCGGCCGCCGCGGTGAAGCACGCCGAGCAGCCGCCGAAGGCCGACGCGAAGCCGGCCGACAAGCCCGCGGTCGCGTACACGTCGTCCCCGCGACTGACGGCCGGATGGGACCTATCGGTCAGGGACGGGTACACGGCGGGTTGGAGTTCCGACGGCACGACCCTCGCGGTAGCCGGCGCGGATACGTCCGACCCGAAAACCTCGCGGTCCGTGTTCTACTTGGTCAAGTACACGGGCAAACCCGAACCGCAGGGCCGCGACCGCATCCGCGGCCTGTTGCCCAAGAACAGCGAGTTCGTCGGGTTCACACCCGACGGGAAGCAGGTGGTCACCGCCCTGCGCGAGCACGGGCTGCTCAGCGGGTACCACCGCCTGACCTGGTGGGACCCGTCCAAAGCCGAGGAGTCGTTCGAGCCGGATCGGTTATTCGTGCTTCGTGACACGGCAAAAGTCCGCACGGTTGACTTCGACGGAGCCGACCTGCACGCCTACGCTTTGACGGCGGACGGCAAGACCCTCCGCACGGTACGCGCCGCGTACAACTTCGGGGGTGGGAGGTGGGCCACACGGGAAGTGGTCGAAGTGGATCTGGGTACCGGGAAGACGGGAAAGGTGCTATTGAAACTCGATCCGGGACCCGCCAACTACCTGTCTCTGCCCACGTTCTCACCCGACGGTACGCGGCTCGCCGTCCTCGACACGGATCACCTGAAGGTGACGGTGTACGATCTGGATCGTGGCGCGAAGCTGTCCGAGTACAAGTACCCGCGGGCCAAACCGAACGATGCCGATCTGGCGTTCCGGGTAGCCTTCTCCCGGGACGGGAAGCAGCTCGTGGTGGCGCGCCGCACCGGTCAGACGTTCGTAATCACGACGGACACGGGCGAAGCTCTGCCGGAATTCGAAGGGCTCGCGACCGCCACGACCGCTCCCGAACCGTTCGCGTTTAGCGGCGACGGGCGCTTGCTCGCGCTCCCGGGAGAATACCAGGACCCTCCCGAACCGAAAGGGCGGCCCGGATTCGGTAGGCCCGTGCGGCGCGGGTTCCTCACGGTCTGGGACACGCAAACCGGTAAGGTCGTGAAGTCGTGGAACCGCTGGCCGCAGGCCGCGTTCTGCCCCACGCGGCCCGTTCTCGCCATGCTGGAAGCCAACGGCGAGAACGTGGCGCGGGTCGGGTTCTGGGATTTCGCCGCCGAAGTCGAGAAGAAGTGACCCGCGGCGCTTGACACGCGCCGCTCCGGGTGCGACGGTAACCGAGCGCCTCCGCTCGCAACCTCGCACCCGGGTTCCGCCATGTCCACCCTCGCGCTCCAGGCCGCGACCGCGGCCGAGATCATGAACCCCGGCCCGGTGTCGATCGCCGACACCCACACCGTGCCGGAGGCGGTCGAGTTCCTCGCCCGCCGCGGGTTCGGCGCGGCCGTGGTCATCGACGACGCCGGCCACCCGATC
>JAFKJJ010000702.1 GCA_017306025.1 Planctomycetota bacterium
GCCCTGCACAACGCGGCCTACGGGGCCTCTGACCTGTTCCACTACACCCTCGGCGGCGTCCCGGTCAGCCAGTACCGTCCGGTCGGGGACGACGTCCGGCGCCGCCCGACCCGAGAGGAAGGCGTGCCCTTCCTCGACGTGGTCGAGCGGGCGTGCGCCCGCCACCGCCCGGACGTGGTGCTCACCTACGGCGGCCCGCCGGTCGGCCCGCACCTGATCCGCCGGGTGCGGCGGCACGGGGCGCGGGTGGTCTTCGCCCTGCACAACGCGGCCTACGGGGCCTCTGACCTGTTCCGGGAGGTGGACGCCGTGTGGGCGCCGTCCGAGTTCGGCCGGCGGCTGTACCGGGAGCGGCTCGGGCGGGAGGTCGCGGCCGTGCCGTGGCCGTGGGACCGCGCCCGGGCGGTCGTCGATCTCCCGCCGACCGGGCGGTTCGTGACGTTCGTCAACCCGACCCCGGCCAAGGGGGCGGCGTGGTTCGCCCGGATCGCGCTGGAGGTGTCCCGGCGCCGGCCGGACGTCCCGTTTCTGGTGGTCGAGGGACGGGGCGGGGCCGGCTGGCTCCGCCGGCTGCCGGTGGACCTGTCGGGGCTGACGAACGTGCGCGGGATGCACTCGACCCCGCTGCCGAAGAAGTTCTACGCGCTCTCCCGAGCGGTGCTGATGCCGTCGCTGGCAGAGGAGACGTTCGGGCGGGTGGCGGCCGAGGCGCTGGCGAACGGGCTGCCGGTCCTGGTGACCCGGCGCGGGGCGCTGCCCGAACTGCTGGACGGGGCGGGCTTCGCGTTCGACATCCCGGACCGGTACGCGGCTAACCACATGGCGGTGCCGTCGGCCGAGGAGGTGGCCCCGTGGGTGGCGGCGATCGAGCGGCTGTGGGACGACCCGGACTTCTACGCGGAACACCGGTCCCGGGCCTTGGAGCGGTCCCGGGCGTGGGAGCCGGACCGGCTGCGGCCGGGAATCGAGGCGTTCTTCCGACGGGTCGCGGCCGGCGGGTGACGGAGCCGGCGGACCGGGGAGCACCGCGATCGGAGCGCGCGTTCCTTCGCTCCGACCCGGCGCCGACGGAAGACGTCCGGTTGGGGAAAAACAGGCCGAGCACCCTCCCCGGCCGACCAAGCCCTTCCGCAAATCTTGGTTGCGCTTAACTGAAGGGTATTGGAGCTGTACTGCCCAACCCCTTGGGGACGGATGATCGCGCCCGGTGCGGTTGCGGTGATCTGCAACTTCCTCACCCACTCTTCTTCGGCTTCCGGAGGCGGGTCGTAGAGTGCGGCTTCTTCCCCGTCTTCTCGCGCAGCTCGTCGATCTTCTCGAACGCCTCTGCCTTCGCCATGTCCACCCCGACCTCCACGCCCGCCTGCCGCGCCAGCGTGTGAACGTACGAGTCCTGCTCGCCGATCATCGGCTCGCCGCCGGTCACCCACTCGCTCGGGTCCTTGATCGCGCCGGTCTGGTCGGGCGCGGCTGTTGTCATTCAAGGCGTCGAGCGTGGGGATGGGGGAGCACATCGGGGGGAAGAACCTGCCGGCGTTCTTCGCCAAGGTGTTCGAGTGCCTGCGGCCGGGGGGCGGCTACCTGCACCACGGCATCCACCTGCGGCCGCACACGCCGTTCCCGCAGTGGACCGCGTTCGCCCGCAAGTACGTGTTCCCCAACGGCGAGCTGCACTCGGTCCTGGCGGCGCAGGAGGCCGCGACGCGGGCCGGGTTCGAGGTCCGCGACCTGGAGAACATCCGCGAGAGCTACGTGTACACGCTGGAGAACTGGGTGAAGCGGCTGGAGGCGAGCCGCGACGCCGTGGTGAGGCGGGTGGGGGAGGCGAGCTACCGCGTGTTCCGCATCTACATGGCCGGGGCGACGCTCGGGTTCAAGTCGGGGGTGTACGGGCTCAACCAGATCCTCCTGTCGAAGCCCGAGGACGGCCGCGCGGGCCTGCCGCTGACCCGCGCCGACTGGTACGCATGAGCGGATCGCGCGAGATGTTGGTGCGGACGAGCCGCGGTTCCGTTAGAATAGCGGTGCGTCACACCTTCCGATCCGCCCGGTCCGCTCCGAGCACCCCATGCCGCAAACCAAAGTCAGCCCCGCCGAAGCCGTCGAACAGGAAATTGACGACGCGATCGAGCGGCTGCGCGCCGCGGTCGTGAAGTCCCGCAGCAGCCCCGACGTCGCCGCCGAGGGGGCCCGCGCGGTGGCCGCGCTCAACGAGCTGTACGCGCGCCACAAGGACGCGTTCACGGCCGAGAACGTGCGGTTCGCCAACGTCCTCCGCGGGTTCCTGGGCGAGCGGCTGGCGGCGCACCAGCCCGCGAAGGCGCACGCCCGCCGGGCCAAGCGCAAGGGGGACAAGCTGGACCACTGCTGGCGGTGCAAGACGCCGGTGGACGAGCGGTTCACCGGCGAGTGCCCGACGTGCAGCGAGAAGGCGTACAAGTGGCGCGTGTGCCCGGTGTGCAACGGGTGCGGTTGTCAGCGCGCCGGCAAGGTGCTGATCTGATACCCGATCAACCTACCGAAACGCCGGTCAGGTTTGCCGGCCCAGGAAAAAACGTCGCCCGACCAAAGGTCGGGCGTCATTCGTTACCCCGGTCATACCAAGTCCGGGTGAAGAGTAACGGTCGGGA
>JAFKJJ010000703.1 GCA_017306025.1 Planctomycetota bacterium
TCCCCGCACACGACGCGGCTGAACTACCGGGAACGGCTCGCGAGCGGTCGGGCCATCGGCAGCGGGGCGGTCGAGGGCCAGGCCAAGACGCTGGGATTGCGGCTCAAAGCCCGAGGCGCCCGGTGGCGCAAGAAGAACGTCCGGCCGATAGCCAGCTTGGTGTGCGTCCGAAACCCCATCCAGTGGGACGCCTATTGGGCACTGGCCGGGTGATACCCCAGAACTTTTGGATACACCCGGAGCGCAGAAAGCGCGGTTGTCGCGCCGAAAAAGAATGTGTAGATTTCGTGAAGCATTTGTGCAGGAACCGCGTATAGTACTATAGTGCCTGTAGGTATTACACCGCGGACACACTTTCCTGCCCGGCTCCCCGGGCACCTCCCTGTCAGTTTCGGTGGTTGATCTCGGCCCGGGCGGGCCGAGAGCGGAGGGGTTCGACGATGACAACGGAAACACGCTCGGAGGGCACCGGCACGGTGACAGAAGTCGAAAAGGGCGAAGAGTCCTTCGCGGACCGGGTCCTCTCTCTCGTAGCCATGGGCGGGGCCGTGGGCGGCGCGGTCGCGGGCGCGGCTCTGGGCTCCCAGATCGGTAGCGCCTTCCCCGTCGTGTGCGGCGGGCTCGGCACCATGCTCGGCAGCGGGCTGATCGCCGGCGGGTGGTGCCTGCTCGTCGGTCTGTGGACCGGCCGGTCCGACGGAAACGGCTCCCCGCACGAGATCGACCGGACGGCCGACCGACAACCGGTCGCCGCGGCGCACGGGGCCGCCTGATAGCAGTTCCCGCACCGACCCGATCACCGGTTCTGGAACAGGACGTCCATCGGGGCACCGGTGCAAACGCGCGACGGCCGGTTCTGGGCGTCGCGGATCTCACTTTCGGGGCCGACGCCCAGCGACTCGTAGATCGTGGCGCCGATATCGAACGGCGCGTACGACGGGCTCACCGGCCGCGCGCCGGCGCGGTCCGACTTGCCGATCACGCGCCCGCCGACCACCCCGGCGCCGCCGAACAGCCCGGAGTAGACGCTCGCCCAGTGGTCGCGGCCCGGGATCGTCTCGCCCGGCAGCGTGGACACCTTCGGCGTGCGCCCGAACTCGCCCGACACCACCACGAACGTCTGGTCCCACAGCCCCTGCGCGTCCAGGTCGTCCGCGAGCGCCGCGAGCGCGCGATCGAGCCACGGCAGCAGCCGGTTCTTCAGCCGCCCCCAGTTGTCCACGTGCGTGTCCCACGTCTGCACGATCCCCATGTTCGCCTGAACGATCGGCACGCCGGCCTGCACCAGTCGGCGCGCGAGCAACAGCGACTGCCCGAACTGGTTGCGGCCGTAGCCGTCGCGCACCTTCACCGGTTCCTGGTCGATGCGGAACGCGCCGGCCACGCGGCCGGACCGCAGCAGCTCGAACGCGTGGCGCTGGTGCTCGCGGAACGCCGGATCGCCGGTGCCGCCGGATTCGAGCTTCTCCAGCAGCCCGCGGCGCTGGTCCACGCGCTCGGCGTCGGTGCCGGGGGGCAGGGCGAACGTGTCCATGCGGAAGTTCGGAGAGTTCGGGTCCTGCGTCACGAGCATCGGGTCGTGGCCCGGCCCGAGAAAGCCCGCGTGCTGGCCGGGCCAGGTGAGCGGCCCTTCGATGAGCGCGTGCGGGAGCGTGACGCCGCTGGGGATGCCGTCGCGGCGCGGGCGCAGGTGGTTGAGCGCCGCGGCGTAGCACGGCCAGTCGCGGCGCGACAGGACGTTGTCGAGGTCGGTCTGGCGCTGGTTGGGCATCGTCGCGCCGGTGAGCAACCGGTGCTGGCCCGGGAGGTGCCCGTTCTCGCCGTGCGACAGCGACCGCACGAGCGCCCAGCGGCTCATCCGCGCCGCGAGCAGCGGGAGATGTTCGCAAATCTGAACGCCGGGCAGGGCGGTCGCGATCGGCTTGAACTCGCCACGAACCTCGGCCGGCGCTTCCGGCTTCATGTCGAGCGAGTCGAGGTGACTCAGCCCGCCGCTGAGGTTCACGAGGATGACGGACTTCGCCCGCGCCCCGCGCTCGCCCGCGTCCGCCGCCCGTGTCGCGCCGGGGCGCGGGAGGGCGAGGCCGATCGCGGCCCCGGCCGTGATCGTGAGGAAATCACGACGCGCGAGGGTCGAAAGTAAGGTCATCGAGCGCTTCCGGCGAGGCGGGACGGTGGGAGGCAGGTACGTTGATCCTACCCCACAACCAGCGCCGGTGGCAATTGCGAACCATTGATCTGTACCGGCCGGCCGGCCTCTGCGAGGCCGGAACTACCCCATTCGTGTCGCTCCTGCTCGCAGAGGCCGGCTACAGTTGAGACGAGCGCCTCACACCCCCGCACCGGCGAGGTGCATCGCGGTCAGGTAATTCTCGCGCGCGATCCGCTCCTCAACTGCGTCCGCGCGCCCCGACTGCTCCGGGTCGGCATCTTCCTCCGTCTCCTGGGTCGCCGGCAGCGGGTCCGGGACGCGCTTGCCCACCTCCGACAACAAGGTTCCGGCCCAGCGGTAGATGTTGTGGTCGTCGACCTGGGCGCGCATGCGGCGCATGCGGCGCTCCTGCTCGGGCGCGGGCATGGTGAGGGCGGCGAACAGCCCGTCGGCCATCTCGTCGACGTCGAACGGGT
>JAFKJJ010000055.1 GCA_017306025.1 Planctomycetota bacterium
GCCTGCATCGAGGTTGGTTGGAGGCGGGACGCCTGCACCACAATAAAAACCATTGATCCGCAAGATCCGGTATCACTTCTTCAGTTCGGTCTTCGTGGCCCACGCCAGTCCGTTCGTGAGCAGCCGGGTGAAGTTCTCGTCCTTGAAGTCGTCGGGGTGGCCCAGAGACGTGTAGAACACCCGCCGCCCGTCCTTCTCGCGGGTCCACGCGACCGGCTCGGACTCCTTCCCCATGTACCCCTGGAGCAGAACGGTGACGTCGGCCGCGACGTTGGGGTTCTTGTACAGGCTGCCGTTCGTCTTGAACGGCTGCACGCCCTTCAGGATCGGGTGGCCCTTGCCCTTGTCCGTCGGCTTGACGTCGGCGACCCCGGCCCCGAAGTGCCCTTTATAATCCCCGCCGAGCACCTCCTTGTCCATCTCTAACCACTTCTGGAACCCGTGGCTGGCCGTGCGGACGCCCACGATCGGCTTGCCCGATTTGACGTACTTCTTCACCAGTTCTAACGACGCGCCGTCGATCTGTAACCGCCGCGTAAAGAACACGGCCGCGTCGCACTTTTCGAGCTGTTCCAGACCCGGCAGCGCGGGGTCCTTGTCCGACTTCGCGGAGATCAGCACGCACTCGATCGGGTAGTTCGCCTCCCAGTACTTCTTGAGCACCGCGAGCGAGTCGTCCGACTTGTACTCGAACGACCCCGACACCATCGCGACCTTCAGCTTCTTCGGCTCGCCGTCCCGTCGCACGCGCTCAGGGTTCGCCGGCTTGCCTTTCTCCCCCTTCCCTTCAGGGAGGGGGGCCGGGGGGGTAGGTTCCTTCGCCGGGGGGGTAGGTTTCTCGCCCTTCGGCGCGTCGCTCGCCAGGTACGCGAACAGGTCCGCCACCTGCGGTTCGGTGAGCGCGTCGAGCAGCTTCTCCGGCATCAGCGACACCGCCGACGGGGTCATCTCCGCGATGTCGGCCTTCGCGACGGTCGCTTTTGTCACCTGGTCGTTCACGACGTTCACCAGCGTCACCGACTCGCCCGCGCTGTCGGTCGCGATGCCCGACATCTTGCGGTCGTCTTTCGTCAGCACGCTGTAGGTCACGAACTCCGGCCGGATGTAGCCCGACGGGTCGACGATGTTGGCGAGCAGGTACATCCGGTTCTTGCGGTCGGCGGTGGTGAGGTCCGGGCCGACCTTCCCGCCCGCGCCGTGGAGCGTGTGGCACGCGGAGCAGTGCTTGGTGAACAGGACCTTTCCGCGGGCCGCGTCGCCCTTCTCCTTCTGGATGGCGATGTTGAGGCCACCGATGCGGGCTTGCTTCTCGCCCGCGGTGGCCGGGGCGAGTTTGCCGAAGTGCTTCTCCACGATCGCGGTGACCTGCTTGTCTCCCAGCGCGGTCGCCGCGCGGGCGTGATCGACGGTGAGGTCCGCCTTCGCGATCTTTCCCCCCTCCCACTGCTTGAGCAGCAGAAGCGCCCACGCCGGGCGCGACAGGAGCGTCTGGACCGCGCGCTTCTTCGCCGCGGGCGAGAAGCTCGGGTAGGCTGTGAGCACCTTTTCCCCGATCTTGGCGTCCTCGAACGCCTCCAGACCTGCCAGGAGCCCGATCCGGAGGTTGTCGGACTTGGTTGCCGTGAGCTGTTCGAGGAACAGCTCTTCCGCCCGCGGGTCGCGGACCTGCCGGAGCAGGTCGACGGCCTTCAGCCGCCCGCCCTCGGCCACGTTCTCGTCCGTCACCATGCCGCGGAGCGCGGCGCGGGCCGGCGCGTCCTTCATCCGCGCGAGCACTTCGAGTACGAGCAGGCTCTTCGGGCGCTGTTTACGGAGCTCGTCGAGCGGTTCGCGGAGCGCCGGCGGCACCGCGTCCTGCGGGTGCGCCTGGAGCGCCGTCGCCACGCCGCGCAGCACCGCGTCGACGTCGCCGCCGTACTCCTTCGCCAGCCCGAACAGCGTGCCGATGCGCTCGGTGCCGCGGGTGATGTTCCCGGACATGAGCCGGCGCGCGACGCGCTCGTTGAAGAAGTCCGCGAGCTTGGGGTTCTCGGTCGGGTACTGGAACCGGACCGTGTCGGTGGTGTCGCGCCGGTTCGCGTCCTCCATCCCCCACCACACGAGCAGCGGCAGGAGCGGGTCCTCGCTCAGCAGCGAGTTCCCCAGGAGCGCGTCGACGATGTTCACCTCTTGCGCGGGGGGGAACCGGCGCGCGGTGCAGGCGAGTTGCGCGAGCACCGGGAAGCTCTTCTCGGCGGCCGCGATCCGCGCGAACGACTGGAGCGTCGCCTCGGGCGCGGTCTCCTCGTCGCCGATGAGCCGGATCATCCACGCCCGGACGTACTCGTTCGGGTGCTCGCCGACGTTGGCGAAGTCGCCCTCGGCCCACCCGCCGGACGCGGCCAGCGCCCACAGCGATTCGAGCGCGAGCTGTCCCTTTTCGGTGAGCAGCCACTTGCGGAGCTTCGGGTGAACGCTCGCGTCGCCGCGCTCGGCGATGAGCCGGCGCGCCTCTTTTCGCCACCACATGTTCGGGTGCCTGAGCAGCTCCGCGAGTTCCGCGGTGCTCTTCTTCCGCAGGTCGAACGTCTCGTACTTCGGTCCTCGGGGCGTGTCGGTCCGGCCGACAGGTCCGGCCGGCCCTCCGTGGTATTCGATGCGGTAGATGCGCCCGCTGCTCTTGTGCCACGAGTCGACCGGGTCGAGGTGCGCGGCCCGCTTGTCGTACCAGTCCGCGACGTAGACGCAGCCGTCCGGCCCGAGCATCAGGTCGACGGGGCGGAACCACGGGTCCGCGCTGGTCATCAGGTCGCCGCCGTGGCTGGCCTTGAACGACGACTTCACCGCGTCGAGCTTGTGCCAGTAGATCGCGCTCGAAAGCAGGTTCCCCGCGATGTACTGTCCGCGGTACTCCTCCGGGTACACGTCGGCCTCGTACACCACGCCGCCGCAGGTGACGTGTCCCCCCTTGAAGTTCGTGTACGGGACGTGATCGAAGTAGCCGTAGGTGTACGGGTTGTGCAGCGGGCCGTGCTTGCTGAAGCCCTTCACGTAGTAGGCGCCCTGCAGCTGGTGCAGGCACGCGAACCCGCCCCAGTTGGTGCCGGCGATCACCTGGCCGTTGCGGTCGAAGTCGAGGCCGTAGGTGTTGCCGCCGCCCTCGCTGAACAGCTCGAACCGCTTGGTCTTCGGGTGGTAGCGCCAGACGCCCTGCTGGAACTCGATCGGCGGGTCGGTCGGCTTGCCGGCCGGGTTCTTGATCTTGCACGTGCTGGTGCTCCCGGCCGCGCCGTAGAGCCAGCCGTCCGGCCCCCACTGGAGCGAGTTGGCGAGCGAGTGCGAGTCCTCGATCCCGAACCCGGACAGCAACACCTGCGGGTCGCCGTCCGGCACGTCGTCCTCGTTCTTGTCGGGGTAGAAGAGCAGGTACGGCGGCTGGACGACGTACACGCCGCCGTTGCCGACGCAGAACCCGCTGGCGATGTTCAGCCCGGTGACGAAGTCCTTCGACTTGCGGAACACGCCGTTCTCGTCGGGGTCGTAGCAGATGGTGATGCGGTCGGCGCCCTTCGGGCCGTGCGGCGGCGGTTCGGGCACCTTGTCGTAAACGGTGCGGAGGTACTGGTCCTGCTTGACGGGCTTGAGCCCGGCGTAGTGCGGGTATTGCAGGTACTGGAGTACCCACAGCCGCCCCCGCGCGTCGAAGCTCATGCTGACGGGCTGGCGGATCATCGGTTCCGTGGCGACGGCCCGGACGCTGAAGCCGTCGGGCAGTTTGAACCGCTTGACCGCTTCTTCGGGGGTGAGGGCGTCGTCGGCGGGTGCGACCGTTGAGCAGAGGAGGAGCGCGAGGAGCGCGAGGGGAAGGCGCATCAGGTGGGACTCCGTGCGGGAAGGCTAGAGATGCAGAATGCGACATCGCGCCGAGAAATGCAAGCACCGAACGTAGCGGGTGAACTCAGGAACCGTCACGAGCCAGGCCGGTTCGGCGGCCCGGACAAGAAGAGGTGAGGAGAGATGAGAAGAGCCACGGATGACGCGGAAGACAGGATCAGAAAGAAAGGAATTGTTTCTTCTTCCGATCCGCGTCTTCTGTGTCATCCGTGGCTCTTCTCTGCGATCGCTCTCGGGGTGAGAAGAGGTGAGAAGAACCACGGATGACGCGGAAGACACGGATCAGAACGAAAAGGATTGTCTCTTCTTCCGATCCGTGTTTTCTGTGTCATCCGTGGCTCTTCTCCGCGATCGTCCTCAGGGCACCTCACCGCCGGTCACCACCTGCCACAGGATAAAGGGCATGAGGATTACGGCCGTGGCGGCCGATTCGCACGCGTCGCGCGCGGCCACGGAGAACCGGTCCCAGCGCGTGACCGGCGCGGGGGTGTACCGCCACGCCGCGGGCTCGTCCGGAATCGTCACGACCTTCTCACCCGCGAGCGCGACGAGCGAGCCGTCCGGTTCGCGGCGGAAGCCGACCGTCGCTCCCTTCGGGATGTCGACCGTGTCCCGACCGTATTTCGTGTTCGTGTTCGGGTTGACGGCGTCGAGCGTGTACGTCGCGTCGCACTTCGCGGTCGCCGTGGCGGGGACCGTACCGGGTCGGTACGCGATCGCCTCGCCTTCGCGCACGAGCGCCCGACACCCGCCCAGAGGCGACAGTAACGAGAGCAGGAGAAACGCGGCGCGACGAGACACGGCCGACCTCCGGGGCGACGGAACCGTGACCTTCGCGGACGTCAGGGCGTTCCGCGGATGACCTCGCGCCAGTACGGCACCCACGCCTGCCGCACGATACCCGAGTACCGCCCCGCTACGCCGACGGTCGTGAACCCCATTCGGCGGAGCAGGTGTTCGACGCTCGCCCGGTTCAGCATCCACCACGTTCGGCCTTCGGTCCCGTTCAACAGCCCGCGGAACGACATCAGCGGTTGGTCGGTCGGCCCTCCGGAGAACGGCAGTTCGATCGTCGTCATCAGGGCACCGCGGCACAGCCCGGAGAGCACGTCCAGGGCCTTCAGCGGCGAGAACAGGTGCATCAGGAGGTCGCCGGCGTACACCAGATCGAACTTTTCGCCGCCGAGCTTCGCCAGGGTGAGGTCGTACACCGACGAGTAGCACCGCTTCACCTTCGAGCGGAGCCGGGCGTGGCAGAACAGGAACGGTCCGTCGAGGTGCCGGTCGTAGCCCGCCACCGGCGACGGCGCGTTGTGGGCCGCGGCGATCTCGCGGACGATGTCCTCGCGCTCCGCGGCGAGCATGTCCCACCGGTCCAGCGACGGCAGCTCGACCGACACCACCTCCGCCCCGCGGCGCTCGAACTCGAAGGCGAAGAAGCCGGTCGCGGAGCCGACGTCGAGCACGCGCTTGCCGCCGAGGTCGGCCGGGAAGCCGAACGAGTGGACCTGCGCGCGGTAGTCGTAGTCGCCGGGCGTGATGAGACCGTCGCCCAGGTCGACCGAGTGGTACCAGTAGTGATCGTCCAACCCGGTGAGGCCGAGTTCCCGGCACCGCGCGTCGAACGCGTCGGTTTGGCGCTGGTACTCGATCCGGGCGGCCGCGACCTGGGTTTCGATCGCCTCCCGCGCGAACGCGCCCGGGTCCGCTCGCTTGCGGCGGAACGGCCTGCGGACGGCGCGGCGGATCAGCCCCCCGAACCCCTCGTCGGCGAACACGCGCGCGGCGCGGTAGAGCGTGTGCATGGGCGAACCCTGCCCGGGAAAAAGAAAGGAGCCGGTGTGGTAGGATCGCGGGACGATAGCACGGCGCGCCGGGGTTGCAACGGTGATTTTGGCGACCCGTGGTCCGGTCACTCCGTGACCGGTTTTCCCGTGCGCGGTCGAGATTGCGGATGAGGTCGACCGGGGTGCGGCACGCGGCACAGAAGAAGACCGGTCACGGAGTGACCGGACCACGGGACGGATTTCCGGTTGCCCCTTGCCCATTCCGCCCCGTTCCGGCATCCTCTAATCATCCCCGCCGATTTTTCTCGCCCGGATGCCCTTCGACATGAGCCTGCCCGCTGTCACCACCCGCGGCCGCAACCTCGCGCTCCTCGCCGCTCTGCTCGGCTGGATGTTCGACGGGATGGAAATGGGCCTGTTCCCGCTCGTTGGCAAGGACGCGCTGCGCGAACTGCTCGGCTCGGGCGCGGAGCAGAGGCAGGTCGACAACTGGTACGGGATCGTGCTGGCGTGCTTCCTCGTCGGGGCCGCGACCGGCGGCGTGCTGTTCGGCTGGCTGGGCGACAAGATCGGCCGCGTTCGCGCGATGACCGTGAGCGTGCTGATGTACTCGCTCTGTAGCGGGCTGTCGGCCGCGTCGCAGTCGCCCGAACAGCTCGCGGTGCTGCGGTTCCTCGGCGCGCTGGGCATGGGCGGTGAATGGGCGCTGGGCGTGGCGCTCGTCATGGAGCTGTGGCCGAACGCCTCGCGGGCGTGGCTGGCCGGGTGGATCGGGGCGTTCGGGAACTTCGGCTACCTGATCTGCGGCGGCATCAAGTTGGGGCTGAACCACCTGGCGCCGGGGCAACTGGAGGGCTGGCTCGCGGCCGGGCTCCCCGCCGACTGGGCCGCGGCCCTCACCGCCAACCGCAACTGGCGGCTCCTGATGCTCGTCGGGGCGGTTCCCGCCCTGTTGACGCTGCTCATCCGGCTGTTCGTGCCGGAGTCGGAGAAGTGGACGAAGGAGAAGGAGGCGGGGAGGGCGTCGCACTGGTCCGAGCGCGACCTGATCGGCGTGCTGGTCGGGTGCGGGGCGGCGCTGGGCATCATCTACCTGTGGTCGCTGCCGCCCGAGCAACTCGACCTGTGGCCGCGCGTCCTGGGCTCGGTCGTCGGGCTCGTAGTGGTCGTTCTGGGCTACCTGTACCCGGCCCGCGGCTACCTCGCCCGGAGCGGGCTGCCGCCGGAGGTCCGCGCCCGCACGCTCGGCCGGATGCTCCTGGCGGCCGGGATCAGCGGCGTCCCGCTCCTCGGCACGTGGGCGGGGCTGATGTGGATGTACATGTGGGTGAGCAAGCTCCCCGGCGGCGACGTGCCGGACGCGACCGCGCTCATGCAGATGTCGTCGTCGGTGGGGGCGGCGCTCGGCTGTCTGGCCGGGGCGGTACTCGCGGACCTGTGGGGCCGCCGCCCGATGTACGCCGTACTCTGCGTGGTGTCGATGGTGTCGATGGTCGCGTTCTACCGGCTGAACAACAAGTACGACGAGGTGTTCGTGCTGTCCGCGGGGCTGCTCGGACTGGTCTCGGCGTCGTTCTACGGGTGGCTGCCGCTGTACCTGCCGGAACTCTTTCCGACGGCGGTGCGGGCGACCGGGCAGGGGTTCGGGTTCAACTTCGGGCGGATCATCGCGGCCGCGGGCAACCTTCAGATGACGAACCTGCTGCGGGCGTTCGACAACGACTACGCGCAGGCGTGCGCGATCGTCGCGGGGGTGTACGTGGCCGGGCTCGTGCTCATCGCGTTCGCGCCCGAGACGAAGGGGAAGCCGCTGCCGGAGTGACTTCCGAGTGGTCCGCTCGCTCCGCGAGCGGTGCTTTGCGGCCGATGGCGCGAAGCCTTTTTCGGTCGCCGCCGCGTCGAGGTGAGCGTCGGGTTTTCGAGCGGTGCTCCGCGGCCGATGGCGCGAAGCCTTTTTCGGTCGCGTTCCCGTGCGCGTCGCACCGCTCGCGGAGCGAGCGGACCACTCTACAGCAACTCCGTCAACCGCGTGATTTGCTGCGGAACCTCCGGGTAACTCCCGTGAGGGTCGAGCAGCACCGCGGGCATCCCCGCCGCGGTCGCGCCGACGTAGTCGTTTCCCAGGTCGTCGCCCACGAACAGTACCTCCGACACGTCGCAGTTCGCGGCGCGGGCCGCCGCGTGGAAGAACGCGGCGCCGGGCTTCCGCACCCCGACCGCGGAACTGATGAGCACGCGGTCGCGCACCGGCGCGAGTTCCGGAAAGCCCGCCAGCACGGACCATAACCGGTCGTCGTAGTTGGAACCGAGGCCGAGCAGAAGCCCGCGGCCGGACAGCGCCGCGAGTACCTCCGCGGCGTCCGGGGCGACGCGCCACGCGCGCGGGCCGGCGAAGTGGTCGAAGAGGTGACCGAAACAGGCTTCGGGGTTGCTTACACCGGCGAGGGTGTCGGTGACGATCCGGCGCCAGCGGTCGCGCTCGCGGGTCTCGCTCGTGACCCACCCGCCCGCGGCGTCCGCGTCCTCTTCGAGCCGGTAGGCCGCAACGAAGCGCTCGCGCACCGCGCCCGGGGAGAGCGCCAGGCCGTGCCGGCGCGCCGTTTCGGCGTAGACGACGAGCGCGCCGGGTTCGGGGAAGAGCAGGGTGCCGACCGCGTCGAAGAACACGGCGCGGGCACCGGCCGGGACGTGCGGCACGACTCAGTCCGCCGTTCCGTTCGAGGACGCCGCGGCCGCGGCGCGGCTCCTGGGGCCGGGCACGACCGACTTCACCGGCGTGGGTGCGACCGACCGGGTCGGGATGCGACTGGCCTTGCGCGTGGCGGGTTGCGCGGACGACTCCGGCAGCGCGCGGGCCGCCGCCTTCGCCTCCTCAACGGCCTTCTGCCGGCCCCAGATGCGCCACTTCTCCACCCGCACCCGCTCCCGGTGCGACTCCGCCCAGCTCGTGTTCGCCGTCACCATCGCGCCCTCGGCCGCGCTCATCGTCCGCAGCCGCCAGTACCCGAACACCAGCCGCACGCACAGGAACCCGAAGAACAGCGCCCCCAGGATCACGAAGAACCGGCTGCCGCCCGGCCCGAACTCCCCCGGCTCGCGGCCGAAGCGCCGGTACCGCCCCAGCGCGTTGAGGTCCGCCCACCGGAACGGGAACCCCGACTCGGTCGGCGCGAAGTCCAGCGCGTTCACCACCCACCACACGACCTGTCCGACGACCACCAGCGCCGCGGACGCCCCGATCAGCCACCCGATCTCGTTGGGGTCGATGTGGCCCGTCGGGCGCCGCGCCGGGTGCTCGCCCTTGCGCCGCAGCACGTTCTCGAACGGCATCGACTGCTGCACCAGCCCGAACACGCGGTACACGCACCGCAGGTACACCAGGAGCGCCATCACCAGCACCACGTCCTGCACCAGGAAGTGCGTCTCCCGCACCTGGTACGGGTTGTCGACGCCGAGTTCCGGGACGAAGAACGGGAACACCTGGAAGTAGCACACGATGAGCAGCATGAACGGCGGGGCGGCCGTCCAGCGCAGGAAGAGCGCCGCCAGCCCCAACACGACCACCAGCACCCCGCCGACGTCGCTGCCGTTCATGAACATCACGAGGAACGTCATCGCCAGGCCGCCCAGCGCGCCGAACAGGTACGGGCGCACCGCGGCGTCGCGCAGGAACAGCTCGAACACCTCCCGCTGCGACAGGGGCTTCTTGTCGCGCCGCTTCTCGTCGCGGTCGTCCGTGCGGTCGGCGGTGCTCATCGGCGGCTCCTCATCCCGCGGAGCCGGTCGAGCCGGTCCAGCACCAGCCGTACCGGGTCGCCGTCGTCCACCCGCATCACGGTCGCCCCCGCGCCGGACAGCGCCCGGCGCATCGTGCGGAACTGCTCGTGGTACTGCCGCGTCAGGTTGTCGAGCACGATCTTGCTGACCCGCTTGTGGCGGATCGCCGGGTCAAAAAAGTCGTCCGGGTGCCGCTTCTTCCGCCGCGGGCCGTCGTCGGCCGCGGCCGGGGACCCGTCCGGCGCGGGAACGTCCGCGGGCCAGGGGACGATCACCATGACGTGGTGGCGCCGCGCGCGGGCCACGCGGCACGCCCTCACCAGCGGTTCGAGGTCGGCGCCGAGTTCCGCGAGGTCGGCCAGGATCACGTACAGCTCGTTGTCCCGCGCGCGGCCCACGGCGCGGACCATCTCCCCGGCCAGCACCTCGGCCTTCTGCGGGCACCGGAACCGGTACCGGCCGGCCTCGTCGTAGAGCGGCACGGGGCACCGCAACTGGTGGTGCTGGAGGAACGCCGCCACCCGCTCGGCGTACGCCTCGTCGTCGTGGACGTACCGCTCGATGCCGTCGGGGCCGGTGCCGTCCTGGAGGCAGAACAGCGCCGACAACTGTTTCCGTTTGCGCAGCTCGGCCGCCCGCAGCCCGAACCACCCGCGGAACCCGTGGACGAACCAGAACAGGCCCGCGAGGACCGTCGGCAGGCACAGGAGCGACCACCAGATCACCAGCGCGAGCCCGAACCGCATCACCCAGTTCACCCGCGGCGTCAGGCGCACCGCGGTGTCGAACGTGCCGCTCATCCACGACTGGTAGACCTTCTGGAACACCCCCGGCAGCGGCGGCAGGATGCCGAGGATGTTGGCGAACTTGTACACGGCCAGGGCCGGCGGCGCCACCACGACGAACAGGACGATCCACCCCCACCACTTGTCGAGGAGCGGAATCCACAGCCGGCCCAGCGGCGTCGTGTTGGCGCGCTTCGCCATCAGCTCCGGGTACAGCTCGTGCGCCAGCGGGTAGGCGCGGCGCGTCAGGTGCTCGGGCGGCACCCCCTTCGTGCCGGGCTGGAGCGCCGACACCTCCGCGAGTTTCCGCAGCACGCCGATCATGTGCGTCTGTGTGCGGGCCGGCTTCACGGCCGCGGCCGAGGCGTCGTCGAACGTCGTGAGGCCCACGAGGTCGCGGTTGGCGGCCGCGGCCTGCGACACCACCGCGGCCACGCCCGCCATCCGCGTGAGGAGCGTGTTGCCGGGCGGCCCCAGGCGCACCCCGTCGGACGTGTCGAGGAACAGCACGCACCGGACCGGCACGTCGTTCTCGTACTCCTTGGTGATGAGCTTGTCCTTCTTGGCCGACGGCTTCCACGCGATCATCTTCGGCGGGTCGCCGGGGCGGTAGTCGCGGAGGTCGAGCAGTTCGTCGCCCGAACCCGGCCGGCGCAGCCGGTGAATGCCCGGCGGCGGAAGCGTATTGAACCGCTTGTCGGCGCGCTGCCGCCCCTCGTCGTTGACCAGAGGTGGGAGCACGAGGAACTCGATCGGGTCGCGGACGAACACCCGGCGGTAGAAGAACCCGTTGAGGTCCGCGACGCGCACCTTCACGCCCTCGAACCGCAGCACCCCGGGGGCGGGGCAGCGGAGCGTGTACGTCACGTCCACCGGCTCGCCCGCGGCGATGCTCGCGGTCTCGTCGGCGGCGCCCCCGAGGACGTCGGCGCCGGCCGGGAGCCGGTCCTCCACGACTGCGTAGCCGATGGTAACGAGGCCGTCGTGCCGGACGCGCACGCGCACCTCAAAGGGCACGTTGGCCCACAGCATGGGCGTGCTGCGCCCGCCCTGGAGGACGAGGCGCCGGACGCGGAGCCGCGACACGGCCGCGTTCGACCGGACCTGGAACTGCACCCACTCGTAGACGAACCAGGCGAACAGTGTGACCCCGAGGATTGCCGGAACGGTGGTGTAATTGGCGAGCGCGAACGCCCCCAGCGCGAGCAGGAACACGACGACGATCAGGAACCACCAGCCGCGGGAGGTCAGCATCGTGTTTGGCGTTTGGCGTTTGGCGTTTGGCGTTTGGTGTGGCGTCGGTCCGACGGCCGGCACCGGTGCCCGTCGGACAAAACACCAAACACTAAACACGAACTCAGACGGTTTCGAGCACGGGGACGGCGTCGAGGATCTCGCGGACGATGTCGGAGACGTGCTTGCCCTCGATCTCGGCCTCCGGGCGGAGGATGAGTCGGTGGCCGAGCACCCCGAACGCGACCGCCTGAACGTCCTCGTGAGTGAAGAAGTGGCGGCCCTCCAGCACCGCCCGCGCGCGGGCGCAGCGGAGCAGGTTCAGCGCCGCCCGCGGGCGGGCCCCCAGCGCCACGTCCGGGTGCTGCCGGCTCTCCGCGGCCAGGTTGCAGATGTACTCGTAGAGCGTCTCCGCGCCGTACACCCCGGGCAGCTTCCGCTGGAGGTCGATAATCATCTGCGGGGTGAACATCGGGTCCACCTCCACCGCCGGCTTGCTGTGGAGCTTCAGCAGGTTCACCTCGTGCCGGAAGCCGGGGTAACCCATCTCGACGCGCAGCAGGAACCGGTCCAGCTGCGCCTCGGGGAGCCGGTACACGCCCTCCTGCTCGACCGGGTTCTGCGTGGCGAGCACGAGGAACGGCAGTTCCAGCGGCAGCGTCTCACCGTCCACCGTGACCTGGTACTCCTGCATGGCTTCGAGCAGCGCCGCCTGGGTCTTGGCCGGGGCGCGGTTGATCTCGTCGGCCAGGAGCACCTGCGTGAAGATCGGCCCCTTGCGGAGCACGAAGTCGTTGGCGTTGCGGTCGAAAATGGACGTGCCGGTCACGTCGGAGGGGAGCAGGTCCGGGGTGAACTGCACGCGGTGGTAGGAGCAGCCCAGCAGCCGCGAGAACACCTTGGAGAGCGTCGTCTTCGCGACGCCCGGCACCCCTTCGAGCAGCACGTGTCCGCCGGCCAAAAGCGCGATGAGGAGCTGCCGCGTGACGTCCTCGGCGCCCACGACGACGCGGGCGACCTCGGCCGTGACTTTCTGGCCGGCGGGGCCGGCATGCCGGGGGTCGATGTCGAGGCCAAACTCATGCCCTGCTCCCGTCGGTGTCGGTCCCTGCGGTCTTGTGGGGCAGGCCGCCTGGCCTGCCTTCGGTTCGCGCCCGCGCGCCGCACTCCACTTAGATTCGCAATCTCGGCTGCACGCGGAGATGGCAGGCCAGGCGGCCTGCCGCACGTCACGTCCCGTCGGTCACGAACCGCCACTTGCCGTCGGCGTGCGCCTGGCGCAGCCGGTCGAAGTACGGTTCCAGCTCGAACCACCGCTGCGCGCTGATCGGCTGCGGCGGGCCGTAGGCGATCCGCCACATGTCGCGGATCGCCTGCCGCAGCGACTCCGGCTTGCGCACCGCGCCGGAGATTTCGAGCGTCGGCAGCCGCGGGCCGGGGTTCGGCGGCGCGCCGACCGAGTCGAAGAACTCCCGCATCAGGTTCCGCACCGGTTCGTACAGGTTGTTGCGCCGGACCAGCTCCTTCTGCCGACGGTCGAACACGCCCGGCGGGCCGGTGGACGCGGCCCCCGCGCCGGTGTTGGGCGGCGGGGGCACGTCGAGCGGCTGTCGCGCCCGCACCGTCCGCGAGAGCAGGAACAGCGAGATCATGATCGCGCCGATCACCGCGAACCCTTCCACCCACCGGCCGAACGACTGGCGCTCGCGCGACGAGCCGGGCGCCCCGACCAGCCCGCGGTGGAGCGCGTCGCTCTGCTGGATCTCGTCGGCCTTCGCGTCGAGGAACGCGGTCAGCTTGTCCTGGTGCTTGCCGAACAGCGGGCCGATGTTCGGCATCGCCTCCGGCGGGATCTTCGGCTTCGGCTTGGCCAGGGCGCCGCGGAGCCCGTCGAACTTCTCGATCACCCGCCCGTTCTCGAAGAACAGGCACCGCTTGCGGTGCTTCTGCGGCCCCTGGAGGTATTCGATCGTGCGAAGCGTGAATTCGAGGTTGTCCGTGCCCGGCTCCATGAGCATCTGGTTGATGAAGAGGCTGGAGTCGGCGACCGCGAGGAACGCGTAGCCGGGGCGGCCGAGCCCGTGCTGCTCGGGGCCGTCGCCGCCGACGGCGAACAGCGGCGGGCTCGGGAACCCCTTGCCCCACAACTGCGCCGACGACTTCGGCAGCCGGGCCAGCGGGTACTGGAACTCGCCGCGGTACTCCATCGGCTCTTCGATGTAGGTGGGCTCGTTGGTCGCGAGCTTCGTGAGCCCGCGAAACAGGCCCCACACCGGGCCGGGCCTCCGCGGCGGGTTCGGCAGTTCGTCGGGCGACACCGGGACGACGTAGGGGCACTCGCGCTGGCGGTGGGAAGCGGCCCAGTCGGCGACGACGGTTTCTCCGTTGAACCGTGCGATTTCGTTACCCTGATTGTGGTGTAAGTTGTTCGCCTGGTGGAGGTGGACCGTACCGTCCGAGGCGACGAGCGCCGCCCCGTTGGCCAGGATCGCCATTCGCACCCAGTGGAGCGGGTGGTGGCGCCAGTCCCACACGTCGACCTGCCCGATCACGACGACGATGAGGTCGTCGCCGGCCCCGAACATGTTGTGGAGCTCGCGCTGCGTGACCGGCTGGATTCCCTCCTTGTCGAGCAGCGCGCGGAACAGTTCGGTCCCGCCGCCGGGGATCGCGATCGGCTGTTGCGGCCCCGCTTCGGGGAAGCGGTTCGGTTGGGCGCGGGCGTCCGGGGACGCGGTCAGCCCGAGGAGGGCCGCGACCAGCGCCGCGGCCGCGAAGGGTCGGGTGACGCGCTTCATACTTCGTCCACCCCCGCGAGGTCGCACGCCAGCCGCCGGGCCTCGATCAGCTCGGCCCGCGTCAGCGGCTCGTCGAGCGGCGCGTAGCGGGCCAGTTCGTAGAGCCGGGCCAGTTTGAGGGCCGTCCCGCCGTGCGTGGCCGCGAGCGCGGTCAGCTCCTCCGCGATGGTGGAGTGCGTCCACGTCTTGGCGCCCGGCCCACAGATCAAGACGCTCAGGTATTCGAACACTTTCACCACATCTTCGCGCGAATTGATCGCGCGCGGGTCGATCGGCCACGGCCCGGGGCCGCCCGCGAGCGCCGCCGTGGCCCGCGGCTGGAACAGGGCGCCCCACTTCCACCACAGCACCGCGGCCGTGACGAGCGCGAGCAGGACCAGCATCAGCACCCACGGCACCGTCACGCCGCCGAAGTTGAAGCCCGGCCCGTCGTAGGAACTGCCGCCGCTCCGCGATCGTGACGACCAGTCGCGCGACGACGTGTCGCGCGTGCGGCCGCCGCCGACGTCCCAGTCGAGGTTGCGCCCGCGGCCCCAGTTCAGGTCGAGTTTCGGCCACTCCCACCCGGAGTCGCCGCCCTTGCCGAACCAGTCCCCGAGTTTCTCGCCGTCGCCGGTTTCGCCCTGGAGGAAGTCGAAAATGTTGTTCCCCTTGCCGTCGGTGAGCGCGTCCATCGCCTCGTTGTCGCTGACGAGGTCGAGGATGGCCCGCTTGACCGCGGGGGATTCGTCGATCGGCCCGACGTTCTTCTCCCACAGGGCGGTCGCGGCCTCGACGGCCTTCGTCTTGGCGACCTTGTCCGGCGAGTCGTTGGGCACGCCCAGCGGGTTGTCGGGGTCGAACCGGCGCTTCCCGTCGGGGGGCGCCGGCGGGTCCACCGGGCGGCCGGTGTTCGGGTCGATCTTCGGTGGGGGCGCCGGATCGACCTTCGGCGGGGCGACCGGATCGAACTTCGGCCGGACCGGGTCGACCGGGTTCACCTTCGGGGGCGGGACCGGGTCGATCTTCGGCGGGTTCTTGGGGTCGATCGGGTCGCCGGTGCGCGGGTCGAACGGGCGGCCCGTGTCCGGGTCGAGCGGGAACTTGGTCTTCGGGTCGAACCGCGGCGGGTTGTCCGGGTCGATCTTCGGAAACTTCTTCGGGTCGAACTGCGGGTTGCGGGGGTCGAACGGCGGGAGCCGGTTCGGGTCGTCGGGGATCTTGAGCGGGTCGCCGTTGGGCGCGTCGGGCCGGAGGCGGGCGAGTTTGGCGAGGTCTTCCGGGGTCAGCTTCGGCGGGACGTCGTTACCGTTGTTCCTCGTCTGGTTCTTGTGCTTCTGGGCCAGGTCCGTGACCCGGTCCATGAACTCCTTGTCCGACATGAGCCGCTTGATCGCGGCCTTCACCTGTTCGTCGTCGACACCGGGGTTCCGGTCCTTGACGGTGTCGAACAGCATCTTCTCGAACCAGTCGTTCTTCCCGTCGTCCTGGCCGAACCGGGAGAGCACGCCGCGGATCTGGTCGGGGCTCAGTTGTTGTTGCCAGATGACGTGGCGGCCGGCGCCGGGGTCGGTCGGGTGGAAGCGGTCGGGTTGCGCGTGTGCGGACCGACTCGCGCAGAGCCCGACGGCCAGACCGAGGAACGCGACCGACAGTACGAACCCGCGGCGGCCGGCGGACATTAGGTCGCCTCCGAACGGTGGCTGGGTGTCCGGTTCCGTGGGCGGAGAGGTGAAGGCCGTGAGCCGCCTACCGGTGCGGACGCGAACGTGAACTCATTGTGCCGGAACCGGCTGTCCGAAGCAAGCGATTGGGATTTGCGATTTTCGATCCGAAGACAGAACCAAAACGCCCTTGTCTTCGGATCGAAACTCACAAATCGAAACTCGAAAATCCTAGTGGGGGCCGTGGACGACCCACCCCGGCGGCAGTTCGGCCTCTTCGTCTTCGTCTTCGACTTCGGGTTCCAGTTCGGGGTCCCAGTTGGCCAGCCGGCGCGCGACGCAGTACCGCGCGATGATGAGGAACCCGCCGTACCACAACCACGTGAACCGGAACAGGTTGTGCCCGAAGTTCCCCATGAACAGCAGCAGGAACACCGCAACCCCGATCGCCGACGGCAGGGTGAAGATGAGATCGTTCTGCCACGCCGCCGGCACGTCGCGCCGAATCCGGCGGACCGTCCGGACGTTCACCCAGAAGCAACCGATGAGCGCGAGGAACGATAACAGCCCCAGCGTGCCGGTTTCGCCGACGAGCTGGCCGTAGAGGTTGTGCGATTCGATCTTGATGCGGTTCGCCGGCCGCCACGCGCCGGGGCCGATGCCCGTGAGCGGGTTGTTCGCCCACTGGCGGAGACCCATCTGGAGCCCGAGCATGCGCCCCTCGCCGGACTCCCGCGCGTTCGCGGGGCCGACCTCCGGGTTGATGATCGTTTCGAACCGCGTCTGGAGCGAGTCCGGCAGCGCGACGAACGACAGGGGCGCCGCCACCACGAACGCGGCCAGCGCCGTGAACCGGTACTTCGTGCCCCAGATGATGATCGTGAACCACAGGAGCAACCCGATCAGCGATCCCCGCGATCCGGTCAGCAGAATGCACAGGGAAGACAGACCGACGTAGCCGGTCATCAGCAACCGGCCGCGCCTCCCGCCGATGCCGGCCTTCCACAGCGCTACGACGATCGGCAGGGCGAAGATGATGCTGGCCCCAAAGCTGTTCGGGTCGCCGAGTGTGCTGTCGACGCCGATCATGCGCGCGATGCCCATGCGGTACGTGTGGCGGCCGTTGAGGTACTCGCGAAACGAGTGCGACAGGTAGAGCCCCATTACCCCGATGAACCCGACCGTGATATGCTTCAGCCCCTCCTCGTCGTGGATGCAGGTGACGAGCAGCACGTAGAAGACGACGATCTTGAGCCAGTCCTCGACGACCGGCTGCCCGTACGCGGCCCACGGGCTGACGGCCCACGCGAACAGCACCGCCACCGCGAAGCAGAAGTACGCGGCGTGCTGTGCGTTCGGCAGGAACCGCTTGTTGGGGTACACGGCCCACACCGCCAGCGTGAACAGCATGTACACGCGCTCGATGTGGAGGTCGCCGAGCCAGGGCCACACCTCGAACGGGCGCTCGATGAACAGGAACATGTAGCCGATGAGCAGCCAGCGCATCGTGAGACACCGTCCGTGGCAGGGAACGCGAAGCGGGGTATCGTACCGGGGCGAAAAGTGCGTTGGGAAGCCCAACCGCGGTCCGTCTGTATCGACGGCGCAATCTGAACGGTCTGGCGAGACGATTCCGCGGCTGTGCTGCGTATCGCCCCCGCGAAAGCTCATGTCGCGTCGTTTAGACTGACTCTGAACGCGGAGGGCCGACGATGAGTCGCGATCTGACGGGTAAGCGAACGATCCTGACCGGGGCGAGTGGCGGCATCGGCCGCGCGCTGGCAACGGAGCTAGTGAAGGCCGGGACGCGGGTCGCGCTCGCGTCGCGCAACGCCGACAAACTCAACGCGCTTGCGTCCGACCTGAAGGCGCTCGGCGGGGACGTGATCGCCGTTCCCACCGACGTCACGAACCCCGACGACCGGCGCCACCTCGTCGACGCGGCCGTGTCGGCGTTCGGCGGGCTCGATCTGCTCGTGAATAACGCGGGTGTGGGCAGTTGGGGACACTTCGCGGACTCGACGGAGGAGATCTGTCGCACCGTGATGGAAGTGAACTTCTTCGGGCCGATCGAGTTGACGCGACTCGCGGTCCCGCACCTGACGGCCGGTAATCAGGCCGCGGTGGTGAACGTGACGTCGATGTGTGGGCGGAAGGGGATGCCCGCGTGGCCGGAGTACTCGGCCAGCAAGTTCGCGCTGGTGGGGATGTCGGAGGCGTGGCGGGCCGAGTTCGCGCGGTTCGACGTGGACGTGCTCACGATCGTGCCGGGGATGACCGACAGCGGCTTCCAGAACAACTGGCTCCGCACCGACGGCAAGGCCGACCTCCGGTTCGACGCGGGGATGACGCCCGAATACCTCGCGGCCAAGATCGTGAGCGCGATCCGCAAGAACCGCACGGAAACGGTGGTCGGCTCCGAGGCACGGCGGTTGCTGCGGTTCAACCGCTACTTCCCGCGGCTGACGAACTGGTTGATCGCCCGCAAGGTGAAGAAGCTGTATTCCAAGTAGGCCCGCCGACGCACCCACCCGAGCGACCCATGTCCACCGCCGAAGCACCCGCGAAATCGCTCTCCGATCCGGCGCTCAAGGCCGCGCTCCAGGACCTGCGCCGGACCGACAACCTCACCAACTGGTGGTACGTCCTCCGCACGTACCTGTACCTCGCGCTGGTGATCGGCGGGGCGGTGTGGTTCTTCGAGAACCGTGAATCGCTCGAACTGCCGTGGGCGCTGAACGTGCCGGTGGCGCTCGTCGCGATCGTGCTCGTCGGGGCCGGGCAGCACCAACTCAGCGGGCTGGCGCACGAGGGCTCACACTACATCCTGTTCCGCAACCGACACTTGAACGACCTCGCGTCCGACCTGCTCACGATGTTCCCGCTGTTCGCGAGCATCTACCACTATCGCCTTCAACATCTGGCGCACCACCAGTTCGTCAACGACCCCGACCGCGACCCGGACGTGTCGCAACTGAAGACGAGCGGCCACTGGCTCGGCTTCCCGCTCGTGCGCCGCGACGTGATTCGCGCGCTGGTGCGGCAAATGCTGCCGTTTCGGCTGATCCGCTTCATGCGCATCCGGGCGCAGTACAACGCGACCGGCACCGACAAGAACCCGTACATGCTCAAGGGGCAGAAGCCGTCGAAGGGGGCGGTGCGGGTGGGTGTGTTGTACCTCGTGGCGGTCGTCGCGACGCTCACCGCGCTCTTCTACCTCGCGGACGGGTGGTGGCTGATGCCGGCGGTTGCGGGCGCGATGTGGGTCGTTGTGGCGGGCGTGTTCCTCCAGTTGCCCGACCACAAGTATCACCAGAGCAAACTGCGCCCGGTGATCCACGCGCGGTACACGTCGATTTTGCGGGTCGGGTTCATCACGCTGCTGCTCACGTCGCTGGCGGTCGTCACGAAGCTGACCGGCGCGCCCGCGGTGTTCTACTTTCTGGTGCTGTGGGTGGCGCCGCTGTTCACCGCGTTCGCGTTCTTCATGATCCTGCGGCAGCTCGTGCAGCACGGCAACGGCGGCCGCGGGTGGATCAACAACACGCGGACGTTCCTGGTGGCCCCGCTCATCCGGTTCGCCGTGTTCCCGCTCGGCCAGGACTACCACCTGCAGCACCACATGTACGCGACCGTCCCGCACTACCGGCTCAGGCGGCTCCACGCGCTCCTGATGGAGTACCCGGAGTACCGCGCCGAGGCGCTGGAGGTTCACGGCTACTTCGTTTCGCCGGAACGGCCGCAGGTTCACCCCACCGTCGTGGACGTGCTCGGTCCGGACTACGCCCCGCACTCCGCGGAGGTCCACATCGACGCGGAGGCCGTATCCGTCGTGGAGTTCAACGATAGGGAAGGGCTGGCGCGGGAGGTGAAAGCGTCGAAGGGCGAGGGCGACCGGGCGGGTTGAGGAACCGCCACGAACCCGGCCGATTCGGCGGCCGGAGAAGAAGAGATGACAAGAGCCACTGATGAACACGGAAGACACGGATCAGAAAGAAAAGGACTGTTTCTTCTTCTGATCCGTGTCTTCCGTGTTCATCCGTGGCTCTTCTCCGCGATCGTTCTGAGCCGGCTGGTAACGGTGAACGCCGCCCCTGCGGGCGGCGTTCGCTTCAACTGACGATCTGCTTGCGCCGCTTGATGTAATCCCAGATGACGTAGCGGTCCAGATCGCGGCCCGCGGTGAACACCACGCGCCCCTTCGTCGCTTGCGCCAGCTTGTAAGCGAACTGCACGTCCTCCTGCGACTGGTTCCAGTTCGAGATGAGGAAGATGTTGATCGTGATCCCGTCGCGGGCACAGAGCAGCGCCTCGCGCATGGTCGCGTCCTCGGTCCGCGGGTCCGGCGGGTAGAGGAGGTACAGCATGTTCCCCTCGAAGTGCGCCGTCGGCAACCCGTCGGTAATGAGCACGATCTGACGGTTCGGCGTGTCCTGGTTCGTGAGGTACCGTCGCGCCGTCTGGAACGCGTGTTGAATGTTGGTGAAGTGGTGCGGGATCGCGTACTCGCTCAGTTCCGGGTTCGCCATGTTGTACTTGCGCCGAACGATGTGCTCCCAGATGGTCACCGGCTTGGGCATCAGGTGCGCGATCTCGGAGACGTGCCGCGGCTTGGCGAACGTGTACATCTCGACGAACTGCAAGAAGTCGCCCGGGTACTCGCTGCGGATCAGCCCGTCGAGCGCCAGCCCCATGCGCTTCACGTTCACGTACTGGCCGTCGTAGCGCATGGACCCCGACATGTCGAGCAGCACGCACGTCGCGGCCTTCGGGTTCACCCGCGTGTGGTGAATCAGGATGTCCTCGGGCTTCATCTTCACCGGCAAGCCTGGGCCGGCCCGCAGGAGCGCGTTGACCATGCTGGCCGGGATGTCCATTTGCGAAACGGAATCGCCGAACTCGTACTCCTTCGTCTTGGGCGATTCGACGGCCCCTTCGCCGGTGACGGCGTCCGGGTGGCGCCCGGTGCGCGACGCCTGAAGCTCGCTGAAGATCTGCGTGAGCACCTTCGACTGAAAGAGCCTCAGCGCCTTGGGTGTGAGTCGGTATTTTCCCTCGCCGTCTCCCTCTAACCCCTGCTTTTCGGCCTGCTCCTTGATGTAGTCCTCGACCTGCTGTTGAAGGGCCTTGAGCGCCTCGACGTCGCCGGGCTCGGCGTGCTTCTCGAACTCCTCCATGTCGATGATCGCGAGCTGCGCCGGCGACTTCTTCGCCTCTTCGAGCTGTTTGAGCAACTTGTCGATCGTTTCGAGTTCCTCTTTCACTTCGAGGGCGGTGGGGACGCTCATCTTCTCGCGGCCGGTGAACTCGTACTTCCCGGCGAGTTCGTCCACCTGATACTTGTCGCCGAGGCGCTCGACGAGCGGAACGAGCGCCTGCGCGAACGGCGAACTGTCGTCGCCCACCCGGAAGTACAGCGATTCGAGGTCCGCAAGCTGTTCCTGCTTCACGGCGCGGTCGAAGTCCTTGCGCAGCTTGTTCGGCGGGTTGGTGCTCCTGGCGGCGTCGCGGAACGCATCGGCCGCGAGCTTTTGGACGGCCTTCGTCTCGTAGGTTTCGAGGATCTTCCGCTTGCGCTCGCGGAGCATCTCCATGAGCGCGTTGATGCTCGGCCCGAGCCCGGCGATCTGCGACGCGTCGAGGTGGATCGCGTTGGCGAGCTGCTCCTCGGTGAACTCGTCGGCGTCGCCGAAGTTGAGCAGGTGGTTCATCAGTGGCGACACCAGGTCCGGCGGGTCCGCGGTGGGGGAGGGGAAGTTCACCGGGTCGTACCGCTGGTACGTGTGAACGATCCCGCCGGGCGTCTGCTTGTCGTGCTGCTCGCTCATCGCGGTCCCCGAATCGGTGGCGACGGTGCATTGTACCGCGTGCGGCGCAATTTCTCACCGTGTCAAGCGACCAGCAGTTCGGTCAACTGTTGAGCCCGTGGGCTGTCGCGAATGATCTCCGCGTCGGCGGCGCGTAGGTGGTTCCCTTGCAGGTTCAGCGACCGGACCGACCGCAGCCCTTCCCAATCCGCGAGCGCTCGCACTGACGTGAACGAAAGCTGGCACATCGCGAGGTCGAGCGCCTCCAGGTTCCGGAGTGCGGGCGCGGCGAGGAGTTCGCAAAGGCCGGTGTCGCCGATCGGGTTGTTGCGGAGGTCGAGTGCCCGGAGGCGGGCCACGGCCGGCGAGCGGGCCAGCGCTTCCGCTCCGTGCGCGTCGAGGCCGACGTGGCGCAAGCGGAGCTCTTCGAGGCCCGCGAACCGCTGGTTCGCGAGCCCCTCCGCGACCACGTTTCCCAGCCGCATCGCCCCGACGCGCAGGCGGCGCAGTCGGGCGAGGTTCGGGTTGGAGAACAGGTTCCGAAACGACCGCTGGCTGACCCCGTCGGAACTCTTCGCGAGGATCGTCAGGTCCGTGAGCGACGGGAGCACCGGCGACCCGGCCAGCGATTCGATCAGGCCGGACCCCGCGCTGGTGAGGGTCAGCGCGCGCAGGCCGGCGAGCGTGGGGCGCTCCACGACGGTATTCCACGACTGCTCGATCCGCAGCTCTTCGAGTGCGGTGAGACGGCGGATCGCTCGGCCGTCGGCGTCCGGGTGCTCGTCGAAAACCGATCTCGAAAGCCAGTGCCGGCCGAGGACCGTCATCGCGGCGATGAAACCGCGGCGGAAGACGCACCAGTCGGGGCGGTCGCGCACCCCCTTCGGCAGCCCGACGAGCCAGCGCTTGCGGTTTGCGGTGAGGAGGTGTTCGGCCCCGCCGGCGGGGCGACCGTTGGCGAGGTCGCACTGGAGCCGGATGAACTCGGCCCGTTCCTCGTCGCCGTTTTCTTGCAACCAGTCCGCGAACACGAGCCGCGGCGTGTCGTCGTCGAGGTCCGCGTTGATCGCGGCCAGGAACGGTTCCCACCCCGGCGGGTACGGGGCGTCGGCGTTCGGTTTCGTTCGGCGCGGCATGGCCCGCCCATCATAGCCGATCCCGCGGCCGCGGGCGACAATGACCGCGTGCCGTCTCGTCCGCGTCTGGAGAGGTCGCCGTGAGAACGTTCGCGCTTCTGGTCGCTGCGGTCGTGGTCGGGGCGCCCGCGGGCGGTGAGGAGCCGGCGCGGCGGTCGCTGCGCGTCCTGACGTACAACATCCATCACGGCGAGGGGACCGACGGCAAGCTCGATCTCGAACGGATCGCGAAGGTCATTTCCGACACGAAGCCCGACCTCGTCGCGGTGCAGGAGGTGGACCGCAAGGCGAAGCGCACCGGCGGGGCGGATCAGACCGCCGAACTCGCGCGGTTCACCGGGCTGCACGGGCGGTTCGGCCGGGCGATCGACTTCCAGGGCGGCGAGTACGGGCAGGCGGTGCTGTCGCGGTTCCCGGTCCGCGGGTTCAAGGTTCATGAACTGCCCAACGAGGGCGGGCGCGAGCAGCGAATCGCGGCCGCGGCGGAGGTGCAACTCGGCGACAAGGGGCCGGCGCTGTTGTTCGTCTCCACCCACCTCGACCACCAGAAGGACGACCTGCGCCAGAAGCAGGCCGCGAAGCTCGACGAACTGTTCGGGAAGGCAAAGGGGCTGGTGATCCTCGCGGGCGACCTGAACGCGACGCCCGACAGCAAGCCGCTGGCGGTCCTCGCGAAGAACTGGAAGTCCGCCGAAACCGGAAAACCGCTCCTGACGATCCCCGTGGAGAAGCCGACGAAACAGATCGACTTCGTGCTGCACCGCCCGGCCGACGGGTTGAAGGTGACGGAGACCCGCGTGCTCGCCGAGGCGGTCGCCTCCGACCACCGGGCGGTGTTGGTCGTGCTGGAACTGCCGGAGTGATGGGCGTACCGCTGGCACGTGTGAACGATCCCGCCGGACGTCTGTCGCTCCTGTTCGCTCATGAAGTGTTCCCCGAATCGAGTTCATCCCGTTGTAGCGGCCGGTTTTCCGCAAATAGCGATGCGGTATCGAGTACGGGTACACTTGGCACATGCAACCGCAAAATGCCTGTGAACTTCTGGGGACCGCTCTTGGCCTCGAACAGAGTTCCCGCTGGCGGGAGAAGGACCGGTCGCCGGGAAGCTACCTGCGCTACGTCTGGTGTCTGACCAACACCGATGGTTGGTTCGGTTCGGCCTCACTGATGGTCGCAGGATTTGAGGTTAGCGACGAACCGAGTCGGTGGCGGCCGTGTTCACCGCGTTGGCGAGCCGCACTGGCCTCCTGGTTCGAAGACCGAGCCCAACCGATCATCACAGCGGAACTGACCAGCGATCCCGTTGTTTCACTGTTGACCGCGGTTCACTGGTGCCATCTCGGTGCGTTTGGCTTTCCGCCGTATGGCCTCCAATGCGACGGCACGCGTTTCTTGCTTCACTTCTGGACGGCCGAGAACGCGGGAATGAGTGTGAACGTTGAGTTTCTGAGCAGCGGCATGCGCGAACGCAAACCGATCGAACGGATGTGGGGTGCCGCGGTCGAATTGGCCGATCACGTTGCACGAACATCGGACGACGAGAAGTTCCGCAACGAGATTGCCACGTGCTTTCCCGGCGCCGGCGCGAAACAAGACCCGACGCCAGCGCCCCAACCGGCCGAACTGGCGGCATACGCGGACCGTGTCCGGAAATGGTGGCTGCAGTTTCCCGAACCCGCCGAGCACGAGATCGAGCTACGCGCCCGCGACCTCTGGTCTTTCGGCATCACAGAAACGGAGTTTCGGGATCTGCTACCCGACTACCCGCCGGAATTGACGGAGCGCCTTCTCCCGTTGCTCCGTCGGCTCCGCAAAGATGCCGAAATGTAAACTGCGCTTGCGTCTGGTCACGCGCCCACCTCACCGGACAGCGGCTGGCGTTCGCGGGCGCGGTATGGACTATTCTACCGGTTTGGGGTTGTCTCGGATGAGGCGCACGAGTTCGAGGAACTTGTCGCGAACGAACTCGTTAAGTTGCGGGGCCAAGCCCTCGTCGAGATTCAACTCCGCGATCAGCTCTTGAACATCCACGATGTCCTTCCCACGGAGCGGGTTGCTGATCCCGGACGCGAGTTTCAATTCGACGAGGGCCGGAAGTGAGAGGAACCACACGCCCGCGCTTTCCACCCTCACGTCAGCCGGGTTCGGAAACGCGACGGGCTTCGGCTTCCCGTCGCCGGGGTATTCCCCCGTCGTCAGGAACTCGACCTTCACTCCGGAGTCGGTGTCGCGAAGGTGTTTGCTCCCCTCGAACGGCGGCAGGTATCCTCTTCCTTCTAACTTCTCGTGAATGAGTTTGAGATCGCCCTTTGTGACGAGAATATCGACGTCTTCGGTAAATCGTCGGTAGCCGTGGAAGAACAGCGCCAACCCCCCGGCGACCGCGTAAGAGATGCCGAGTTCGTCGAGGCGCCGTGCCACACGCCGAAGCGTCTTTTGCACCGCACTCTCTTCCTCGAAGTGCATGCTCCCCTCCCTGAGCGCCCAGGAGAAGTCTCGCCTGAGCCGTTGTTCGTACGGGATGACGGCGTCCATCGTTCGCCTCACGTCTCGTAAGTCATGCGGCCGTGGCGGGTGGCGCGGCTGATGCGGTCGCTCGCGTACAGCCCCGCGAGCACGAACTCCACGCAGCTCGCCCGCACCGCGTCGGTGTCGCCCGCGTTCACCTCGAACGCCTTCTCCCACGCCTTCGGCACGCGCTTGAGGCGCTTCGCGTACTCCGCACTCGGCAGCACGTCGCCCACCTCGATCTTCACCCCCTTCGAGAACACGTCCGCGATCTCCTGCAACCCGTGCGCCTCCACGTACTCCTCGAACACGGTGCGGATCGCGTCGGCCACGATCGCTTCGAGCACCTGGCGCTCGCCCATCTGGTGCGAGCCCATCAGGTCGAGTTCCAACTTGCCCAGCGACGACGTCGGCAGGTGTCCCAGGTCGCTGTTCCGCGGCACCGCGGGCGATTCGCCCAGCCTCACGCCGCGGTGCCTTGCACTCGCCACCATCGTGCGGTAGTTCGCGATGCTGAACCGCGCGCTCACCCCGCTCGCGTGGTCCACGTACTTCGACTTCCGCGCCGAAATGCTGATCTGCTCCACGATCTCCTTCATGAAGTACGGCACGAACACGGGGAACGGCCCGCCGGTTTCAAGGGCGGCCTCCTGTTCCATGATCTCGATGCCCAGGGCACGCTCCCGCGGGTAGTGCGTCTGGATCAGCGAGCCGATCCGGTCCTTCAACTGCGGAATGACTTTACCTGAGCGGTTGAAGGTGGCCGGGTTGGCGCTGAAGAGGATCAGCACGTCCAGGTCGAACTGGATCGGGTACCCGCGGATCTGCACGTCGCGCTCTTCGAGGATGTTGAACAGCCCGACCTGGATGAGTTCGTCGAGTTCGGGGATCTCGTTCATCGCGAAGATGCCGCGGTGCATGCGCGGGATGAGCCCGAAGTGCAGCGCGTCCTCGGCAGACATGCTCGTGCCGGCCGCGAGCTTCGCGGGGTCGATCTCGCCGATCACGTCCGCGAACTTGGTGCCCGGCGCGAGGCGCTCGGCGTACCGCTCGTCGCGGTGCCACCACCCGATCCGGACCTCGTCCTCCGGTGTGTTCGCCAGGTACTCCTTCGCGGCCCGCGTGATCGGCTGGAACGGGTCCTCGTGAATAGGGCTACCGGGCAGCTCCAGGTACGGAACGTATTCGTCGAGGAACCGCACGAGCGACCGCATGATCCGGCTCTTGGCCTGCCCCTTCTCGCCGAGGAACAGCATGTCGTGCCCGGCCAATACGGCGATGCTGATCTCGGGGATCACCGTGTCGTCGTAGCCCACGATGCCGGGGAAGAGCGCCTCGCCGGCCTTGAGGGCCGCGAGGTAGTTGTCGCGCAGCTCGTGCTTGACGGATTTGGACTTCCAGCCGGCTTCGCGGAGTTGCTTGAGGGTCGTCGGCCGCTGTGCGGTCATTAGGGTGTCCTTGCGCGGGAGTTGCACAGCGCATTTTAGGCACGCGACCGATGCGGAACCAACCGTCGCGATCGGGTATGATGGGGTCGAAGAGGAGAACCGCTCATGCCGCTGCTCGATCACTTTCGGAAGCCGGCCTCTCGTGTTCCGTGGCGTTCGATCCACAGCGGATGGATTTCGGAACTCGCGACGCGCTTGAATGCGACCCTGCCACCGGGCTACATCGCGCTCGACACCATGAGCCTCGGCGGCGGCCTTGAGATCGACATCGGGATCGAGGAGGAGGACGAACCCCCGCCACCTGCGACCGGGACGAGCGGCGGCACTGCGGTGGCCGCGGCGCGGGCGGTTTACGTTCCGCCGGCCGCGACCGGAACGGCCCAGTACGAGTTCCCGGACACGATGGAGATTCGGGTGACGAACGAGGAGACCGGGCGACTGGTCGGCGCGGTCGAGTTCGTCAGCCCCGGCAACAAGGACCGCGGCGCGAAGCGGGACATGTTCCTCGCGAAGTGCCTCGACAACATCGCCGGCGGGGCGTGCGTGGTCGTCGTCGACGTCATCACCGAGCGGCGCGCGAACCTGCACAACGAACTCGTTACGACGCTCGGGGCCGACAACCTGGTGCTACCGGAAGAGGTCGCGCTGTACGCGGCGACCTACCGCCCGATCATCCGCAAGAGGAAGATGAACGTGGACGTGTGGGTGAACCCGTTGCAGATCGGCGCGGCGCTGCCGACGATGCCGCTTCGGGTGGTCGCGGGGCTGTTCGTCCCGGTCGAACTCGAAGAGACGTACGCGGCCGCGTGCCGCGGCCGGAAACTCCAGGTATGACCTCCCATCTCCTCTTGAGCCCGGACGATGTTCCGGCGATCGCATCGGAAGTGTTTCGCCGCGTCTGGCGCACCGCCCTCGACCGGCCCGGCTTCGAGCTCTTGCGGTTCGCGCGGGAGGTGTCGTCGCGCGAACTGCGGCGCGCGATGGTCGATCTGGTGACCGCATTTCCGGTGAGATTCGTTCCGGAGAGGTTCGGACGGTTCGATCAGCAGGTCAGCTCGAAGTTCCACCGCGACGGCGCGCCCGCCTCGTCGCTGCTCGTGCTCGGCTACGAACCGACGCGCGTGAGGAGCCGGTTCTGGATCGCCGACAGTTCCGCCGCGGCGGTTGCGGCCGGACTGAGCTTGACGGACTATCTCGCCGTACACAACCCGATGTTCCCCGACGGTGAGGCGAAACTCGCCCCGTTCGTCACCGAACTGGAGGTGCCACTTGGAGCGGCCGTGAAGCCCGGCTTTGTGGGCGACAGGTCGCGAGGTCCGACCGGTGAATCGTTTCTCGTGGTGTTGAACAACAGCCTGCTGCCGTTCGACGGTCGGAACCCGCTCGGGGTGTTGCACAAGGCGGTGATTCCGTCGCCCGACCTGACCGGCCCGCGCAACGGAATCGAAGGTTCCGACAGGGCCGGTCGAGAGCAGGCGGGCCGGCGCGTCATCAACTCGATCGGCTTCACTGTCCTCTGCTGGGAGGGTCGAAGCCCTCGCCTTTTAGGCGACGGCTTCAGCGGGTATAAGGCGTGGTCATGGACTCCCACCGCCCCGGCCCGCATTCGGTCTTCTCCATCCACGTGCACCTGGTGTGGGTAACGAAGTATCGGAAGTCGGCGCTGGCCGGGGCGGTGGGGGTCCGTGTCCGGCGGGCACGTCGCCGCCGACCATGTCCACCTGCTCGTGTCGATCCCGCCGCAGATCGCCGTCAGCCGGCTGGTGCAGCGGCTCAAGGGGAAGACGGCGTACAAGTTGTTGGGCGAGTTCGCGCACCTGCGCAAGCAGTTCTGGGGCCGGCACCTGTGGGCCCGGGGGTACTTCTGCCGCAGCGGCGGCCAGGTCACCGATGAGGTGGTCAAGGAGTACATCGAGAACCAGGGCCGGGGCTCGGACACGGAGTTCGGGGTAGAAGGCGCCGAGTAGCTTCAGCCGGCCCTGTCGGCCGGAGGTCTTCAGCCGACCTCCGGTCGGAACAGGACTTTCAGTCCGTTACTCGAAGCCACCGCCTTCAGGCGGTGGAGTGTTCACTCCGTTCGCGGACAGCGTTCCCGGCCTTCCGACGGCGGAACTCGAATGGTTCCTCACCCGCGAAGATCTCGACTGACTTTTTTCGGGAATCCGGGTCACGCGCCGCACCGGCGGGCGTGTCGGGGGAGGAGTTCGATGTCCTTACCCTGTATCGGAGAACCGAAAGATGCGTCTGTTCCGTTTCGTGGCGGTCGTCGCCCTCGTGCTCGCGGCCGGGGCCGCCTCGGCCGAGGAGATCCCCAACCCCGAGTTCGTTTCGTGGTCGAAGTTCAAGAAGGGGACGTCCGTCACCCTGAAGACGACGGCCACCGTCAGTGGGATCACGTCCGAGACCCTCTCGACCACCACTCTGGTCGAGGTCGGTCCCGGCCAAGTGGTGATCGAGACGAAGGCCGTCAGCAAGGTCAACGGGATGTCGTTCGACAGCCCGCCGCAGAAGCGCGAGGTGGCCAAGACGCTCAAACTGCCCGACGGCGGAAAGAAGCCGGACGCGAAGGGCGGCCAGCCGCCGGGCACGTACGAGGAGGGCACCGAGACGCTGAAGGTCGGCGGTACCGAGATCAAGACGAAGTGGTACAAGACGCGGTCCGAGGGCGACGGGTTCAAGACCGATTCGAAGGTGTGGATGTCGGACGACGCGCCGGGCGTCATGGTGAAGATGGAAGCGATCACCACCGGCGCGGATGCGAGCACGATCAAGATGGAACTGGTCGAATTCAAGAAGCCGTGACGCGCGACCGCGGGCGCCGCCCGCGGCGATCTCGGTTGCTGTTTCCTGGCCCCCTGGTTATACGCCGCACCGGAGGGGCGGCTCGCGTCGTCCGCTGCCGTTCGATCCGGAGGACGAAAATGCGGCTGATCTGCTTCGCGTCGGTCGCGGCGCTCGCCCTGGCGGCCGGGACCGCCACCGCCGATGAGATCTCCAACCCCGAGTTCGAGAAATGGTCGACATTCAAGAAGGGGGCGTCGATCACGATGAAGACGACCTCTACCTTCGGCAAAAATGTGTCGGAGGTCACGGAGCGGTATACGCTCGTCGAAGTCGGTCCCGACAAACTGGTCCTTGAGGGGACCAACGTCAGCAAGTTCAACGGGGCGGTGTCCAGGGCGCCGTCCGCGAAGGCCGACGTGCCGAAGACGATCACGGTGCCGCCGGGGGGCGCCGGAAAGCAGAAACTGAACGGCGGCCGGCCGGAAGGGACGATCGAGGAAGGAACCGAGACGCTGAAGGTCGGCGGGATCGAGATCAAGACCCGGTGGTACAAGTACCGGTTGGAGCTGGGGGAAAATAAGATCGAGGGCAAGATGTGGACGTCGGCCGACGTGCCCGGGGGACTGGTGAAACTGGAATCGACGACCTCCGGCGCGGTGCCCGTCACGGTTCAGATGGAACTGGTCGAATTCAAGCAGTTGTGACGCGGCTGCGGCCGGGTAACGAGGCGCGGGCCAGTTCGTTATTGCGTCAGATTTCCGGCGTCGGCGCTCCCTCCTCTTCTTCGAGTGGCGCGAGGTGGCCCGACTCGGAGAAGACGTTGGTCCCGTCCCCAAGGACGGCCTTCTTCCAGGTGTGGAGCGGGTTCTCGCCAACGCCGAGCCGCAGCGACCTCGGCGACGGAGGTCTTCGCCCAGCGCGCCCGTAAGGACTACCGGACAAAACCGATTGTATCGGCTATCCTGACGGTGCCCCGCCAGGAGCCTGCGATGGAACTGAAGGATCTCGCGCGACGCCTCCCGGATGACATCTGGGTGATCTTCGAGCCGCTCCTGCCGGCGAAGGTGTGGGTG
>JAFKJJ010000704.1 GCA_017306025.1 Planctomycetota bacterium
TCGAGCTTCCCGGCCGCGTCGCGGATCTGGACGCTGAGCCGGCGGATCGAGCGGGCCAGCCCGCGGGCCACGCCCCACCCGAGCGTCGCCCCCGCGACCGCCCCGAGCCCCCCCACGCCGGCCATCCCCCACGCCAGCCGCGCCAGGACCCGCTCGTGGTGCTCGGCGGACGTCTCGATCCGCTGGGCGTTGTACAGCGCGATCTGCTGGCACGGCCTGAGCACGTCCTGCTCCAGCACGCGGGTCGCGGCGTCGCGGGCGTCCTCGTGCCCCGGTCCGCCGGACGGTGGCATGGTCTGCCACAGCCGGAGGTATTCGGCGTAGTTCCGCTCCAGGAGGTCGCACAACTCGCGCTCCTCCGGCTGGTCGGAGATCGTCCGGACGTTACCCATCAGGAGGCGGACCCGGGCGTGCATGACGGCGACCGCCTCGACGCGGTCGTGTTCCAGCGCGATGAGGTCGGTGAGGCACTCTTCCAGTTCGACCGCGGCCCGCCGGCTCTCGACGTTCTCGCGGAGCACGTGGCTCAGCGCGGCCTGCTGGTTCAGCAGCGACATGGCGGTGACGGCGCAGAGCGTGACGAGGCACAGGTCGATCAGGATGATCGGCCCGAGGTAGCGGAAACGCGGCCCGGTCATACGACCTCCCCCGGCGCCCGCGACGGCGCGGCCTGCGGCGGGGCGGCGCGGCCCCGTCCCGAGTTGTTATACCGCACGGCGGGGAGGTTCGGGGCGACATGCGAGGAACGCACCGGTTCGGCCGGTCGCCGTTGCGCCGTCAGGCGGCGGCGAACCCCGCCAGTCCGTCGGCCCGATCGGACCGACGGAGCCGCTCCAGCGCGCGGCGTTCGATCTGCCGGACGCGCTCGCGGGTGATGCCGTACTCCGTGGCGACCTCGTCGAGCGTCCGGGGGGTGCCGTCCTTCAGCCCGAACCGCCGTTCGATCACCGCGCGGTCGCGCGCCGCCAGGTGCCGAAGTGCTTCACCGATACGCTCCCGGAGCAACTGCCGGTCCAGCCCCTCGGCGGGCTCCGGCGCGTCCCGGTCGCGGAGGAGGTCCTGGAGGCTGCCCTCCTCCGCGTCGCCCGCGAGGGGCGTGTCCAGACTGACCGGGTGGCCGTGCCCGGCCGCCGTGAGCACCCGAACCTCCGCGGGGCTCATGCCGAGTGCGGTAGCGACGTCCTCCGCGGTCGGCTCGCCCCCGTTACGGGCCGCGAGTTCGCCCCGTGCCCGGCTGATCGCCCGGAGCACCTTCGCCTGATTGATCGGCACCCGGACGGTGCGGGAGCCGTCGGCCAGGGCGCGGGTGATCCCCTGGCGAATCCACCAGGTGGCGTAGGTGCCGAACTTCCAGCCCAGGCGGTGGTCGAACTTGTCGACCGCCCGCATCAGCCCGCGGTTGCCCTCCTGGACCAGATCCGCGAGCGACAGCCCTTGCCCGCGGTAGCGCTTGGCCGTCGCCACGACCAGCCGGAGGTTGGCCTCGGCCAGTCGCCCCCGCGCCTCCCGGTAAGACGAACGCCGGCCCTCGATCACCCGAAGCAGCCCGGCCAGTTCGTCGGGCGTGGCCTGGTGCCGAAGAGCGAGCTCGCGTGCGTCCCTCCGTCGCCGGGCGACCTCCGCACGAGCCGCGGCCGAGCGCGGCCGGTCGGTCACGGGCCGGGCCGGTTCGCTCATCCGGCTCACGTGCGCCCGAAGGTCCGCCGTCCAGGCGTCGATCAACTCGATTCGCGGCGACAGCCCCTCGGCCAGCGCCACCGCGCTGCGCAAGAGGAGCCGGCGAGCGCGCCGTCGGCGCGAGCCCTCACCGGCCGACCGCGCGCGCAGCACCCGCCGGAACTCCTCACGGGCTTCCGCGAGCATCTGCCTCAGCCTACGGAGCCGTCGGGGCAGGCGGGTGCGGATCTTCGCGGCGGTCAGACCGAGGCTCGGAACCTCGTCGATAGTGCGTTCCAGTTGTAGCTCGCCGGCCCGGACCCGCTCGCCCCACTCGATCACGCGGGCGAGGATCTCGGCGCTCCAGAGTGCCGCGCGGCGGTAGCGCTGCCGCAGTCGGTCGACCCGGCCGGTCAATTCGAGTTCCTGGGGACGGCTGAGCACGGGGAACGCCCCCATCTGCTGCATGTACACCGAGAACGGATCGCCGATCGAGCCGTCCTCGGCCCCGGCGAACTCGTCCGACGCGCGGGAGAACCTCTCATCGGAAAACCCGCTCTCGCGGTCTTCCGGTTCCTCGCCTCGGTGGCGGATCGGCTCCTCGTTGCGCTTCATCGTCCCCTCGTCGTAGTTCGGTGCCTTGTGAACCCCGCTTCTTTCCTTGCCGCCGCGGTAGTTGGGACGGGCTCCGCCCTGGCAAGAGTTTCGACGCGACCACTTCACGGGATTCTCGAAGTTAGACCAGTGGAGGGGGGAAAAGGGTTCCGTTCGCCCGTGCCGAAACTCGGCACGGGCGAACGGCCCGTCCGGGGCCGGTTGTCGATGTGGAGCGAGAGTTGAGTGCCCAGAAGGCGCGGCCGCTCATCGCCGAGAGCCGCGTCCGCAAAGGAGGATGTGGAGAAATACAAGCGGTCGGCGTGTTCGCTGGCGCACGTGCGCCAGCGAACACGCCGACCGCT
>JAFKJJ010000605.1 GCA_017306025.1 Planctomycetota bacterium
GTCGCTGGGGCTGTCGGCCCGTGCGCACGACCGCATCTTGCGGGTGGCGCGGACGGTGGCGGACCTGGCCGCGAGCGAGCGCATCACCGCGGACCACGTCGCCGAGGCCATCGGGTTCCGCGCCCTCGACCGCAAACTCTGGGAGCGGTAGTGTGCCCCAGATTGCAAAATCATTTGCCGTTCGGGAACGGGCCGCTCCGTAAAAGGATAGCGGCCCCGCGCGGTGGACACGGGCTTCTTCGCGGCGGTGAGCCTCGGGCAGCCCGTTCGCCAGACCGTCGGTCGCGAACGTGTGGCGGCAGCCGGAGGTGATGGCCTTTGCTTCGGTCTTCTAGAGTAATTGGAAGTAATCAGCCGATGGTAGGAGGGGTCGGATGCATTCCAGTGAAAGAGAAGCTGTGGAAAACGGCCCCTGAAGCGACCGGTCGGGCGGGGCAAACTGCGACCGAATCAGCGAGTTTATCTGGCCCTTTGCCAATGAGGGCTGCGATCGTCAGACTTTGAGTCGCTTTGGATTGTCCTCACGAAGTCGCTGGAGGGTCCCGACGACAAACACGGACACCAGTCCGATTACACCGCCGCCGCCGATAAAAGCCCCCGGCCACGGGGCACCGTTCGTTGCTGTCAACCCTCCAACCGCGATCGCAGCGAGTCCGATGAGAAGTCCGCAAACTTGGCCTCGTCGTGCAATCGAGAGGACGGCTTCCCGGTCGGCGATTTGTGCCTTGTGTTGCTGCATGGTCACCTCATGTCGACGGTCGCCCTCTTTCTGTACCCAGGCCCAGAGCTGAGCAGTGAAGCCAGGGTATATTTTCTCGTACTCCGCAAGGATCTGCGGGTCTGGTAATGCCATCGGCTCCGCCCCGGTCTGTGATGATAGAGCCGGCGAATTCGGCGGATGCGGAAGAGTTGAGGAAGAAGATACCCCAGAGGGGTGTCCAGGTTTCTTCGTCATAAATTGCATCACTAATCTAAATGCACTTGCGAACGGCAGATTTTATGTTGAAGCTGGTTGCTTCGATTGTTTGTACTTTACGAGACAATAAGGGCGTGTCTAGGCGATCTCGGGAGTGTTGGCTGTCGAATCCGCAGGCTGGGACGCTACAGGATCTTCGGCCCAATGGCCAGAAAGAGGAAGGCGTTCCGTGACCAGTTTAAAAGCTTCGGTGAACTCGTGGCACGCTGCGGCCCACTCGCCCGGTCGATCGCTCTCCTCTTGAAATTCCAAGGCCGGCAGGGTGGGCGAAATGTTCAAGCATTCTCCGATCCCACTGAAGAAGGCCAAGAAGCATCGGCGGTATCGGCCCCATCGGGTGACCTCGGCAATCTCGGCGTTGCCTTCGGCCGTGTCTGCGAGAAGTTTGTCAAAGTCAGGCGGTGGAAAGCGTATAGTTGGTGGAATGGACGAGGTCGGCGGAATTGGCGGAGGGGTCGCCGGTGGGTCGGAATTGCCGGCTCCTATTTGTGGATCGACGGATGGCATCGTCACTGTCGCGTCGGCGTGGGCGACGGGGGTGTCCTTGTCATCATCCACCCTCTTCAGTGGGTCGACGGGTTGCACCCACACTTTTTTTTCCTTAGACATTGCGACCCGCCTTGAATCTTAGGTTTATTTGCTCGATCCCGGATACTTCGCTCAGCATGCCAATGGTGCGCACTTGGCCGCAGCACGTACCCTTGGGGGCTAGTACCGTCTAGTCGATCGTGCCTGTCGAGCGGATTTCTTGTTGTTGTGGGCGAGGTGCCCAAGAAGCTTGCGGGCGTCACCAAGCTGCGCTTGCCGCATACGGCCCCACTGGCCGCCGAAAAGGACTACGAGGGCAAATACGCAAATGTGGCACCAAAAAAGATGTCACGGAGTCAGGATTGTGGATAAAGGCTGCCGGCACGGTGAGTCTCCTGTTTGATGGACACCGCCCAGACCATCTCGCCTGACTGTTGCCTGATGACCTCACGTTCTTAGAGCGTGCAGTTCATATACCCGGAATCTGGCATTTGTCAAGAGTAATTTTGTTCACTAAGTGGTCTGTAGATCTATCGGTCAAAAGGCGAATAGATAGACGAATCGACTTAAAAATGAGTCATTTTTGACACCTCCCCGAAAAAAATGTGTGTCTTTTATGAAGGAAATGCAAGGGAAAAACCAGAGTACCCGGGCGGAAACTAAGTGTCCAGTGCCGACTGGTCGAGCGAATGAGACGGCGAGCCTTGGGGCGGTTGCCTGCCAGAATGACGCTCGGTGCCACCTGCTGGGCCGGTGTGCGGTGGTGAGTTTGCCTCCAGTGAAAATGTCACCATCATTCATGGAATTTGTGGGCTTTGATTCATCTCCCGAGTTCATCGTTTCTCCCGTTGGTGGTTTGGATGCGGCTACACTTTGAAACCTTCCGAAACATCAGGCAGATGGTCCGACGAGCCGGAGAAGCCTTCCCAAAGGGTCGGCACTTGTGCAAGTGCGCCCCGATCGCGGTCGAGAAGTACATGGGGCGCATCTCGGGGCCGCTGCTCGATCGCATTGATCTGCACATCGAAGTTCCGCCGGTGCCGTTCGAGGACCTGTCGAGGCCGGGCGAGGGCACCGGCAGCGCGGCGATGC
>JAFKJJ010000606.1 GCA_017306025.1 Planctomycetota bacterium
CCTACCTCTTCGACTGGATTGCCACGCTCCTCCGCGAACTCCTCCACCCACACCCAAAGCTACTTATCCACACTGGGTGAACTCCAAAAATGACCTCGGAGAGTCGGCACACTCCGTGTGCCGTTGCTCGACCGGAGGAGAAGCAACGGCACACGGAGTGTGCCGACTACTCCGCGGATCACTTCTCCTTCACCTTGGCGCGTTTGAGCGCCTCCACGCGGCCGTCCTTCTCGCGGGCCTCCAACTCGTCGTCCGTCAGCTTGAGGAGCGTGACCGCCTCCTTGATCGTCTCGTTGGGCGTCCTCAGTTCGAACGACAACTTGGCGCCGTCGAGCTTGTAACCGCCTTCGAGCGTCTGCGGCTTGCCGTCGAGCGTGCCCTTGACGATCATCTTGCCGTCCTTTGTGAACTCCAGCACGAACGCCTCGCCCTTCTTCGGCTCCTTCGGCTCCCACCGGCCCACCAGCTTCGCCGCGTCGAACTTCTCCACCTCCTTGTCGTCGGCCGCAACGAGTCCGCACACCGCGAGAACCACACCCGCCCCCATCAGTCGCATGATCTCCTCCGTTCGACAAGGTCTTCCGTGCGCCCCACCATATCCGCACGGCCCGCGCCGCCGCGAGCCGAATCCGACTGCTCCGACGACTCGCCTTCTTCCTCCCCCGCGGGTTTCGTCACGCCCAACCCGCGGATCAGAACCGGCAGTGTCAGCCCCTGACCGACGAGCGTGGCGAAGATGACGCAGAACGTGAGGAACAGGATCAGATCGCGGCCGGGGAAGGGCCGGCCGTCGGCCGTGGTCAGCGGGAGCGCCAGTGCCGCGGCCAGCGACACCACCCCACGCATCCCCGCCCACCCGACCACCGTCACGCTCTGCCACGGCGGGTACGGCGTCGCGGCGCCGAGCACGTTGCGGTCGAACCACCGCGGGACGTACGCGCCGGGGAACATCCACACCAGCCGCGCCACGACCACGGCCGCGACCACCGCCCCGGCGTGGACCAGCAGGTCTTCCGGCGCATAGGCGCCCGTCAAATTCTCAAGGATGTTCCGCAGGGCGAAGCCGACGAGGAGGAAGATCAGCCCGTTGAGCAGGAACTCGATCCACTCCCACACCGCCCGCGCCTCCTCGTACAGCGCGGCCGAGAACACCTGTTCGCACCGGTTGCCCACCCACAGCCCGGCGCTGACCGCCGCGAGCACCCCCGACAGGTGCAGGTGCTCCGCCGTCAGGTACACGGCGTACGGCGTCAGCAGGGTGACGGTGATCGTCAGCTTGGAGTCGGCGCGGTCGTTCCGGTCGAGCCAGGCGTGCAGCCGGACGGCCAGCCACGCGCCGGCCACGCCGAGGGCGACCCCGCCGGCGCCGACCAGCACGAACTGCACGCCCGCGTCCACGAGCGAGAACGCCCCGGTCACCACGGCCGCGACCGCGACCCGCAGCGTGACGAGCGCCGACGCGTCGTTCACGAGGCTCTCCCCCTCGAGGATCGTGACGACGAGTCGCGGCACGCGCAGGCGCCGGGTGACCGCGACGGCCGCGACCGCGTCCGGCGGGGACACGATCGCCCCGAGCACGAACGCCACGGCCCACGGCAGCCCGACGACGTAATGCGCGACCAGCGCCACCGCCGTGGCCGTGAACAGCACCAGCCCGACCGCCAGGAGCACGATCGGCCGCAGTTGCGCGCGGAAATCGGGCCACTGCGTCCGGAACGCGGCCGCGTACAGGAGGGGCGGCAGGAACAGCAGGAAAACGAGTTGCGGGTCGAGGGCGACGCCCGGCGCCCACGGCTGAAGGCCGAGCACCAGCCCGCCGACGACCAACAGGATCGGCTCCGCGACGCCGAGCCGCCGAGCCGCGACGCCGAGCGCCACGACGACCGCCAGCAGCGCGAGCACCAATTCGATCGGGTGGAGCACCGACGCGACTCCTTTCACGGCGCACAACAGAGGTGGTGTAAAGATACCCGCGCCGCGTTGACGCCGACACCCCGACCGGCGTACCCTCTCCTCACCGATCGAAACCGGAGGACCGCTATGCGCCGCGTGCTGCTCGCGTCGTGCCTGTTGTTCCTTTCCGCTCCCGCGGCCCGCGCGGACAAGCTGGTGCTCGTCGCCGGCGGGGGCGACGGCCCCGACGGGACCGAGGCCACGAAGGCGAAGCTGATCCAGCCGTTCGGCGTGGACTTCTTGGGCGACCGTATTTTGATCGTCGAGATGGCGAAGGGCGAACGGCTTCGCGCGATCGGGCCGGACGGGAAGTTGGTCACGCTCGCCGGGAGTGAAGGGAAGAAGGGGAATGACGGTGACGCCGGTCCGGGCGCGAAGGCAACATTCAACGGCATGCACAGCTTGGCGGTCGGCTTATTCGACAACATTTACCTCGCGGACACGTGGAACAATCGCGTTCGGGTCTACTCGCCCTCCGTGGATCGAGTTCGGCCGTTTGCGGGCCGCTACGAGAAGGGCTTCAAGGGTGACGGTGGTCCGGCCGCGGACGCACAATTCGATGGCGTGTTCTGCATCGGCTTCGACCCGGACAAGAAAGATCTCTACATCACCGACCTCGGCAACAAACGCATCCGCAAGGTT